>NZ_CP029289.2:1325000-1656250 GCF_003201835.2 Acidianus brierleyi | reverse complement strand
TTTTATATCTTTAAGTTTAGTTTCAGTAGAATACAGAATTTGTTTTAGTGCTTCATCTACAGTAAATAAACCTAATGGATTCCTTTCGCATGTTATAACAACTCTTCTTATATTCCTTCTTTTCATGAAAAATATTGCGTCATAAACTGATGAATTACAGTCAAGAGATATTATATCTGATCCTTCAATCAATAATTTTTACCTCTTTAACTTTAAGACTTCTAAGTAAATTAAATATAGCTAAATTTTGGAAAGATCTTTCAGCAATTTTTCCGTTTATTTCCATTTTTACTTCCTTTTTGCATTCTTTAGCGTCTTCTACTATTTGATTAGCTATATATTCTGCTTCATTTACATTCCTTATCTCAATTTTTTTCCCAATATTGATATTTTTAAATCCTTCTATTAAAATAACATCTGCTGGTATAAGATTAATGTAATCGTAATTGCTACATTCAAAGAAAAGAGCACAGTCATTGCTATGAAATATAACAATTTTAGCTCCAGCTTTCTCAAATTTCATAGTATCCTTATTTTCAGAATTGATTATATGGTGAGAATGTTTTATTGCAGCAACATAGTACCCATTAGATACTAGTTTTTTAATAGCTATTTCGATTGCAGTTGTCTTCCCAGAATCTTTTTTCCCGAACACTTGAAATACACATACCATAAATATTTCTTATCATAACTATTATTGATGCTTATCCCTGTAGAAGATGCTAGAAAAAAGATAGATGAGCTCAAATTTCCAGAAGTAAGAACAGCATACGTTGATTTATTTGATGCTGTAGGAAAAATTAGTGCTGAAGATGTATTTAGCAACGTAGAGATACCTTTGAGAGATATATCTGCCATGGATGGTTTCGCGTTCAATATTAGAGATTTAGGTAAAAAAATGAAGATTGCTGGAAAACTTTATCCTGCATCTAAGGAAATTCCGAGAATAAAGGAAGGAGAAGCTTATTATGTTACTACAGGAAGTCCTATCCCTGAAGGAGCAAACACTGTAGCTAGAATTGAAGGTACTAAAATTGAAGACGAATACATAGAAGTTAAGGAAAATGTCTTTGAAGGAAAAGATATTATGAAAAAAGGAGAAAATGTAAGAAAAGGAGAGATTATTGTAAGAAAAGGAGAGATTATAAAACCGTATCATTTGGGCGTATTATCTTATCAAAAAACCATCAAGCTTAAGGTTCTTGATATAAATTTTGCAGTTTTTGCTAGTGGTGATGAAATAATACCTATTGGAGAAGAGGGAGAAGGAATACCAGATTCAATTAGCCCTATTATTATCTCCTTATTAAAAACATTTGGAAAAGTTTCTTACCTAGGTGTTGCAAAAGATAACGAAGAGAGTGTAAAGGAATTCGTTAAGAAAGCATTACAATACGATTTTATAATTTCCATTGGGGGATCGTCAATGGGAGAAAAGGATTACATAAAGAAAATTGTATCATACTTTGGGACTCTTCTCTTTGAAGGAGTGTCTACCAATATAATCAAACGGTGTGGAGTAGGAGTTATAGAAAATAAGCCTTTCCTTATTTTACCTGGTCAGATAGTTTCCGCTGTAACATCATTTCATGAACACGGATTACATCTAATTTCTAGATTATTAGATGCAGAAGTAAGGAAATTTTCTGAGGCAGAATTAGGAGAAGATATAGAAGTCCAACATAAGATGGATTCTGTTTATTTATTGACTGAGCAATCTGGAAAAGTTTTTCCATTAAGATGGGGAGTTGGGTTATATAATGAAATAAACAAGGCTAATATGTTTACTATACTAAAAAGAGGGAAGATATATAGAAAAGGTGAGAAAATTATTGTGCAAAGACTTTTATGATACTATAATATTGGCAGGCGGTTTTTCAGTAAGATTTGGTTCAGATAAATGTGAGTATTGCATCTCAGGAAAATCAATGTTACAAAGAGTCGCCGAAAATTTTGACTGTCCTATAATAATTTCTCATGTTAGGAGAAAGCTAAATAATCAATTTAAATTGATAATAGACGAGAAAAGAGAAGGCCCAATAAAGGCTATTAGGTATGCTATTCCATTTCTATCCAAAAATAAGATATTTATAACCGGATGCGATTTTCCCTTCATAAAAAAAGAGTTAATTAACATAATTTGTAATAAAGACTATGATATTATATTGCCTTTATTAGACTATCCACAACCATTATTAGGATGCTACAAAAAATCTTTTATAGAAGCTAATTATCAGAAAGTAAATTCTTTTATAGAGCTAATTAATTTGGCTAATGATATTTATTTTGTTGGAACAGAAGAAATAAGGTTAGTTGATCCTACATTAAATTCAGTAAAAAACATAAACAGAATAGATGATATACTTAAAAAAATAAATATTTTTACAAAGAGTAAAATAATACTTAAATAAATAAAATTGGTCTATAAATAGAGATTTTACGTAAGTACATAGTTTTTATCTTAAATTTTTATCTTCTCTATATATAGAAAAATAATTAGTTTTTATTATGTTATAATGATAGATTGTGTCAATGTTAATATATAAGTAAATAAGAAATAAATATTTTTTATAAGATTTCATTAGATATTTCAATAACTATTTAGACTCTTTTCTATCAATAATCTTTATCTATTATTTATTCTTAAAACTTAAATGATATAAAGTGGCGAAGAAAAAGAAATCCGGTAGTTCTGAATCGTCTGGATCTTCTAAAGAAAAGAAATAACTAAAAGAGTGTTTCATAAAAAGTTAATAACATTTTTTATCTTTATTTAGTGTGTTAGTACCTTTTGTTCCTTCTCCGCCAGAAGTAATAAGAGAAATGTTAAGATGCGCCAAAGTAAAGAACGATGACATATTATTAGACTTAGGTTGTGGAGATGGTAGAATAATTAAGATAGCCAAAGAAGAATTCTATGTGAGAGAAGCCATAGGGGTTGAAATAGATAAAAGGTTATGCAGAGAAGCAAAAAATGATAATGTAGAAGTTATATGCGGCGATATGGTTACGCTATCTAGTATTCTAATTCCTAAAGTCTCCGTATTAACTCTTTATCTATCTACTCGAGCTAATGAGATCCTAGAAGATACTATATTGAAATATGGTAAAAAAGGCTTAAGGATATCGAGTCATGATTTTACTTTTGAAAAATTAAGACCAACAAAGGAAATAAAGGTAAAAGCTATGGGATTATTAGGTTGGACAGAACACATGATATATTGTTATGAATTATAATCTTTGTGCATTATATTCTGGAGGAAAAGATAGTACATATGCACTCCATTGGGCCGTATTTAAAGGTTTTAATGTTATATGCCTTATAACTATTTTACCTAAACGAGAAGACTCTTGGATGTTTCAGTATCCTAATGTAGAATTTACGAGATATCAAGCAGAAGTGTTGGGAATACCAATATTCTTTCAAGAAAGTTCTGGTCTGAAAGAAAAAGAGTTAGAGGATCTTTTCTTGGCATTCTCTAAGGCAAAGGAATTAGGAGCAGAAGGAATAGTATCTGGAGCATTACTTTCTGATTATCAGAGATTAAATATTAATTTTATCGCAAATAAGCTTAATCTGAAAACTTTCTCACCATTATGGAGGAAAAATCAAGAAAACTATATGAGAGAGTTAATAGATGAAGGATTCGAATATGTGATAACGTCAGCTTCTGCATACGGTTTTCCATTTGAATTAGTAGGCAAAGAAGTAAGTAGAGAAGATATAGAAAAAATAATCTTGGCTTCAAAGAAATTTGGATTTAATCCAGCATTCGAAGGAGGTGAAGCAGAAACTTTTGTGACATATGCTCCACTTTTTAAAAGAAAATTAAAAATTATAGGCGAAACTATTAAATTAGGAGAGTTTGAGTGGAGATTCAAAATAAAACATATACTTTAAGAAATTGCAGATTTCTAGTTGACTCGGAAAAAATAATGGAAAATTCAAACATAGTTATAAACAATGGGTTAATAGAAAGTATAGGCAAAGAAATTGAAGGAGACGAATTAGATTGCAGCAAATGGATAATAACTCCTGGCTTCGTGAATTCGCATGTTCATTCTGCTATGATACCATTAAGAGGTTACTACGATGATGCTGAATTGACTGAATGGTTAAATAAAATGTGGGAATTCGAAAAAAGCATGCAAAGAGAGTTAATGAAGTTAGGAAGTGAAATTTCAGTATTAGAGATGCTATCATCTGGTACTACTGCTTTTGTTGATATGTATTTTAATCCAGATGATATAGAAAAACTAACTGAAAAATACGAGATTAAGGCAGCAGCCGGCTATACATTTCTCGATTCTCTTTTCTCACCAGAAGAAGTAGAAGAGAAGCAGTATCAATTAAAAAAATGTAAGAATTTTTTCCCAATAGTTAACGTACATAGCGTTTATTCAGTAGAGGAAAAGACTCTAATTAGAGCAAAAGAACTTGCTGAAAAGACGTCAACATGGATACATATTCATGTTTCAGAGACTAGAAAAGAAATTTTCGATAATAAGAAGAAAACAGGAAAATTCCCTGTTGAATACTTACATGACCTTGGTTTAACTAGATTAGTAAATGCAGTTCATCTAGGCTGGATAGCAAACTGGGAAATAGATTATTTAAAGGAAGCTAAGGGTGCTACTCATTGCCCTACATCAAACATGAAACTAGCTACAGCTGGAGCATACCCATTCTATGAAATGCTAACCAAAGGAGTAAATGTAACATTAGGTACAGACGGCGCAGCAAGCAATAATTCTTTAGATATAATTAGAGAAATGAAGACTGCAGTGCTTCTACAAAGGCACTCGTACTGGGATACAAGAGTAAAAGCACTTGATGTGTTTAAGGCAGTTACAGAAAATGGCTATAAACTTCTTGGGATAAAAGGTGGAAAAATAAAAGAAGGCTATATTGCTGATTTAGCAATATTTGATTCTAGCTCAATTTATCCATTGCTTAAAGATAGAATAATTTCGAACATAGTATATTTTGCTACTAGCGAAGCTATAGTAGGTACTATAAATAATGGGAAAATAACTAAGAAGGACTATATATTGGATAAAAAGAAAAAGCTAGTAAATAAGCTTAATGAGTTACTTAATAAAATTTGAAATTTCTGCATAAAGTTGATCTTTAAATCTTTTGGAATTAAAGAAATCAGCTTTTTCAGATAATTCTTTTCTAGTTTTTATATCGGTATATATAACGTTTTTTAATAATGAAGAGGCCTCATCAAGATTATTATATGAATATTCTGGAACTATTTCGTAACTTCCACTTTCTCGTGGAACAATAGGTATTAAACCGGCAGACATAGATTCTATTACTGGTATTCCGAAATGTTCTCCTATAGTGGGATGAAAATATACTGAGGCTATTTTCATTATTTCGAGGATTTTATCTGAAGCAAGGTCAGTATATATTTCTATATTAGCTTCAAGCTCTTTAACTAATCTATACAGATATTCTAAGTATTTTCTATCTCCTAACGAACCTATTATTATTCCTTTTATGCCAGATTTAGCTGAGAGTTTTATTGAGTTTTCTAGCATCTTTCCCTTTTCTATTCTTCCTATAGAGAGAAATATTTCACTTCTTTTTTCTGTAAAAGCTTTCTTGTAAAAATCGACGTCCACTGGTGGATAAATAACTTTTCTAACCCTTGTATTATACGCTTCTTCAATTTTTCGTAATGAATAAAAAGAATTTGCGATAATATAAGATTTTTTAGCCTCCTCCGAAAGTTTTTTTGCTATAATTTTAAATGGGAAAAGGTAAGCCTTCCAAAATAGAGAAGAGGAATATTTTGTGGGTGCAGAAGATATTGCTGGGGCTCCTGCATATATTATATGAGGAGAGATTTTGGACAACGGAATTGGAACTCCAGAAAGGTTAAGGAAAAATAAAGGTTTTATTCTTCTTGCTGCAAACCAAACAAGTAATCTTTGATATTTATCAAACCTTCTAAATTTAAATGGAACTACATACTCATTGTCATTAATATTTAACTTAGAAAATGTTACTAAAATATAATCTAAATTATGATCTTTTAGCGCATTAACTCCTTCTAAATATACTTTTCCTTCTCCACTGTAACCTCTATATCCATATCCGTGAGCTATCACTGCGACTTTTTTTATTTCTCTCACAATTTGATCTTTGTGACAGAGATATTAATTCCAGTCGGTCCTAAAGATAATATAGAATGGGTCAAAAGATCAATCTCGTCCGCAATAACTCAAGGAAAAGTCGTTGTTTTCAATAATTCAGAGAGAGAAGATTTAACTAAATTAATAGATGAAATGAACGTATATCATGTAAAAGTACATAGAATGAAAAAAGTAAACATGGCTGCATTGAGAAATCAAATGCTTTCTCTAACGAAAGAAAAATATATAATAATGCTCGATAGTGATGTAGTACTACCACAAGACGGGGTCAAAAAAATGATAGAAAAATTAAGACAGGGATTTTCTTTGACGTGGATGCATTATGCTTACGATGAAAAAGAAATGAATAAGCCTCTTTCTCCTGGTGAAGAAAATCCTAATTTAGGATGTGCAGGAATAGATATGGATTCTCTAAGGAAAATAGGGATGTTTGATGAAAGATATGAAAGAGATGAAGATATTTGGGTCTATTCCAAATTTCAAAAGGAAAAGTTTAGAGTAGGCCCTACTGAAGGAAGATGCCTTCATCTTAATAAACTCCATTCAAGAAATAATTTCCGTGATTCTATTTCTGAGGCAAAAAGAAACTTTTGGAGATCAAAATATGATATGATGCTAGTTTTAGACGGCTTAACAAATTTTACTTTTCTAACTGGGTACGGTTACTTTGGAAGTTATTATTTAATAGGAATTATAGGATTTTTCTTTTATCCAATACTATTAGGTTATATTCCGCTAGTAGGCTTCGGAATAAAATACTATGGTGGTCCAAGAAAGTTTATTTATAACTTAATACCTGGACTAGCCTTAGCAATATCACTTCCATATGGCTTGACTTATGCCATACTAAAGAGAAAGTCTAGAATTTCCTAAATTTATACAAAATAACAGTTAGGAAATTCTTCAAAGTAATCAATGGCATGTCCACTACTTTCCCCCATTTTTTCTTAAATAGGAATATATCATCCCATTTCTTTAGTTTTCCTAAAGGTGCTCCTCCTAAATCCAATATATAACCTTTTTCTCTAAAATAATTTATCTGATTATAAAGCAATAAGTAATTTGCGCCCAATTTCTTACCTTCTTGTGAAGAAGCTGCGTCTATATAATATCCTATACGACTTTCCTCATCGTATAATATGAAAACTCCAGAAATAATTTTGTTATCTAGTAAACCAAATACAGATCTTAACATATCTTTCTTGGCTAGATATTCAAAGAATTTATAACCTGCTTGAAGTTTTGTACTTTCTTTAGATTCTAAAGTTTGTAAATAACAGTTTTCATAATATTCCTTATAGATATCAAAATTAAACTCGTTGATTATATGTATATTTTCCTTTTCGGCTAATTTCACATAATAATTAATTTTTCTATTTGGTTTCCATGAATCGTCATTTATCACATATGAATAATTTTCTTTCTCTATATTATTAAACAGTTTTATATAATCTAACTCATTTCTAGTATATACGTGTAGAATTTTTGTTATTCCAAAATAATTTTTGTAATTCCTAATAAAATCTTTTATCTCATCTTCATAGTTTCTCGATGTAATTAATGGAAATATTGCAGTAAGTATTTTTAAATACCTATTTTTTCTAACATTAAAATACGTATATCCTTCTTTCAAGAGTAAAAATTTGATCTTCCTAATATTTTGTCTTGCGTATATCTGATACGGATTCAATAATGGATGCTTGAACTTAGATTCTTTATAAATATCATATAAATTAGGCAATATATCTTCTGATAGTACTATTTCTTTCATATAAGGCTTTTTAGGTAAATAAAATTTAAAGTTTGGTAATGATATCAGTAATAATTACTGCACATGATAGAAAGAATTTCTTACTAGATGCTGTTAATTCTGTTCTAAATCAAACATTACCTAGAAACGAATATGAAATATTAGTAGTAAAAAATTTTTCAGATTTTGATCAATACTTAGAATCAAACGGGATTTATACTTATTATACCGATGCTAAAGCTACAGGAGAAAAAGTAGCTCTTGGAATAGATAAAAGCCATGGCGAAATATTATGTTTTTTAGACGATGATGATATGTTTTTATCTAATAAATTAGAAACAGTTAAAATGGAATTTAATGCAGATATTGCGTTTTATAACAATTCGAAGATTTTTATTGATGAACAAGGCAAGGAAATTGGAAGAGAAAATAAACATAGAATAGAATACTCAGATAAAAACATTAGAACAGCAAAAAAGTTTTTATCGAATATGTCTTTTAATTTAAGTTCAGAATGCATAAAACGAGACATAGTTGATACAGATAAATTAAGATATATAGGATATTCTATTGATGTTGTAATGGCTTATTTTGGCCTTAATTCAAGAGGTAGACTAATAATAGACGAAAAACCTTTAACACTATTTAGACTACATAGTGGAAACTATTTTGTATATAACAGAAAATATACTTTGTCAGAATTTATAGAGAAAAACAGGAAAGATTATGAATTTGGATCTAAAATTTCTGAAAGAATAAAAACAAATTTTAAAAATACATTTGTAGGAAAACTTGCTTTTTTGGAATATATCGCAGATTCTTTCTACTTTACCATATACGATAGTACTTCACTAAATAATAGACTAAAAGCACTATTGTTAGCCATTAAGTATATGAATAGTGCTAAAGATATTACATCAATAAAACTAGTTGGTGCATCACTTTTATTTCTAATTAACCCTAATTTATTATATAAAAAGTTATATGAACGTTATATGAAAAAAGTCTCATAATTTGTAGTAAATCTAGATAGAAACTCTTTTGAAAACCATTTTACTTGACTTTTATATTCTTCTAATGCTTTTAACTTAATATTCAGATATTTGGAAATATCTACGACTTCTATTCTTGGTTTATAGAAGTAGCTTTTTATAAATTTTATAGATATATTTAAGTCTCGTGCTATTAATCGCGGTTTCCAAATCATGAATGAGTACTGTTTAACATTTATATTCAAATTTCCAATAGCTTTTCTAACTATTTCTCCAGTAGTACTATGATCTGTATGAGCATCAATATGAGATGTAAAATATATATTATTAGGTTTTACAGTTTTAATTATATCTTCGACTTTTAATAAGGCTAATTTTTTGCTCTTACTTAAATGGCCATCTTCAAAATCTAAGAAATATATATTATCTTTCTTAATTCCTAAAATTTCTAAAGCATTTAATGCCTCTTTTTTCCGCGTTTCTATCAGCTCTTTAGATCCCCTTTCTTCAGGTAAAGGAGATCCATATCTACCATCAGTCATAAATACTATATAAACTTCCTCACCAGAGCTTCTTCTGGCAGCTATTGATCCACCGCAACCTAAAGTTTCATCATCTGCATGTGGTGAGAATATTAAAGTAGTCATATCTGCCATATATTTTATCAAGTTATTATTTTTTCCCAAACTCTAAAATATATTTTTTTACTTCTAAAGCCACATTATCCCATGATGAATAAAAATTTAGAAAATCGATTATTTTTTTATTATTTAATAAATCGCTATATGTATTTCTATCAAGCTGTAAAATATTAACGGCTTCTCGAGCTAATTCATCTTTATGAAATTCATTCACTAACCTTACCGCGTCTATATTTTTGTATATTGAATGTATGCCTACAATGTCATAAGAAACTACTGGTAGGCCTAGAGCTAATGACTCTAATATTGTTAAAGAAAACGAATCAATATGAGAAGGATATAGAAGAAGTTTCGCCTTTGAAACAATATCTATAAATTTAGATTTTTCCTTATGCTTATCTATAAAACCTAGAAATTCTATATTCTTATCTACACCAAGATTTTTAGCTTTTAACCAAAACAATTTTTCGATACATCTTGAAGAAAATTTGCCTAATAACTTTAAGCTGATATTCACCTTTTTCCTAATTTGATAAAGAATATCAGGAATTTCTAGAACCCCTTTATGTTCAGCTAAAACTCCAAAATATATCATGTAGTCTGCCTTATCAAGAACATTTCGATATTTTAACAAATCACTATCAAAAGCATTACCAGGGGAAAGTATTCTTAAAGGAATAGAATATTTATATAGTGCAGAATAGAATAGAGGTCCTTCACTTACGCTGGCTATAAAGGAAGGCGGAGAATAATCTAGTAATTTCGTATATACTCTTTTAAGGTATAAGGCATTGTATAGATAACTAGTTATAAATCCTCTTCTGTTATATATTAAACATCTGTTAAATCTAATTCGTATTAATTCTTTAAGATACTCCAAATTATTGTTATAAAATAAAGGCGTATGTAAGGTAATTCCGAACTTTTTCCCAGAAAATTTTGATATGAAAAAAATATCAGCTGTCGTATGATCAGGTTCATATAAGAATTCAATATCTTTAGTATATTTAGCATAAATTTTTGACATATTTTTTGAAAATTTTTCGAAGAAGAATGTATTATAAGCAGATTCTGAGTATTTATCTAACATTTCATAAAAGATCTCGGGAATCTCAACAATTTTTCCAATATAATCTGCTTTGTGTAAAATTTCATCTTTTCTATCTCCCCACTTTAAAAATAGTCTACTAGATGGAAAATAAACAATTTCAAAATCATTAGCTAACCTCTTTATAACTTCTAGAGAATGTACCCCTCCTCCTCCTGGAAATATAGGAGCTATTAATTGATCATAAACTATTCCTAACCTCAATTCAAAACAACTAAAAAACATGCTAAAAGAAAAATCTATTGAATAAAGTTATAGGAGACTTTATGGCTTAAATTCTTGATTTACTAAATCAGCCATTTTTTCTGAGCAGTCTTTAATGTCTTGTAATATCTTTGATTTCAATTCTCCGTAGTCTTTTGCCTTGTATAAGTATCTTGGTCTTCCTGCCTTGTTACCAGGTTCCTTAATTCTCATGACTAAAGCCATTTCAAGAAGTTTATTCAAACTTCTATTTATAGAAGCTTTAGACAATTTTAATTCAGTTTCTAATTCTTCAGTACCCCTAGCATCTCCTTTCATTAACGCAATAAGTACTTGAACATCAGTTTCAGACAATCCATAGCAAAAAGACAATATATCTACTAATCCAGCATCTTTTCCAGATGGTAACTTTATTCTTGATCCACTAATCTGAGTTTGTTCCATTTTAACCACATATAAAGAATGTAAATTCTCATATATATATTTTTTCATTGTAGAATAAGGATTAGATTTCAACTTTTCCTATGAATTAAGCTTTTATACAAAATACTCCTGCTTTCAACTTAATATATAAATCTGAAATGTTCCAATAGTAAGAACTATCTCACTTATATCATCAAATGATATTTTTTCATAACTAAAAAAAGATTTATATACCACTACTTATATAGGTAACATAGTGATCTAAATGGAAGTAGAAGAAATAGTCAAAGTTAGTAGGAACTATCAGGTAACAATACCTGCTAAGATAAGACAAAAATTCCAAATAAAAGAAGGAGATCTAGTTAAAGTAATTTTTGATGAAAAAGATAACGCTGTAAAAATAACACTTATGAAAGAACCATGGAAATAATTTTTTAAATATAATTTTTTAATTTTTTTGTGCTAACAGATATTCACGCTCATCTGCATACAAAAGATTTTGATCTAGATCGAGATAAAGTGATAAACAAATGTGAGATAGTTATTGTTGAAGCAGGAGTAGATCTAGAATCGGATTTAAAAGTTCTAGAATTATCTAGAAAATATTCAAATATCCTTCCAGCAATAGGTTTTCACCCGGAATATATTGAAAAAAGTGAAGAAGTAGAAAAAATATTAAAACTTCTCGATCAAGCTAAAGCAATAAGCGAAGTAGGACTTGATTATTACTGGATTAAAGATCAGAATTTAAAGAAAAAGGAAATTGAAATACTTAAGATATTTCTCAAAGAAGGAGAAAAAAGAAAATTACCTATAATTATTCATTCTAGAGGTGGAAATAAGGATTTAATAAACTTATTACCTTCATATAAAATAAAATTTGTATTACATGCTTATGAAGGAAGCACAAAAGATGCTCAGAAATTTATAGATATGGGAGGTTACATATCTATTCCTCCAATACTCCTAAGAGATAAAAATAGACAAGAAATAGTAAAATGCGTACCATTGGAGAGTATAGTTACAGAAACTGATTCACCATTTATGGGATATGAAAAAAATCAAAGAAACGAGCCTTGCAATGTGTCATTCACTATCAAGAAAATATCAGAAATAAAGAAAATAGAAGAAAAAGAGATTGAAAAGAAAATAGAAGAAAATTTTAAAAAAATAATTTAACTTTTACCTTCTTCTTGGGGTGCAAAGTACACAAATAGGAAGAATGATATAAATCCAATGAATGCCATTATAGTAAATACTAACGTATAAGGCGCTGCTGCCGCATGTAGCGTAGCATCCGCTAATTCCCATACTAGTAATGCAATTGCCAATACGTACCCTATGCCTAATACTTTAAAGAAACTCACCATTTTTAGCTCACCACCAACATAGTTCCCCAATATCCCATTACGTATCCCTTTTGTATACCTATTAATGGACCGATTTTAGTTGATAGCCCCATTGGATTATAGTTATAGTATACTGGATATATTAATCCATATACATATGCTGGGGCAGTAGCAGTAAAGTGGAAAGTCATTGTTGAATTATAACTTATTGGTTCTGTAACTACTGGAGTTATAGTTCCGTTCCACCATACGGCATAAATACCAACTGTAACGTTAGTTACAGCATATGGCTTACCAGATACTGAATAGTTGTAGAGATAGTTATGGTCATTATCTGGAGTAGGCATATACATTTTTACTGTAACTGACGAACCGTCCTTAACTACTAATGTTGGACCTGGGACAGTACTATTGAATATTCCATAATCGCTTCCAGTTAGATAGAATGAGGGAGTGGAAGTAGTAGTCTGGCATATTATTGGAGGATTATAAGGATCGCCAACTAGCGCTATAGATTGAGCTTTAGATGTTTGAGAAATATATGCAGACATGTTACTAGGAGTAATGTAACCAGACGCAGGAATATCTAATAGTAATCCTGTTTGATAACTAAACCATGGACCATTAAATTCTCCACCAACGAACGCATATGCACCAGTTATGTTAGGCACTGGTAACGCATCATAAGCAACCAAACCAGGAACTATTTGATCAGTAATTACTCTATCAGAATAGTCAGCGAAATAAAAGTTAGATGTTACATCGGCTGATGTCATAGATATATTTAACCATTCATGTGGATGAGCTACTATTAAATTATAGTAGAATGGGTTACCTAATTCTTCTGAATTAACTGGACCACTCTCATTAACCTTAAAGAGATATTGATAAGAGGTTATATGAACATTAACTATACTACTTGGGTCATTAGGTAATTCACTTAATGTACTCGGTACTCCTCCGACTATAAAATCTTGAGGAAGAGTACCAACAATAACAATAGCAAATAGAACAATAACAAATAAGGTCCAAATTAATTCCCATCTTTCTTGTTTATCCATCTAAATCACCTTTAACAGACTTAATTTATAGACTAAATATTAAAAAAACTAACTAAATGCTTTTAGATCCTCTTAAGACTGGATATGCTATCATTACTATACCTATTGTTAATAGCACTATCCATGCCCATGGTGCAGCATTGTACATATTTCCTCCTAGAGATAGTGGTATTGCACTAGCTATTATGAATAATGCCCCAATTATTCCTAATACCCAATCTATTCCTAATGCTTTCTTTAACATACTTCTACTTATTTTATGATTATTATTAAATTTTATCAATGAACTCATATTGGCATTTTCCCAACTTAAGGACATAGCAACTGTATTTATTAATTCTCCTACACCTAGTCCCTCTAACTTTGCAGTTCTTCCTTTAACTAATGTTAATACTAGATTTAAGAACCATCCTAATGTTGCTAACTCTGCTATTAAAGCTCCTACAGTAGCCAGATTTTCTGCAAAAACTAATCCAGGCTCGAATCTAGGATAAATTTCTGCTCTTCTTACTATGCCGTAAAATCCTATCATTTCCATTCCTATAATTAACATTACAGCACCTATTATGTAGCCTATAAAGTGAGTCCATGCTAACTTTGCAGAATACCATTGTCTACCAGACATCATAGGTATCATAAAATATAGCACTGCCATAGCAGCTGGAACTATAGATAAAAGTATCATAGCGTGGAAGTGTCCAACTACCCACATACTATTATGTACTATAGAGTCAAAAGCTATAGTAGCATTTGCTATTCCAGTTACTCCTGCGGCTATTGCGCCTGCAAAAGAAGCTGAAATAAACGCTGTTATTATATTCCAATTTACTTGTGCTCCTTTTGTTGTTGCCCATAAGTTGAAGAACGTCATCATTGATGGTACTACTACTGCATACGTTAATACTTCTTGCAATATCTTTATTCCTACTGGTAAGTTTACCATATATAAGTGATGTATTGGAACGTTGTTTGAAAATATTAGATAAAGCAGTGCTGAAATTCTTCCCATCCTATCACTATATAGAGGCTTATTAGCCAAAATAGGAATAAGCAAATACATTGCACCAACTGCTGGCAACCATGCCATATATACTATAGCATGACCGAATATCCAAAATGCTATCTGATTAGCTATAGGATCTAATCTTACTATGCCTGCATAAGCTAGAACATCCCATATATCTGCAGCAGTAACTCCAGAGTATCCTATAGTATATAATAATGTATCCATAAGGAAAAATACTAAGCCTATAGGTAACTTTTCCTTTAATGTCTTAGCAGCTATATAATAATGGTAAATTATCCATATTCCTGCTAAATATGTGAATGCATCTAGAAGTAACCATCCTGTAAAGAATAATGGAGAAACTACATATTGAGAATAAGATGGAATCCCCATTGGTGATAGGTAATACCAATCTGTAGCTGAAAAGTAATTATCATTAAATGTAGGATATACTACTATAGGTCCTTCCATAAACATCATTGAAATATTAATAAGAATAAAGGAAATATTTAAGAGCCATTTAGCTTTTGGCTGTAAATTCAATAATTTTATAGTGAAATATATAAATAGTGCAAATTCTACTTGTTGTGCAAAACCAAATAAGTCCCTCTCAGCGTGGAGAGTTATAGCGCCATAGTATTCTTGTGATGTCTCTATAAGTAGTGCAGAAGTACCCCACGTTGTTTCCTGAAGCCTGACCATGAGTGAGTCTATTACACCCAAAAGCCCCCATATTACACCCATAACTAACATTGCCATTACTATTCTTGTAGTCCAATCTTTATCAAGTTGGAATAATGCGATAATTAGATTTTTAAGTCCCATATAAGGTCATGATAATTTATTTTTACCTATTTTTATTTTTTTCAATGTAAAACTTTAATAAACCATTTTTAACAGAGTTAAATTAGCGAAAAATAATTAAATTAATTATTATATAATAAATTGTTTAAAAAATCGACATTTATACCTTAATTTCAGATATTTAGTCTTATAGAAGAGGAAAAACACTAACATATTGCATCAAGTCTCGATTCCTAAATGCGTTACACTTTATTTATGGATATTACCACGCTCAGAAAAATTATTAATTACAATATATTTATACGCCGGGAGCGGGATTTGAACCCGCGCGGGGTTTCCCCCAACGGCTACCTGCTTGACGATTAGCAGGCCGCCGCCCTAACCGAGCTAGGCGACCCCGGCAAAAATCTTATTGTCAGCGGGGCTTATAAATGTTACCATAAAAACACAACTAATATTAAACAAACATTAATACTGTTATTATTTAATAGCGATTCAGATAAGCCTTGAATATAACAAAATACATAAAAATTACTAAAAATCAGTATTATTTGAGCTGAATATTAAGTTTCTTCTGATTTATCTAATCTAGCCATCACTGTTTTTGCATTAACTTCAAAAACCTTATTGCAGAAGTATTAATGGGTTGGGTAGGGTGGGGAGACTCGCCATCTCCTATTCCCGCATGGCGTAAAGCGGGCACCAGTAACTTCCTCCCTATGGCAAGTAATAGTCTAGGTCCAGGCTGTACAATGAAAGCCGCCCAATAGGGCTAACGTCTATGGACTTCCTCTTCGGAGGGAGAGGATGTTCCATACTTACCGGGTGAATCGGTCAGGTCCGGAAGGGAGCAGCCGTAGCCGGGCGTTAGCGCTTATTGGTCACCGGCTTAAGGTAAGTCTGGGTTAAAGCCTAGACTATTAACTACCATGGAGAGGAAGATCCAACCCATATATAATAAACTTTTAAAAGTGTTTTTTACACATTAGTATTGTGGGGCTGTAGTCTAGCCTGGACTAGGATGCCAGGCTTGGGCCCTGGTGATCGAGGGTTCAAATCCCTCCAGCCCCATTGGAATCTAACTACATTCTCTTCTATATTCACTTTAATTCTCCTTTTTTTAATGAGTTAATTTAAAATTGCTTTGCGTTTATCCCACTATCTCTCTACATTAACAATTATTTCTTATCACTTTAGCTCATTGGAATTACTTTAACAAAAAACTCTACAAATAATTCATCCAGATAAGATAGCAGTTCCTTTTATTTTATATTTGACCATTATGCCTTCTAGCTTTCTTTCTAGGATTATTATTGAATATTTTAACAGTCCTTCATTAGCTAGACTTCCTGGATTAATTATTATTGTGTTTTTTATCTTATCCGTATCAGAAGACTCTATTATATGACCATGTAAACCTAGTAGAGGTCTATATTTTTCAATTAAATCCCTTACTCCTCTAGATCCAACATGTTCTCTTTCCTTACCATTGATTATAGCTATATCAAGTTTAGTATTATATGGCGGAGCATGAAAATTTAATATTACCTTATCTGGATCATCTATTTTCTTTAAGTAATCCTCTCCTTTTATGTATATAGTAGAGTCGGGTTTTTCTCTGTAGCTTTTAAAAGGTGTAGGATTTACATACCCATATGAAATCAGATATAAAGTATTAGTCTTGCCTTCTTCTAATTCAAATATTCCTTCATCTCTTATATTATACTTAGAGAAAATTTCGTCTAAATATAATGGATCGTCATTGCCATAACTCCAGAATACCTTTATATTAGTATTAACTAGTTTTTCTTCAGCTATCTTAATCCAGTTATCTATTTGTTTTTCCTATAAATACCTTCTTTGTAGATTCTAGATATTCCTTATTGTCCATAACTTTCTGTATTTCGTCTTTATCCGCAACATAAATATAGTAACCATACTTCTTGGCATCCTCATAAACAGTTTTTATATCTATTTCATTACCATCAAAATAATATTTATCTCCTCTTCTTTCTATATATACTATATTTTTAGATGCTATGTCCCCACCTATAATAAGGTAATCGACATTGTACATCCTTGCCGCATTTAATGTCTTTCTATAAGCAGTTTCTGATCCATGTAAATCCGTAACAAACATTAGTTTAATTTCTCCAAACATCAGAAAATTAACTACAAACTTACTATTTAAGAATTTTGTCATTATAATTTAAAAATAGTTACTTTATAGGAAATAAAATAAAACAATTTAAATTGCCTATTCTAGAATTGAGAATATAAATACTAGTATAACTGATAATACATCTATTATTAATAAATCTCAAAGTAATTGAAATTTATAGAGATATAACAATAATGGAATAACTCTTAAGATAGAGCTATCTAAATAGTATTCATGTAAAAATTCAAGATATTAATATCTCATTTATAAATAAAAATTATATTCTTATAATAGTGGTCTGTAAAATAATTGCAATTACAGCAAATATTATTTCTATGCTCCATATTATACCTACTACTTGATACTCTTTGAAATGGCCTAGTTTCATTATTATATGAGTTAGCGAATTGGGTTTTTCATCCCAGTAAAGATAACCTTCAGGAGAAATCTTACCAAAAGAAATACCCTTAAATTTAGTTCTAGCCTTCAATAAGAATTCTATGACATAAGGAATATACAGTATAGCTAATGCGGTTAACATAAACCCAGAAATACCTATAGAACCTATTACGGAACCAATGAAATAAGTACCTATGTTACCTAAAAATACCTTCGCAGGATATTTGTTATAATAAAGAAAGGCTAGGAGTGAAGATAAAAGAACCAGTGCCAATTCTCCTGAAATATATATACTTCCTATACTTCTTAAGCCTATTATTGCTAAAGCTGCTGACATTATTATACCCATTCCGGTTCCTAAGCCGTTTAACCCCTCAAGCATATTAAATGCGTTAGCTGATATTGTCAAAGCTATAGGTATTATGAATATGTAATAGAATTCTCCAAAATTAACTGGACCTAAAAAAGGTATGGAAATTGTTGAGTGTCCCACGCTAAAAAGGGCTAAAGGTACTGAAGCTAATGCCGGCGTAAAAGCCCTTACTGACTGCCTCAAATTTAATACATCATCTAAGAGACCTAAAAATGCTATTAAAAGCGAGGATAAAAGAACTGCAGAAATTACGTTTCCGCTTGGATCAGTAACTAACAATGTGAAAGCTCCACCAACAAATCCTGCAATTATACCAACTCCTCCTAAGACAGGAATTGAGGGTTTATCTTTCTTATTTATATCTTTACCCACAAACCCTCTACTTTTAGAGATCTTGATAATCCAGTCTGTAGCTACAAAAGTAATAAAAAATGCTATAATTGCAGGGATTAATAGCAAATTATTTTCGCCTTTTAACTGTAAACTCACCAAGGTATTTTAAAGCCTTTCCAGCTATTTCGTTCTTACTCTCTATAGAGGAAATATCATTTAGCGCATTATCTAAGTATTTTTCTGCTAAAGAATATGCATATTCTAAAGCCAAATATTTAATTACTTCAGCAGCTTTTTTTACATCTTCTTGGTTTTTAGAACCTAATCCTTTGATTATCACATCTCTCTCATTAGCAGTAGCTTTTTCTAGAGCCTTAATTACTAATATTGTCTTTTTTCCTTCTCTTATGTCACTATAAATTGGTTTTCCAAGCTCTTTTTCATCTGCAGTTAGACCTAAAATATCATCTATTATCTGAAAAGAAATACCAAGATTTAAACCGTAGGATGAAAGTTTATTTACAGTATTTTCATTTGCTCCTGCTATTATACCTCCTAGAGAAGATGCACATGAAAATAATTGTGCAGTTTTTTTCTTTATCATTTCTATATATTCTTCTTCAGATACATTAGATCTTTTTTCAAAATCCATATCCATAGCCTGACCTTCAGAAATTATAATAATAGATTTAGTAAATATTGAAATAGCCCAATAATATCTTTGGCTATCTAGTCCTTTTAGAGAATCGTTTAGTATCTCAAAAGCTTTTGCATGAAGAAGATCCCCTGCCAATATAGCTAAAGGAATGCCCCAAACTACATGAACTGTTGGAATTCCTCTTCTAAGATTATCTTCGTCCATAATATCATCGTGAATCAGAGTAAAATTATGCAAAACCTCTACTGCAGCAGCTGCTTTATATGATCTCTCTCTATCTCCTCCTAAAAGGTCGGAAGAAGAAACTAAAATTAATGGCCTAAGTCTTTTACCACCAGCATTCAAGAGATACATAGATGCATCATAAAGATCTTTTGTATCACCTTTCACGTAACTTTTTATAGTCTCATTAACGTTATCTGTTATTTCCTTAAAGTACTCCTCTAAGTTCATTATTCTCTCTTTCTTAATTTATCATAAATAGATAAGCTTATTCCTCGAGAACCCATCCAATCTTTCAGATCTTTCCAAATTACTATATTAGTCTTCTTAAGTTCCTCTATATCCTTAGATCCAGTAAGCATCATGGCGGCCTTCAATTCAAAAATAGTTTTATTAAAAAACGATTTGAGAGAATCTTTACCTTCCACTGCCCTCTTTAAAACAGGACTTGCCATGCCACCTATATCAGAACCTAAGGCTATAGCTCTGGCAACATCTAAACCATTTCTTATTCCTCCGCTACCTATTATGAATGAGTCAGGAACGGAATATCTTGTTTCTACTATAGACGCTGCAGTAGGAATTCCCCAATCAGCAAAAAGTGATGCACTTTGTTCTTTCCAATTCCCTTTTCTTTTATCTCTTATCATTTCTACAGCTATCCAACTAGTTCCTCCTTGTCCAGAAACATCAAAATTTTTGAACCCATATTTTGAAAACAATATTGCTGTTTCCATCGAAATACCAGTTCCTGTTTCCTTTATTATTATAGGTACTTTCAAAGATTTTGAAATGTCTTTCAACTTTTCCAAGATTTCTTTAGAATAATCTGGTTCACCTTCGGGTTGAAATATTTCTTGAGCAGGATTTAGATGAATGGCTATAGCGTCAGCCTCTATCATAGATACAGCTTTTTCTAATTCTTTAACACCGTAACCTTTAGTAAGTTGCGGAGCTCCTATATTTGCAATAATAGGAGAAGATGGTGCTACTTTTCTAACTATTTTAAAACTCTCTTCTGCAGAAGAGTTTTCTATAGCTATCCTTTGACTACCTACTCCCATAGCTAATCCCAACTCTTCTACTACTGAAGCTATTGTCTCATTTATTTTACCTAAGTCTGCAGTACCTCCAGTCATACCAGTTACCATTAAAGGTGCGGAAATGTCTTTGTTAAAGAACTTTGTTTTTGTAATTATATCATTAAATGAAATCTCTGGCATTGCTTTATGAACCAGAACAACATTATCTAAAAGAGTTGAAGTAAATCCCTCAACTCCCTCATATAGGCAAATTTCTACATGTTCTATTTTCCTGTTACTTATCATCATTCCGCCTCCACAAAAGTGCCAATTCTTTTTCCACTCAATGCATAATATATGTTTGTGGGATTTCTACCATCAAAAATGAGGGAATTTACTTTATATTGAAATATTTTCCTTAATTTCTCTCTTATACCACCAGTAACATCGAATTGAGATGTTCTTATTTCTCTAAAATCATCAAGAGATTTTAACAAGCTCACAGCAGTATTATTTATTATTATACCTTCAACATCAGTAGCAAAGAGAGCTTCTGTATGAAAGTGTTTCGCTATAGTTAACGTTATATCGTCTCCAGAAATAATATTTCCATTTGGCAATATATCACCATAAATTATTGGTATTAGATTATTTTGTAATATTTCCAAAACTTGATTAATTGTGAAATATCTTCCTGGTAAAGGAAAAACAGGAATGTTTTCTTTATTAAAAATTTTCAATATTTTTAGATTTAATTCCTGCATAGCTATAACTGTCCTAGTTTGAGTATTTTCTTTACTTAACGAAGCTTCATAATGCCCGAAACTTCCTCCACCATGAACTAATATCACTTTAAAATTCTTTATCACGTTCACAACGTTAGTTACTAGTTCCTCATTAAACGAAAAAGGTACATTCTTATTAGTGATTAAACTTCCACCAAGTTTGAGAACTCTATAAACGTAGCCCAATTTAGATCCCATATTATTTTCCAATTATTAGTATAAGGAGAAAAAATAGAATACAGCGAATGCCATAGTCCATTCTCTAGATTTACTAAATCAGGAGAAAATTTTTCAGAAAATTTAACCGGTATCATACCTAGGGTATGTATTATAGAATTATCTAAGTCGTCTCTAATCCGTATTGGAAAACTATATAGCACCCTTATTTTAAGGGAAGGAAATGAAATTTTTACTGGATCCTCATTATCTCTATAGAGAATTGAGGAGTTCATAAACTGTGCAGTTCTAAGTGCTCTAATTAATTCAGAATCGTATAACGCATCATCTATCATTCTCATAATTTCATTTTCTTCATCTAAAGTTATTGGCAATTCACATGTTCCTATCGCTCGATCTATCAGAAATTTAGTAATAATAACATAATACGATGAAAAAGGAAGATTGTTCTCTATATCAATATTAAATTTGCACTCAAACCCAGTAGCTTCTTTAAATATTTTTGAAATGTCAATCCTAGGTTTTCTATCAATTAATCTTATCTTATGTTTTATATTAACTATAAGAAGAGGATTATTAACTATAGTAGGAATGCCAGAAAAACATAATGGAATATTAATTTCCAAATCTCGCTGCAAGATATCCCACTACTGAGTCCTTGCTGCCAGAAGTATCACCAGAAGTTGCATGCTTAAGTATGTAAGGTTTTTTATTAAATTTTCTAGCCAAAATCATTGAAACCATTACTGGAGCATATCCACACATAGTAACATCCTTATCTTCAACTACCTCATATAGTCCTTTATAATCTAACTGAACTATCTTATCTATAGCCATTTGATCCTTTTTATACGTTACATCATAAGGATCATAATGATTCATATCACTACTAGAAAGAATTACAATATCTTTGTCCTTATGATTATCTAATATCTTATAAATTCCATTAGCCAAATATTCTGCTATTTCTGGAGTTTGTAAACCTACGACTATAGGTACTATTTCAAAATTAGAATCAAAAAAATATTGGAGAAAAGGTATCTGAACTTCAATCGAATGCTCATACAAATGAGCTTTTTCATCTATATCAACTACTTGAGAATATTTCACTAATTCCATTACAATATCCTTATTTACTCTTACATCGCCTAAAGGAGTTTCCCACTCTCCTTCAGGCCATACTGAAACATAAGAACCATAACCCGTATGATTTGGGCCTAATATTATTACTATATCAGGTTTACCTTCTGATACTAAATAATAGTAAGAATGAGCCGCAACTGGACCACTATAAATATAGCCAGCATGCGGAACTATAAAAAACAAGTTATCTCTCTTATTTTTATCTTTCGGAATTTCAGGTATTTTTCCAGGTCCTACTGGATGATTAAAACTCCACTCAATTCTATTTTTTAATTCCTGAGGATCGGACTCATAGAATGATCCGGCTACTGCGGGCATTCTTTTCATTGAACTAGTTTCACCTCAAATTCCTCTACCTTTACTGGTATATCTGCGTCTGTAGCAATTTCTTTCCTTTCCCTCAATATTTGTCTAGCCAAGATCCAATATAGTAAAGCTAGAGACTTCCTACCCTTATTGTTAGCTGGTATCACAAGGTCAACATAGTCTATCTTAGCATCAGTATCTGCGAATGCAACAACTGGAATTCCCATGTCAGCAGCTTCTTTAATGGCTTGTAAATCTGTTCTAGGATCTGAAATTAATATCACCTCAGGTTCCATAAAGTGCTCCAGGTAAGGATTAGTTAATGTCCCTGGTACTAATCTTCCTGTGACGGATTTACCTCCTACAACTTCCGCAAATTTTTGAACTGGAGTAAATGCATAGGGTCTAGAAGCTACTGCAAGGATAGATGATGCTTGAAATCTAGAAAGGAATTTAGCAGCTATTCTTAACCTTTCATCTATTTTTCTAACATCTAATACATATAGACCTTCTGGCCTTACTCTATAGATGAATTTTTCCATATACCTTGTACAGCTATGCGTCCCAATATGAACTCCAGAAGATAAATAAGTCTCTAGTGGAACTAATAATTCTATTACTGCACCCTTTTCTGATTTTTGTAATTCAGCTTTCTCCTCTTCGGATAATTCAGTATTTTTATTTTCTTCATCTGCTGACATACTATCACCTAAATCGGTCTAGTATAGTTTATAACTTCTTTTATAATGTCCACGTGGCTGATTAACATTCTTCTACAACAGTATCTTCTAACTCCTAAGTCATCTAAAACTTTACCTGGGTCTTCTCCGGCACTTACTCTAGTTATAAAAGGTTCCCATTTATCTGCAATTAATGAACCACACGTAAAACATCTTATCGGAACTATCATAATACTTCACCTATATGATTTCTGTCTCCATCTTCTAGCACTATATCTCATCCATTTTTCTGATTCTGTCTGTCTTGGATCTCCAGCTAACATTGACCTATCATAGGCTTTATAAATTTCTTCAACTTCCTTACTTCCTGTGAATTTTATTATAGCTCTAGCTAATGCCATTCTAGCAGCGTCTGCTTGCCCCATTAGACCTCCTCCTTCTGTATATATTTTAGCATCTATTTTTGAGAAAATACCATCACCGGCTAATAGCAATGGTTCCATAATTTTCAATTTAACTACCTCTATTGGTATTATTTCTACTGGTACATTATTCACGAATACTCTTCCCTTACCAGGATAAATATAACATCTAGCGCTAGCCATTTTTCTCTTAGCACTAGTTATAATCACGTTATTTTGTTGCTGGTTTGACATATACTTTCCACCCCATCTCTTTTGCTACATCCTCTAATGTGACATACTTACCTTTAAGTCTTTTTACATCGGCATTATCAAATCGTATAAACTCTTTTCCTTCAAATTCTTTAGGTATCCCTATGTATGCTTTTACGTTCTTAAGCATTCTAATACCTTTAGGAGTTTTGGGCAGCATTCCTCTAATTGTTCTCTTTACTATATTTATTGGACTTCTAGGTCTTCTAATTCCCTGTTTATAAGGATTAAAAAGAGTTCTTACTGAAAAGAACAATTTATATCCGTTTATAACTCTATATTTTGGACCACTAACTACTGCCTTTTCTGAGTTAATTATGTATACTTTCTTACCATCTTTTAATAGATTTACTATATTGCTACACATTCTACCTAATATTTGATTTTCAGCATTTATTATAATTATATTTTCTTCAGTCATTTTTTCATCAACCTTACATTTTTAAAATCTTTTATTTCTTCAATTGCCTTATAAAAACTTAATATCTTTCCACCAGACTGTTCTATCTTGTTTTTAGCGTTAGAAGAAAAATCGAGTGCTACTACTGTAACTGGATGATCCAAAGTTCCTATTCCTAATACTTTTCCAGGTATTAGGACTACATCATCCTTTTTGCTATATTTATTTATTTTATATAAATTTACATAAGATCTTTTCCTTGATGGAACATCGAGCATTTCAGCTACTGCATTCCATATAGGCTTTTCTTGAGCCTCAAGTTTACTTATAAGTTTTCTAACCATTATGTCTGTACTTCCTGTTCTACTCATAAAGATTCAACCCTCTTTTTAAGTTCATCAAGTTTACGAGCTATACTTTTATTAGCTTCTATTAAAATTCTTTGAGTCTTCAAACTACCTATACTCTCTATTTCTAAAATGTATTTATTATCTACACTACTGATTTTTATATTATTACAATATCGTAAACATTCTTCACATAATGTACAAGCAGTTTCATTTACAACTTCAAGTTTGCCTTCCTTTATAGCAAATACCTTTTCTGGGCATACTTCAATTGCTTTTTCACAATTACCTAAAACTTCAACTTTTGGATAATATCTAGCTACTGCCATAGATACTGGACTAAATTTTATATGTTCTTTCCCATAGCCTAACCTTAACTTTGCCTCCAATGACAACTTTTGATTTTTGCCTAACAAGACTATTGGTATATCCCCATTTATTGGAACTACATTAGGATCGTCACTCTTTATATCCCTTGAGTAAACCATTCTTTCAGAATCCTTTGCTTCAACGTCTATGTATACCTTGGTAAAACATCTTTCACAATTGTCTGTACATGAGGCACACTCGTCTGGTGATCTATAGAAATCTATAGCATCATCAGAAGTAAATGGAATTAAACCTAATCTATGAGCTAAGACTTCGTCATATAACGGACTATTGTTTTCTATAATATATACCTCATCAATTGCCATTACTGGTACATATAATATTGAAGCTCTCCTTATAGCATTCACAAATTCTAAAGGATAATCATCTAATTCTAAAGAAAGAAAATTACCTTGATTAGATAAAACTTTTATTGGCATTTATACTCTCCTTCCTCTCCTTCCACCTGGCCTTCTTATCGTATCATGTGGAATAGGCGTAACATCTTCAATCCTTCCTATTATAAACCCAGATCTTGCCAAGGATCTTATAGCTGGTTGAGCACCAGGACCAGGAGTCTTAGGACCTGCTCCTCCTGGAGCTCTTACTTTAATATGTATTGCCATCATACCTTTGTCTAAAGCTTCCGCAGCAGCCTTATTTGCAGCTAACATAGCAGCGTATGGAGAAGGCTTCTCTCTATCTGCTTTAACTACCATCCCTCCAGACGCTCTAGCTATCATCTCTGCTCCGGTAATATCTGTAATTGAAATTAACGTATTATTTTGTGATGCAAATATATGAGCGATACCCCACTTAATTTCACGCCTGCTGGACATTTTCCTCACCTTTTTCTTCTGAAGTTTGAACTCCCACGGTAGGTGGATTTGCCTTAAATGGAGATACTGCGTAGAAGTCTATTAAATCTTCCTCATCTCTAAGTACAAAATATCCTGGTGATGTTATTTTAGTTCCTCCTATTGCTATATGTCCGTGCGTTATTAATTGTCTAGCTTGATATATTGTTCTTGCCATACCTTTTTTAAATACTATGGTTTGTAATCTTCTTTCAAGTAGATCTTCTTCTCTTAAGCCTAAAATATCATCTACGGTGGCTTGTTGCGATTTTAAAAGTCCCAGTCTATATAGTTTTGTTATAAGTTGTTTTTCTCTAACCATCCTTTCAGTAGGTGGTAATGCTAAAAGGCCTCTTGCCATATGTCTAAATTGTCTTACCAGTGTTCTTGCTAACCAGATTTCTTTTTTATTTCTTAGCCCGTATTTGCCTACTAATTCTTGTTCAGATCTTAATAACTCTCTAATCCAAGGTAAACCTGGACCTTCCCATTTTTTCTTTCCTTTCTTTGGATCTCCCATTTAAATCACCTTACTTTTTGGTTTGAGTAGTTGACTGTGAAGAAGGTGCTGGTGTACTTGAGGGAGCTGCGCCTGGCTGTGCACCTCTACCTCTTTTAACACCTACCGTAGTACCAGCCCTTCCAGTAGTCCTTGTTCTTTGGCCTCTAACTTTAAGGCCATATATATGTCTAACTCCTCTCCAACTTCTTATTTTCTTTTCCCTCTCTATGTCGTTCCTAACATAGAAAATAAGGTCTGATGTTACTAAATGTAAATCTAAACCCGAATCAAAATCTTTCCTTCTGTTATACATCCATGCAGGTATAAGTTTAGCAGACTTATCAGAAAAAGATTCCTCTATCTTTTTCAATTCTGAGTCACTTAATTCGCCTAATCTTTTATCCTTATCTATTCCAATTTTCAATAAAATACCTCTTGCTGTATTGTATCCTATCCCTTTTACCATCGCTAAAGCATACGGAACTTTCATAGAACCGTCTACGTCTTGACCAAATAATCTTACTATATATCTAAACTGCTGTTCAGACATTATTATCTCGACTGTATCTGCTATGTAGAAGTGACTTTTAAATTTTTCAATACCTCCTCTTTCTTAGCCAGTGCGCTATTGTATGCTTTTTCCAGAGATATTTTTATTTCGTCTAATGTATATGGAGAATAATTTCCTATAACTTTTTTAATAGGAGTATATGGACTTTCTCTAAAATTAGGTTCTAACTTTTTACCTTCTAATGTCAATATAGGATACCCTTTATATTCATCTACGTAACCTATAGTTTTTACTTCTAATCCTTCCTTGCTAAGTTCCTTCTCTAAGTTCTCATCATCCGTAAAAATCAAGAGAGAGTCTATAGAGACCCCTAAAGGATCTATTTGAAATAGGTTAAACATGTCAAGAACTTTTTTATTAATTAATGAGAGAAATTTCTCTTGATCTATTATAAAACTTAAATTAGACATTTCTGAGATTTCTAATGCATCTCCTCTTATACCACCATTTGTGACATCTGTCATTGCCTCTACTTTGTCAATAAATTCTGCATTTATCTTTCTTGCTGTTAATATTTCGTCTATTTTCAATGTCTCATTTATTATTTCTGGCATACCATTATATATAGCAGTAGTAGCTACAGTTCCTCCTCCATTACCTTTTGTCATAAGAATTTTCATCCCTTTTTTAATGTTAGATCTCAACAAGATTTTCTTGCCAATTTTTCCTACAGATCCTATACCACCGCTTATTCTTTCTCCTATTACCATATCTCCTCCTATTCTTAGGGTACTTCCAGCAAGTATTGGAATACCAAGAGCATCGGCTATAGTAGAAACTCCAGCTTCAAAATCAAACAAATAAGATATATCAGTGTCGTCAGAGACATGAATGTCTATAATTAGACCTAATGGTCTTGCACCCTTTACCATTATATCTCTTAGAGTAGCTTTAGTTGCGTGAAAACCGGCTAAAAACGGAAAATATGAAAGTCTTGAATGTATACCATCTACTGAAACTATTGTATCTTCTGAAATTCCAGCATCATCAAATGTAGATAGTTTTCTCTTGCTTAATTCAAACAGTTTTAAATGTATTAAATGATCTCCTATACCTCTTGAACCTAGTCCTGCATTTCCAGCCTTTACACCACACAGAGTAGGCTTAAAGTGTTGAGCTTTTTCAGAATTTCTAACTTCGTTTATAATTATATTAGCTATTTTTTCATTAAATGGATTATTTCCTTTATATACGGATAGCCACTCTAAAATTTTTTGTTTGGCTATGCTTTCTGGTAGTACCCTAGCTATACCTTCTAAATCCATACAGAACATTAGATTAAAAAATTTAAAAGTACAATGTTCTTTATGAAAATATTTTCTCACGAATTCAAAATAGAGACTAAAAGCAAATTCGAAAGTATAGATATAACAGAAAGAATTCAAGAGACCGCAAAATCTATTGATGAAGGTGTAGTATATGTTTTTGTTAAGCATACTACATGCGCAATAATTGTTAACGAGGCCGAAAAGGGTTTAATGCAAGATTATTTGGATTGGGCAAAAAAATTAGTACCTCCAGAAGGGGAATTTAAGCATAATCTTATAGATAATAATGGACATGCTCATATCATATCGTCAATTATTGGTAACTCTAGGACAGTTCCTGTAAGAAGTGGGAATTTGGATTTAGGTACATGGCAAAGAATTATATTGCTAGAATTTGACGGACCTAGAACAAGAACAGTTAATGTTAAAGTAATGGGAGAATAATAACTTTTTTACTAGTGTTAGAAAAAATTAAATGGTAAAATTGCCACCTGGATCTTTCTCACTTCTTGAAAAACTAAGCGAATGTGAAGATAAAGTATGTGTAGAAAATGTTGTTGATGAATATCTCTATTCATTAGTAAAAGGAAAGAGGCAAATTCAGTTCAAGCTTACAGAAGACGACGAAGATTTAGATGAGAAAACCATAGCCAATTCGTATATTTTTACTGAATTTTTAATAACTAGGCTACTTAATTCAGATATTGACATTAATCTTGTAGTAAAGGATTTGGAGGAAAAATTAGGTAAAGATCATCCAGTGATAGTTTTTCTTAAGCAATTAAAGGAGGAATAGGTCTTTTTTAACTTCTCTTACTCTTTTCTTTTGGGGAAGATTACTTGGAAGATAGGCTATCACTTATAACAAAAAATACTGAAGAAATTGTAACTATAGAAGAATTAAAATCTAAACTGGAATCTAAGGAAAAAATAAAAGGTTACATAGGCTTTGAGCCAAGTGGACTTTTCCATATAGGATGGCTAATTTGGGCTCAAAAAGTGAAGGACTTAATGGATGCCGGCGTAGAGATGTCTGTACTTATGGCTACATGGCATGCATGGATAAATGATAAGTTAGGAGGCGATATGGAACTAATAAAAACAGCAGGAAAATATGCTGTTGAGATCTTAGGAGCGTACGGAATTGATCTTGCTAAGCTTAGGGTAATAGATGCAGAAGATCTTGTAAAAGATAAGAATTATTGGGAACTGGTAATTAAAGTGGCTAAAAGTACTAGTCTTGCAAGAATGAGAAGAGCATTAACTATAATGGGAAGAAAATCCGAGGACGCAGAATTAGATACGTCTAAGCTTATTTATCCTGCAATGCAAGTAAGCGATATATTTTATTTGGACCTAGATATCGCCTTAGGTGGAACGGACCAAAGAAAAGCTCATATGCTTGCAAGAGACGTTTCAGAGAAACTGGGAAGGAAGAAAGTAATAGCTATTCATACTCCATTATTAGTAGGTCTTCAAGGAGGACAAAGAATGGACACTACCAAAGAAGAAGATGAATTAATGGCTGATATAAAAATGAGCAAATCAAAGCCAGAAACAGCTATATTTATAAATGATTCGCAAGAGGAAATAGAAGAAAAAATAAGAAAAGCTTATTGTCCTAAAGGGGTTGTAGAAAATAATCCCATATTGCAAATAAATAAATATATAATATTTTCTAAACCTAATCAAGTTCTAAAGATAGAGAGAGACATTAAATATGGCGGAGACATAGAATTTAGGAATTACGGAGACTTAGAAAAGACTTTTGCAGAAGGAAAGCTTCATCCAATGGACTTAAAAACTGCGACTTCTAAAAAGCTAAATGAAATACTTGAACCTTTGAGGAAAAAGGTTCAAAATGAAGAATTCGATAAAATGATAATGAGTATATCAAAAAATGTTACAAGGTGATAAAGCTTGAAATATGTAGTTAAATTAAGTTTCGAAGTTGGAGGAATAGTTGACAAGCCTGATGTAATAGGGGCTATATTTGGCCAAACTGAAAATTTATTTGGAGAAGAATTTGATCTAAGAGAATTGCAGGATAAGGGGAGACTAGGAAGAATAGTAGTAGATATGAAGACTAAGTCAGGAAAATCTGAAGGGATAATAGAAATTCCGTCTAATTTAGATAGAGTAGAAACAGCACTAATAGCGTCAATGGTAGAGAGCGTAGAAAAAGTAGGCCCTTATGAGGCAAAATTTGAATTGAAAGAAATTCAAGACGTAAGAGAAGAAAAATTAAAGAAGATAATAGAAAGAGCAAAAGACATACTTGGTACGTGGAATAGAGGAAAAGCGTTAGATATAAAGGAAGTTCTAAATGAAATAAGCAGCGCAGTAAAAACAGGAGAAATTACAGAGTTTGGAATAGAAAGACTACCAGCAGGTCCAGATGTATTAACTGATCCTAATTTAATAATAGTCGAGGGAAGGGCCGACATAATAAATCTTCTACGGTACGGTTATAGGAATACTGTAGCAGTGGAAGGTGCTAGCGGTAAAATTCCACAAGATATAGTTGACTTGTCTAAAGAGAAAAAGACTGTTATAGCATTCCTTGATGGAGACCACGGGGGAGACCTGATATTAAAGGAATTAATTAATGCCAATGTTAAGATTGATTTTATAGCAAGAGCACCTCAGGGCAGAGAAGTAGAAGAATTAACAGGAAAAGAAATAGCTAAAGCCCTATCAAATATGATATCAATTTCTCAATATTTAAAGAAACAACAAGAAGTTCAAACGGCTATTAAAGAGGAAGGTCAAGGACAATCGGTAATTGTAGTACAGCCTGAAAAAATAGAGGAAAAGCCGCAAATAGAGATAAATATACCTCAAACCGCAATGGAAGAGATTAAGAAATTGCCAGGAACTCTTGAAGGTATAATGTTTGATGAGAACTGGAATCCTGTAGAAAGAGTACAAGTTAGAGACATAATTCCTAAGCTTGAAGCTTCACAAGATAACAAAGTCTCATATATAATATTCGATGGAGTGATTACGCAGAGATTGCTAGAATTAGCTGCTAGCAAAAACGTGAAAATGTTAGTAGGAGTAAGAATTGGTGGGATAACTAAAAGCTTAGATAATATTAAAATACTCACATTTTCAGATATAATTACTTCTTAAAAAAATTCATTATATCAAATCCTCCAGTTTTTAAGGTACTTTCTTTTATACCAAAAGATTCTAAGATTCTCATAACTGCAGGAACTAGTTGTTTATCAACATAATAGTCTACATCTATTCTTGATAGATCTTTAACCATAAAATATGGTTCTGCTCTATCTGAAATTTTACCAGCTCCCTTAACTACAACATAGCCTATTTTTCCACCTTTAAATATTGCATATCCTGCCTTCATAGCTTTTTTAGCTGCAGACACATGTGGGGCTTCAACCTCATATTCGTCTATGCTCTTATCTAAGGATTTCCATATTATTAGATCCTCTATTCTAAACTCCTTTCTTCTTAATTTCATTATAGTTTCTCTTGCTAATCTTACTGCATCATCTACGCTAGATAAAAGTATTCTTTCGATAACTTGTCTCTGAAGATCCTTAGCAAGATCGCACCAATCTCCCCTAACAGCTTCAAAACCTACTATATCAATTTTATTATCAAAAGTTAAACCTGCATATCTCTTTTTGTTTTCTGTGAAAAATATTCTCTTATATTGTTTTTCTACTTTAATATCAAGACTAAACTTATCACTTATCTCTTTAGCTAGCTCATTAACCTTATTCTTATCTCCTTTAACAAATATGGAATCAGTATCTCCATAAATAACTTCAAATCCTTCACTTTCAGCTATTTTTGCTGCAGAGGAAATAATTTCTCTTCCCCATGCCGTAACAGCCTCAGCACCTTCTCTACTATACCATCTAGCTCCTAACCATCCCATATAGCCATAAAAGGCGTTAGTCATGATCTTTAACGCTTTTTGTCTTTCATCAAGTCTTCTTTTTTCATATTCATTATCTGTCTTAGAAAGCTTATCCTTTATGTCTCGTCTTTCCTTTATTAATTCTTGTAAGATCTTTTTGTAAAAACCTTCTGGAGCCTTTCTAAATTTATGACCAACTTCTGGAGCTACCCAACAATCGTCGCAGTCTCCTTTAACTAAAGTATCTGGACCTATGTTATACTTTATCATTATCGAAGGATACATAGAAGAAAAATCTAATACAGAAATATCCTCATGGATACCTTGTTTTGGAGAAATTACCAATCCTCCTTTATATCCTTCATATTCTCTCTCTGCCCTATTTGGTATTAATTCATTAAAGTGATAAGCTTCCCGCATAAGTAGCCATTCCACTCTGTATCCAACGCTAGCCATAGAAAGTTGATCTAATGGAAGTCCAGAGATCATTGCAGCTTGCTCTCCAAAAGGTAAGAAAGCATCTTTTAATAAATAGGTAGATTTTGCATCATCCATATTATATTGAAGTAAGATTTGTCTTTTCTTATCATCGTTCCAATACTCTGGAATTTGATACCACTCAAGATTAACCCTCTTATTTTTTGGCATTACGCCTAAATAATCAGCTATATTATCCAGACTTTTTACTTTAACCTCTTCTATACTTCCAACAAATCCTATAAGATCTACATTTAACCTACCGACTATAGAGTAATGTCCATATGTACCTTGGCTAGGTTCAGAACCTGTTTTTCTTCCTATATCTAATTTAACATTTCTATTTCTTACCCTCTCAATTAAGTATGGCCAATCAAAGCCATTAGAATTATATCCTAAAATTATGTCGGGATCATAATCTAATATGAATTTAGAGAATTCTCTTATTGTTTTTAAATCATCTCCAGTTTCATTAACGAATTGCTTTCCACCATCTTTACTCCAAACTCCTATAATTATAACTGGATCCCTTTTAGGATCTGGAAATCCATACTTATTGTAAACTTCTATATCAAAAGATAGTATTCTTAACTCTGGTGGATTATCTTCATAAATTTTTATTACCTTTGTTAAGTTATATACTTTTGATACTCTGAATCGATTATCCTTTATTTCTTCAACCTCTGCTTGAAACCAAAAGAATGGCCTTAATCCAGAATCTATTGAATATCTCATGTAGAATCTTATATCAGCTTCTAGGACTTCCTTTATACCACTTATTTTACCTACTGCTTCCCTATATGTTCTTACATATGCAGGAATAACAGTTTCTATTCTTAAAGCCTTTACTGGATTGCCGTAATATTTTTTCTCTAATACGTCTACTTTAGTTATGGGAGATTCCGATTTATTCAGTTTTCTTATTTCATCAATAATTTTTTCATTATCGTCCTCAAGTAATGCATAAAAATATGGCCTAAAGTTTTTCTCTAAAATTAAAACTCTATTATTATCTTTATCTATTGCCCAAATGTAAATTACTGGCTTACCTTCTTCAACATCGTAAGAAAAGTCTAATATGTAAAAATCTCCAATCATAGTACTGTTATCATTTAATATAATTAAAATTTATTCCAGGCTTTTATTAATCAATGATTTCATCATTATATAAGCATGCCTTCCTCTACCATAATAGTTCTTTTTAGTGTATATTACTAAATAATTCATGTTCCTATAGAATCTTATTGCTTCTCTATTAGTAATCATAACTTCTAAATAGGAATATGTACAGTTATTATTTATAAACGTTTTTTCTAATGTAGATAATAATAACGTTCCTATACCTTTTTTTCTAGATTCTTTTCTAGTAGCTATAGAAACCACATGACCACGCTTTTTAAATTGTATGATACCTATAGCATATCCTAAGATCTTACTATCTTCTTTAGCTACTATATAAATGTTTGAAAGATATAGATACGCCTTAAGTAATGATATAGGATAAGGTTTATCAAAACTTTCTACCTCTATTTCATATATCTGCTCTAGATCTTCCTCTGACGCATCAGATATAATTACCACAGAAGGTTTAAAGAGTACTTAGTAATGAAAGTTTTGGAATTTGACGAGAAGAAAGGCAGCATGAAATTGCATATAGAAGATGAGGATGACTTATGGACACTCCATATGATACTTAATAAGGGGGACAATGTAATAGCTAAGACTACTAGAGATATCAGTGTTGGTGCTGAAGGAAGAAGAATATCGATGATAATCCAACTAAAAGTAGAATATACGGAATTCCAGGCTTTCACTTCAAGACTTAGAATACATGGGACAATAGTCGATGCACCAGAAAGGTTTGGAATAAGGGGGGCTCATCATACTATTAACTTGGATATTGGAGATGAAATTATAATTATAAAGGAAAAATGGCCTAAACATGAATTAGATAGAATATATTCTCAAGCTGAAAAAAGAAGTAAAGTTCTTATAGCTTTAGTAGATTTTGATGAATGTTTGATCGCAATACCTATGGTTCAAGGAATTAAAATATTATCAGAAAGAAGTCTTCAAACTCCAAATAAGGAAGAAGAGAATATAATTGAGGAAAACGCAAATGAAATAGCTAAAGAAATTGGAGATTATAGTAAGCAATATAATCCTGATGCAATAATATTAGCTGGACCTGGACCTTTTAAAGAAATTGTAAAGGAAAAATTAGATACGAAAAGGAAAATATATCTTGATAGTGTATCGTCAGCCTCTAGAGCAGGCTTATCAGAAATTCTTAGAAGAGATGTAATAGATCAAGTAATGAGAGACTATGAGATTTCTCAAAGCGTAAAAGACATGGAAAAAGTTCTAGAGTTATTATCTAAAAATACTGGTCTAGTTGCATATGGAATTGAAGAGGTAAAAAAGGCCTCTGAATACGGAGCAGTGGATACATTGTTAATAACTTATGATTTGATTTCTCCAAGTGATGAAGAAAGAAAACTTGAAATAGAGAACATTATGGAAGATGTAGAAAAAAAAGGTGGAAAGGTAAGAATTATTCCAGAAGATTCACCTGTCTATTTTGAGGCAAAAAATCTAACTGGAATTATTGCTATATTGCGATTTAGAATAAACTAATTTTTCAGAAACTACTAAACCATACGGCAATTCTTCAATAATTTTAACTTCGTCTACAGGATACATTTTAATTATATCGTTAACTAAATCTGGAGACACGTAATATCCATCCCCATATTTTTCCCCATAATCCTCGAGATTAGCTTTAGTTCTTACTAGTGCTCTTATTATAGTTCCTTCTCCAGAATTTTGTTCAAATGACTTAGAGTAAACTCTAAATGTCCTTAGAAACCTTGTTCTAGTTTCCACTATGTCCTTATATATGGAACTACAATAATGAACAGACATTTTACCTTCATGATATTTTTTAACTATATTAAGAGCCAATTCTGCACTTCTAGAAGCCCCAGCTAAACCATGATCGATCTTTAACCCTATCGCATTCAAATTTAGTGAATTTCTCTCGGTAATTTCTAACTCATTTATATTAACGAATTTAACTTTCTTTTCTTTTGCCCATTGTATTAACTCTTCTAATTCCTTTTCCTTACCTGGTATTGATGGGACTTCTATGCCTACGTCAAAGTCAAATTTCAACGCTTTTTCTATAGCTTTTAGATATTCTTTATTTAATGGATGAAAACGTATTTCATCTAGTCCTGCGTTTTGAAGCTCTCTTAGTACATCATAGGTTACATATCTTCCAGAAGTATACAGATGAATGTGAAAATCATCTCCAAACTCATCTTTCAAAATATTAATAACCTCAACAACTCTATCCAAATGAAGTATTGGATCTCCGCCAGTTATTCCAGCACCTAACGCATTCATTTTATATGATTCATACACGAAATCCATGAAATTTTCAACTTTCTTTTCATTAGCATATATCATATCATGGTCAAACCTTTCTTCACTTACTGGACAATAATAGCAAGAATCTCCACATTCTCCAGATATAAACACTACTAACTTCCCTCCAAGCCTACATAATTCACATCCTTTTGGTAAATTATTATATACGCCTATCTCAGGGTTTCCTATCAACATTTTTTAATAACCACTCTTTTACCTGGGGATTTTTAACTTCATCTAATAGTTCTAAAAGTTCCTTCTTCTTAGTTTCCTCATTTAACGGTTTATTGCCTTGAATCTTAGGATAACCTTCATTTCCACCCTCAGGAAAATACCATATTTTGAACCACGTAAATCCTGCCTTTAACATTGAAAAACCTAAAGGAGTATCTACAGCAGAATATCCCTTAAAAATTAAATTGGAAGTTTCTATATCATTCTCATAAGTTACAAATAGTCTTCCGTTAGGAGTCAGTAAATCATAAAAATATTTGAATAAATCTACTTCAATACCTTCCTGTCTAGGCCATGGAATATAATCTATTTCAATCCATGGAACATAATAATCGCGACCAGAGAAGTAACTACATCTGCCTACTAATTTATTGTCAAGATACATTTCAAAGTAAGATAATTCCCTAATATGAGTTCCACGAAAATTCTTTATTACAATATTATAATCGCCAACTTTCCCTTTAAGCATCTATCATACGCCTAAAGAATTTATTTTTCTTATATAATATTCTAATTGAACTTTCAAAACTTTCGTCTTTACTTAAATCATATCGAAGAAAAACCCCAGTTCTTCCTTTTTCTACTCTTTTAGTAAGTAATTTTTCTCTCTCTAATATCGTAGATATAGATATCTTAAGAGTCTTTGATGCTAAATCCTCATTACCTTTTAACAATATTTCGTTATGACCCTTTTCTGTTGGTATTATGATCTCCATTTTTTTATTTATACCAGCTACTCGTAGATTTTTTTCTATGCCATAATAATCTAGCATTCCACCAAAACGATAGAATTCTTCTTCATCTCTCTTCAATCTAGATAAAGGAAAAGATATAACTTCGCTTTCTTCAGGATCTAACGAAATATATGCTTTTGGAGTAGAAAAAGGAGTAGCCTGAATAATGAACTTATGATCAAAGTCAATTAAATCCAATTCAATTATATTAGGATTAAAAACTATTATATCTATGTCACTATCTTTTCTTACATCACCCCTAGCTACTGAACCATAAACGTAACCAATTAACCCATTATTTTTCAGTCTATATAATAAATCCAGGGAAATTTTTCTTTTATGTCTAAGAATATTCCAATGCTCTTCTGAATACTCTATTTCCACAATCGTTTTATTTTAGTACTCACTTAAATGCTTAGTATGATATCTTCACTAGAGCTTTTTGGAATAGGATTTCTAGTATTCTGGTTAGTAATCTTCGCATTAAAGAAGAAACTCGAAACAAGAGGTTTCAAAGTATATCCTTTTGTTTTGATGTGGAAAAAAAGTACCAGGAGTGAATGGTTCCCTAAATTAGCTACGTCTAAGGAATATAGATTTTTTGAAAAAGTCGCTATAGCTCTAGGATTAATCTCAATGATTGGAGGAATTGTATTAATCTATTATACAATTTCAGGTCTTGTATTCCATCCTGCAACTACAGCAATTAGATTAGAACCAATAATACCTGGAATAACTATAGGTTTAAATGAAGTGCCATATTTACTTTTAGCTATAGGAATATCAGTAGTTTTACATGAGCTTTCACACGCTGTTTCTTCTACCTCAAACAAAATTAATGTAAAGGGCGGCGGATTTATATTAATAGGAATATTTCCTGGAGCATTTGTTGAGCCTGACGAAAGTGAATTCCAAACAGCTTCCTTTAAATCAAAACTTAAGATAGTAGCTGCAGGAATAGCAGTAAATCTAATTCTAGCTGGAATATTCTTCCCAATAGCCAGTTTTGGACCAACACTATTTTCCCAAGGAATCCAAATAGTAGGTACAATTCCTCACAGTGAAGCTTATAATATATCAATGCACGCAGGTCAAATAATAGAAAAAATTAATGGACAGCCTATTAGAACTTTCTCAGAATTAAATCAAAGCCTTTATAGTACAACCCATTACCTAATTCAAGTTAAGAATCCAAATGGCACTATATCATATTATACCGCAATAGCAAAAAACCATTTCTTAGGAGTTTATGTAACATATGCGATCCCAGCGTCAATATTTCCTTTCCTAGAATTTGCAGTTTGGATGTTTATAGTGAATTTCAGCCTAGCCCTATTTAATGGTGCCCCATTATTCATAACTGATGGAGGAAAAATATTCACAGAAATAATAAAGAAGATTAGCTTAAAATATGGAGAAAAAATATCGTATTATATACAAGCCTTCTTATTATTATCTTTCATATTTGCTATAATGCTATCAATTAGTCTTCCTCGATAAGCTTATAGCTAATTATTGGAAACGGAATCACTTCTTTTATACTCTGATTATTAGTAAGCAACATTATTAATCTATCAATACCTATTCCTAATCCTCCAGTAGGGGGCATGCCATAAGATAAAGCTCTTATAAAGTCCTTATCATATGGATGAGCTTCTTGATCTCCTTTTTTCATTAATTCTTGCTCTTCTCTAAACAACTTATCCTGAAGAACAGGATCATTAAGTTCAGTATATGCGTTAGCAAATTCTATCCCTGCTATAAATAATTCAAACCTTTCAACTAGACCTTTCTTAGATCTATGAGGCTTACAGAGGGGAGTAGTTTCTATAGGATAATCTGTAACGAAAGTTGGCTGTATTAAATTAGGAGATACTAACTTGTCAAATAACTTCTCTATCATTAGTCCCCTTATATAGGAATTACCTCTAGGAATAAGTTGATATTTTTGCATTAATCCTTTAAGTTCTTCATCGCTCATAGTTTCAACGTTTTTACCTAAAACTTCAGACAAGGAATCAAACATAGTAATTTCCTTAAACTGAGATAAATCTATCTCATACTCTTTATCTCCTACCTTGTATTTTACTTTAGTTTCTCCAAGTATGTTTTTTGCTACGTCTACTATGATATCTTGAGTAAGCTTCATAATATCATTATAATCTGCATAAGCCCAATATAGCTCCATTAAAGTAAATTCTGGGTTATGAGTTACATCTATATCTTCGTTTCTAAAGACTTTACCTATTTCAAAAACTTTATCAAAACCACCTACTATGAATCTTTTTAAATATAATTCTAAAGATATTCTAAGATACCAATCTTCATCAAGATAATTTATTTTAGTCTTAAACGGTTTAGCTAAAGCTCCACCGTATACAGGCTGTAGTATAGGCGTCTCTACTTCCATAAACCCTTTTGAAGCCAAAAATTTTCTTATTTCTGCTATAGTTCTGAACCTAATCTCCATAGCTCTTCTAGCGTTATCATTATAGAGAAAATCAACATACCTATGAGCATATCTAAACTCTGGACTTAATTTAGACCAGTCTGGCGGTTCTATTAACGCCTTAGATAACATAGTGTAATCCTTTACTAATAGAGTGAGCTCACCCTTGCCAGTGTAGAACAAATCCCCTTTAACACCAATTATATCGCCACGACCAAAATAATTAAAGAATTCCTCATATTTATCACCTAACTCGTTAATTCTTAAATATAATTGTAATTTTTCACCTTCGTCAAATATATCTACAAATGATGCCTTACCATGCCTCCTTATATTGGCTATTCTACCAACAGTAGATATATCAAAAATAAATGGCTCATGAGGCTTATCATTGTTGTTCTTTACTAGTTCTTTTATCTGAATAATACTATGAGTTATGTTATATTTCTGAGGATACGGATTTATTCCCTTCTCCCTAAGTTCATCAAGAATTTTTAATCTCCTTTCGTCCCACTTCACACCTAGAAAGCAATTTCTTAAGTTATATTTCTTTTTGCTTTAAATCCAGAGAATTCATAAATTTCTTGCTACATTCCAGAAGCCTATTTTCTGTATCTTTATCTATAGAAATTTGCTTATTATAAGTAACACAATTGGAAATAAACGCTACTACTTCCTGACCATTATACACAAATTTAGTATATATCATATCTGAAAAAACTATAGAAATTATGCAAGGGCATGATGATATAGCATTAAGAATTTTTTTAGCGTAATCCCTTGCCTTATTTAATTTCTCCTCAGATACTGACTTTTCAACAAAATCTACACCATCAAATTCTCCTACTTTTATTTCACCATTAACCTTAATTGCCTCTATACCACCTTTATAAAGCTCTATAATTATTGAGTTACCTTGTTTAATTACTGACTTAGTCACAAATTATTCTATGTTATCCAAATTTTTACGCCTTAATGAAAAACGGTATTAGTATTTTAGTAATAAAAAATTAGAATAATTATACATTTTATAATATATTTTATTACATAAGAAAATAAAAATGTTTAAATAAAGAGAATTTATGTAAACTAATAATCTAAATACGTTAATACTTTCAGAAAGTTTATAGCTTTTATTTAATAGGGTTTACACGTAAATCCTAGTCTAAGTACTTCATGGAAATACTAGTGTTACATTAAGATTAAACCTATACTATCAATAGTTTTTAAACAAATTATCTCGTATGAAAGATATAAACTTTGATATATATCTCAATTAGGAAAAAATACGAACTAAATTAAGAAAAATATAGTGAAACTCGTCATGTTTAAATAAAAATTAATACCCATTACAAGGCTTAGAAATCAGTTTTAGCTTCTCTTTCCACAAGAACTAAAGAAATGTTAAACCTTTTCTCATTATCGCATTACCAAGCCCTTTCTAGCAAAAAATTTTGGATCCCGGCAGGATTAACTACTTTGAATTTTTCTTCAGTAAACTGGGGAGTTTATTCTAGACTACACCTTTAATAACCTCTGTGAGAAGTTTATACATATGAGAATTGTCGAAGACAAAGACGGAGAAAGATTTCTAGTCATCGAAACTGATGAGGACTTTGAGAAGTTTAAAGAAGATTTGTTAAAAATAGCTAGAGAAAAAGCTAAGGGTCGTGTCCATAAACCTTCTTATGAGACCCAACCTCCCAAATGAAAACTATACAATTTTTTGAATCAACGCTATAAAGTATCCTTATATTTCCTGTAACTTCTATTGAAAACATCGGATTGCCGTATTTATCCTTACCTAATTTTTCCCTGGCATAGCTCAATGGATCTCTCCTTAATAGCTCCAATTTTTCAAGAATTAGCATTACTAACTTATCACTAAAATTATCTGCGGTATATTCCATAAATTCTCTATAATCCCTAGCTTTCCTCGTTGAAAACCTCAATTCCCACTTCTCACAAACCACAATAAAAGATATAGAAAATATATTTAAAAATCTTTTCCTTTTCGTATATTATCTCATTAGGAATAATAGTTGTAGTAATGGTAATAGTAATGATAACTATGCGTTTCCATTGCTGCAAACAACATTAATATTCCTAAAAGGATTGCTAAACCATTGGCCAGAGGGTTATTATAAGAAAAATGAGCAAAAGCAATCCTCCTCCACCTTCCTTTCACTTTATGGTATATTCCTCTCTCGGTGAAGACATCAAGAAGCATGTGAGAAGGGCCGACTAACAAATAATTAGGTGACGACAGAAAAAAGGAAGAAAGGGTTTAAAAAGGGACTAAGCCATTTTACATAGCATATCGAGGTACTTCTACCATTATTTGAGAGAGAGGACTACTTTTACCTATAACGTATTCGTATTCCGCTTTAAACGGTGATTTCTGGATTCTGTACTCTTCAACAAAATCCCTTATCTTTACATCCCTAATTCTCGCCCAGTCTATCATTGTTATTTTACCCGCCAACTCCCTAGGCTCTTCTATTATACCGATATAACACGAATGGTGTTTAAAAACGCTGTTTCCCCTTTCTAATTTACGTGAGCGAAAGATTATTCGTATTTTTTCACCCTGCATTAACCACTCTACTGACTTCTCACCCATATAATCCAGATCACCGTCATAGGACAGAGTTAAGGCTTCTCGAAGATTCTTCGATGTCCTACTTTTATCTACAAAAATATTCATGAAATGAAGAATTTTTGGTACAACCCTGCGGTATTCCTTGGTTTGCTTAAACTCTTCCTTCTGTTCCTCCGTCATTTTCCAAATAGGTATACTTACCAACGTTTTCCCCAACTTAACACCTACATAAAAAATAGTAAAAAAATAATATATATCTTAATCTTCACTATCATCATCGGGACTATAATACGCAAATACACTTACTGTTTCCCTGAAATTTCTAAAGTATCTTCATCAACCTCTACCTTACTGGGTAAAGTAGCACCGAACTCTTTATTAATAGATTGAATATCGTTGGATATTGTGCTAGCAAGCTTATCAATATCATAATTATCTGGCTCAATAGAAATAGAATCTATGTTAGTTAATTCACCGCCATGGTAGTCTGCATCATCACTAATGGCTTTAACAACTTCGGTCTTAGCACTCGAAAAAGTCAATTCACCGGAATCGAGTTGCCTTTGTATGCAAATAGATTTTCACCGGTTTCTATGAAATTATTTGTATTATCGGGACTAGAGAATGTGTATTAATTAATGTAATCATATCAATTCTCGCTATAACTTTACTATTTACATAATCTGAAAGGCAATTCATATAACTCATCGTTAAAAGGCGAATTAATTTCAAAACTAACTCAGCATGATAAGCTTGATCTATCTCATATTATTTTAACTCTCGAACTCTCTACATAGAGTATATATACTACTCATAAAACAGAGTAAGGCAACAAATAAAAATTAGTTGATTCAATTTACGCCTTTATATATAGGATTAAAAATCCTTCCAATTAATGGGCCCACGGGGATTCGGACCCCGGACCACTGGGTCTCTCCATTCCAGATGCATCTCATCCCCTTTCGGGTCTTTAGACCCAATGCATTTCATCTGGAGCCCAGCACTCTAACCTGGCTGAGCTATGGGCCCATTACCGATCATCTAAAATAATAATATATTCAAAGAGCTAATAAAGTTTTAGGACTTTCATTTAGGAGTATTTTATAGATTTACCTTAAACTCTCCTAAAGATTAAAATCTAATGAGAATCAAACAATTAAAAAGAATTCTATTATAATAAAAAGTTTTTCGTAAACTAATAGTTTAGTACTCATCATAAATTTTTCATAGTAGTCGAAAGTTAGCTATAAAATCGATTAACATTAGTAATCTGGAGCTCCAGCACAATCCAACGTATCATCTTTCAACTCATCGTAGGTAGCTTCAGGATGATCCAAAATAGCATCCCTAGCACAATTCTCCACCTTATCCTTATAATCCCTCCACTCCTTATACAAATACCTATCAGAGATAGGAGGAGCCTTACCAGCAAGCTCCTCCACCAACTTATCGTACAGTCCCTTCAACTCACTAGCCTTCTTCTCAGCCTGCTTCAAACCATCATCATAAGACAACTCAACCCAAGCCACAGTAAGAGCAGCAGCAATAGCAATAAACTCAGGATAAACAGAAGACAAACTACTTATAGCCTTCTTATACTTTCTACTACCCTCCAACAACAAATTAAAAATATCAACAAAGTCCATAAGCTTCACCCACTCAAGAATACCAGAAGAAGTAAAACTAGAAGGGGGCTGAACAACCCTAAGATAAATAGCTTGATAATTCTTAATGCTCAAAGGAGAAATACTCAAAACAAGACCAGCCAAACCAAAAGTAGAACAAGAAGAATCACACGGAATACTGCTAAGAACAGGAGCACCAACATCAATATCATTAAACTTAATATAATCCAAAGCCAAAGAACAAGACGAAGAAGGCATTATACTTTTGCATATAGATTGAACCTCCTGAGTAGCACTATCAAAAGTAAAATAAGGATAAACCTCCAAATGATAAGACTTAGCTATGACAGGATTAGGACCCAAACCACCATATATGTAAGGATAAGTATCAGAAGCTGTACGCATCAAATCCTCAGCACCCCTTGACAAATAATAATGACCAGAACTAGTATAAGCAAAACTTGATATACGCTTTGCCTCGGCTAGAATTAATAAATCTGGCGCGTGGCTCAGTAGTGGTAGAAATCCTACTTGAAATTCAGCTAGGTAGTTCCAGAATAATCCGAATGTACCTTTACAATTGTTGAATATTGTTGGGTTGTACCATTTTTCTGGGCTTCTTGTCTTCTGTAAAGGTATTGCTACTATTCCTCCAATCTTGTTTATTATTGAATCCCATAATCTCTTGTTGATCTTCCCTTGTGATTTTGCTTTAGAACCTCCTTGGTATACTATAAGATTTCCTGCTGACCAGTATGGGGATACTCCTCCTATGTAGTACCATTCGTTGGTGTCAGTAGTTTTTACTAGTATTCCTTGTCTGAAGACCTTGTCTATAGAGTTTGCTGCTTCTTTAACCATTGTGTCGCTTGCTGCTATTGCAGGGTAAATCTCGTATTTCTGCGCTGAATTAGCCGACAATTCAAAATATTTTTCTAGGTTGTTCTTAACGCAGTTGAATTGTTGTATGTCGAGTGATGTTTCTAAACCTGCTATGCTTCCTAAGGCTCCTGCTAATGAACCTAATGATGGTAATGTTGTGGTGCTCATAATTGTTATTTTGAAAATGGAAATATTTATCTTTTTATATTCAAAATCATTTATTAGATAATACTGTAACGAAACTGATCTTTTATAATTTTACGGACAGTCATGAACAGATTTCATTTTTATAGGATAAATCTTCAATACTGCTAGAGCAAAAATAAATAGTAGATAGTTAATCAAAGAAACTTTAATAAGAACATAATATCTAAAAGTCTATATGTTGTAATATCTATAAAAATTAAATAACTTAGTAGAATTACATAAAGGATATTATCAAAAGATCTGCGCAATCTTTGTTTTAAGAATTTTTGTAGTTAAACTAAGTATTATTATTAGTAGTATTGTTCCGACGATAGTAACTGACTTTGGAAAATATTCTAAAAGCATTGCAAATGTTAATCCTGCTATTAGAAACTGAGAGAAAAATAGTGTTGCTAATAGCAGAATTTGAAAACTTTCTCGTGTAATTATCTCACTCCTTTTACATTTTAAAACATTTTGCCAATATTCGTATAAAGTCTAAATTCTTGATACTTAACTATTATATGTAAATATTCAATTGATTTGTTACAGAGTATTTTAAACCAATATTTCATTTTTAGTCACCTCTATGTCTTAAAATAATATCATATCTATAGTCCTTTCCTTTCTTAAGAAGTACTATCTCCTCTTTATCTTCATATATCAAGTAATATCTTTTTAAAATATTATAAAACAAAAAAATAAAAAATTTCGAAATAATGTTTTTCTTAAAGGTCGTTGTCATCATTTACTTTCAAGACTTTTAAAACAATTACTCGTAACTGATAGTATTTTTATATATACGGTAAAGCAGAGTCTAATTATTAAAAACACTATATAGTTAAATCTCATAAAAAATACAAAACATTGATAATAAAAGTGCTATTATAAACTTTTATCGAATGATTACTTTGTGATGAAATGGAATTATTTATGGATTAAATTCTCTATTTCCTTTTAGCTGCCAATCCTATTGAATCATCGTTATTATTCACAAAGAGTATCCAAAAACGTTAAAAACTATAGCTTGTTATAATAGGTTGCCACGGTAGCTCAGCTGGAAGAGCGCTCGGCTGTTAACCGAGCGGTCGATGGTTCGAATCCATCCCGTGGCGTATAAAATTACTAACCTGAGATTAATACATTTTTTATTTGTAATCGCGAGTTATTTATATTTGCCAAAGCTTTTGTTATAAAACTGATTTAATATCTATTACCCTATAGATGTTTAAAACGAGTACTATAGTGTTATTTAATAGTATATTACATAGAAGGCCAATTATAATTTATATTCGGAAAATATAAAAGTTTATAGTTTTAGTAAAAAATATTAATATATTAGCATGAAATATATTTCGACAACTATAATAAGAACTATTCAACAGCATGAATTTAAGAAAGTACTAGGCGAATTATATAGGTAAAATAGAGGATTTTATTTTGTTTTTCTACAATATTCGCTTCTTATTTTCTCTAAATAATCCATGACTGATTTTTGTTTCGCTTTAATATTCAAATATTCTTCATCAACGTCTTGTGCACAGTAAACTAATATTGCTTTTATCTTATCTTCTGTGCTTTCCCAAAATTTCCACGCTTGCAAATAATTAATAATTATATCTTCCGCTGAAGCTATATAAACATGATAATTGTCAACTTCAATCTTTCTAATTCTTTCTCCTAAATATATTGAATCTACTATATCAATACCTTTTTCAGAAATCTCTCTAATTTTCGGAATGTAAATTCTTAATCCTTTATCTGAAATTTTTTTGAGAATTTCTTTAACTATTTCAGAATTTCCTTCTACTATTATATCAACATCGCCAGTTCTATAACTTCTTCCAGAATATATTTCTGCAGCGAATCCTCCTACTATTATAATTCTTCCAATTTTTTCTCTTTCTATCAAACAATTTAAAATAGCTAAGAATTTTAAGAATCTATCAGTTTCGCTTCCCTTTAGTTCATTTACTCTTGATAATAATTCCCTAAACAATTCGTCTTGTAAAATATTATATCACCTTCAACTTTCCAACATCCTAATTCTTTCATTATCTGGATATTTTCTGTAGCTAATTCTGCAAGTCTTTTCAAATCTTTATCATTTATTTTATTTTTCCTAGCCCTAGGTCTTTCCTCTAAAAGCCTTATAAATATTCTCCTTCTTTCTTCTTCAGTCATTAAAATAAATATGTAACGTAAAAAGAAAAACATTTCCGTTATAATGGTAATTCTGAAAAACATTAGCAACATTATCGATTTTATTATTTCGAAAAATTATCCAAAAGTATTGGCGAATGTAATGGCAAATGGAATTTCTACAGAATATAACGCGAAATGGAAAATTACATTACACTAAAACCATCGTCACTACTAATCTAAAATCTCTAAATAACAATCTCTAACATATACTTCAAAAATTTTATCTATATAAAATTATATATTTAAAAAATATTTATTGAGTTTTACCTGCTATTTCTCCTAGTCTTTTTAATATTTCATCTAATTCGTCCTTAGCTTGACCTGGATCCATTATTGCGGCGGCAGCAGCGCCTACTTGGAGTCCACATGCTTCTCCTATACCCTTTTTAGATGGAACATATATGTATGCTACTTTCTTTTCTTCACACAATGAAGGTAAATGAGCTACTATTTCTTCTGGTTGTACATCTTCTGCAATTAAAACTAATTTTGCTTGTCCCCTTTCTATTGCTTTTGTAGTCTCATTAGTACCTTTCTTTATTTTTCCAGTTTCTTTAGCTTTTTTAAGAGCGTCTAATGCTTTATCTGATAGATCTTGTGGAACTTCAAATTTTACATAAGATGGTTTTGACATGCGTTCATCCTCCTCCTACTTCGTCACGCAAAAAGTGATATATCGGCTGAAATTAAAAAGTTATTCATGGGCATATATTACTGTTACACTACCTTCTTTTTTGGAATCTACTCTTACAAATCCATAACGAACAAACTGTATTATTTCATTTTCTGATAACTCCGTAACTGCATGTTCTCCTTTTCCCTCTTCTTTAATCAGATCTTTATCAGGATCTGCTTTTATTACTGTAACGTTTACAGCGTCTGACTTCTTTACCCATTGAACTATTTTTGCGTTAAATTTCTTAGTATCGTCTACAGAATAACTAAAGAATTTCAATTTTTCGCCTTCTACTTTAACATTACATAATTCTACTAATCTTATCAGACTACCTTCTTCTGCGTCTATTTTATTTAGAAGTATTGTATCTCCTGGATTAACTGTGATTTCTCTATAATCGGACGAATTAGGTCTTAAGGGTATTTTTGCAGTTATCTGTTCAGGTATATCAATGACGAATTCTTTATAATCGTTAACATACATTAATCTCTTCGCAATTGGGTCTAATTTTTTCCTATTAAGAGCAGCTATGTTATCAAAACTTATAGCAGCATCAGAGACTTTAGTTCCAACCTCTATTATTATTTCTCTTATGGTTTCGGGTAAAATCCCTCTTCTTCTTAATCCTGCTAATGTTGGTAATCTAGGATCATCCTTATTAGTACCTTTTTCTAGCATGCCCCTTATTTTTGATTTACTCATCATAAACCCTTCCAATTTTAATCTACCAAATTCTATTATTTCAGGGAAATCCCAATTAAAGTAATTGAAAATCCATCTTTGTTTATCATTATTAGCCATATGCTCTTTTGCTCTTAATATATGTGTGATTTTAAAATCGTGGTCATCTACTGCTGTAGCAAAGTTATACGTTGGCCATACCCAATACTTATCTCCAGTAATAGGGTGAGGATTTTTGCTTGTATCTATGATTCTTAGCATTACCCAATCTATTTTTGAGGGATCTGGATCATTTAGATCCGTTTTTATTCTAACTACAGCCTTTCCTTCATTAAATACTCTATTTAGCATTTTTTCCCATAGTTCTAAGTTTTCCTCTGGAGATTTTTCTCTGTTAGGACAAGGTTTCCTTAATTGTCTCATTTTTTTAAATTCTTCATCACTACAAAGATCGACATACGCATATCCTTTTGCTATCATTTCTTTTGCTATTTCATAATATCTTTCCATTCTACTTGATGCTAAAAATTCTATATTCCAAGAAAATCCTAACCAATGTAAGTCTTGTCTAATCCACTCATATGCGTCTTTTATTGGCTTTTTCACTTTTGGATCGGTGTCGTCGAAACGAAGTATGAATTCCCCGTTATACATTTTTGCATATTCGTATGAAAGAATTGCAGCTCTAGCGTTACCTAAATGTAAAGGACCGTCTGGATTAGGAGCAAATCTAGTTATTACTTTGCCCTTAACGTTAGGTAAAGGAGATAGTGTCTTTTTCTCTACTTCCTTTTTTTCTTCTAAAAGTTCTGGATATTTTTCTTTGACCTCTTTTTTCTGATCTTCTAAAGTCATGGAATTTACTTTTTCTACTATTTCTTTTACTTTTTCTACTATTTCCTTAGCGTTCTTTTTTAGATCTGGACGTTCTCCTAGAACTTTACTTACTACAGGACCTACTTCTGCTTTTCCTTCATGTTTTATGGCATTCGCTAAAGCGTGCTTGTATATTAACTCTTCTAGTTCCATATCTTACCATCTATTATGTAATTTATGAATTCTTTCACGCCATTTCCACTCTTAAGGTTTAGTATCACATCTGCTTCTTTTTTTAGTTTTTCGTCTGCATTACCTACTGCTGCCCTTAAACCTGCTTCCTTAAACATATCTATATCAGTAAGTGAATCTCCTATAGCGGCTACTTCTTCTTTTTTAAGGCCATGCAATTCTAGTAATTTTCTTACGCCCACACTCTTTCCTGCTAGGTTTAATGCTATATGAATAGCATAACCACTCGTATTTATATATACGTTTTTATCTTTAGCCCATCTTATCATTTCTTCAGTTAAATTAGCTGGAGTAAATCCAAAGTCACATTCTCTGTACTCGTTTTGCCAACTATCTTTAAGTTTGAATTTTTCTCTAAATTCATTAAGAATATTTAGATCCATATTTTTACATAGTTTAATTTTTTTCCCGTAATAAACTACACAACCATTTTCTGCTACTACTCCACCAGTTATTCCTAGGTAATTGTGAAGACCTCTCAGCACAGGATAAGAATTTCCACTAACTAAGGCTATTTTTATACCTATATCCTCTGCTCTCCTTAAGGCTTCTAAAGCTTCTATACTTATTCTATAAACTCCTTTGTCTTCAGTTAGGGTACCGTCTAGATCTGCCAATATCAATTTTATCAACTTAATATTTCCCTCGCTTTTCTGGAATATTCATAGTCTACATAAACTCTTTTTATTACCATAAACTCTGGTATATCATGCAAGAGAGTAGAAGAGTAGTCTTTTAGTTTTCTTTCCTTATTTTTTGAGACTATTTTTATTTTATTCTTATCTATTATGGAAATTTTCTCTTCAAATGGATAAATTGAATCTGAAGGTATACCTATTCTTTGTAATTGATCTACTATATCGCCTATGTAACTTGACTCGTTCTTATATGAGAATTCCTCATAAACTACTTTTGGACCTTTTCTGTCTAGGAAGTCTTTTATTTTCTCTAGAACGTATGACGGAACTTCAGAATTAGATAGACAATCATATAAACTGCTAAATACCCATTCATCGTCCCAATAGGATATTGAACCGTCAGAAGCGAGTTTTTTAATGTAATTTATATCCTTAAAATTAGGATTACAATACTCTAAAATATGAGAATATATGTTTCTTAAAAATAATTCGTATCCTAATATAGTCTTATGATAGTATACTGCTTGATACATATGTAACCTTGAAATGTAGAAATTCTCTAGGCTTATTAATCCTTTATCCAATATTGATATTCCATCTTCTCTATATGTTATTGTGTCTATAAGTCTGTCTAGATCTATATTACCTAAATGAACTCCAGTATGTCTAGAATCTCTCATTAGATAATCTAATCTATCAACGTCAACTTCACTATCAATTATTGACGATAATAACGAATTTCCGTTAAATATGTCAAGAATTTTTTTAGGATTATAGCCATATCTGTTAAGTATTTCTTTTATATTATGTCCAGTAATAAGGCTCTCTCTTAAATCCTTATTTCCAAATCCATTAGGTAAATAATACCCTTCTAAAGAGTGACTAAATGGAAACTGACCTAAATCGTGAAGCAATGCAGCAAGTTTGAGATATTCATATTCATCACTATTTATATAATTAGCAGACATTAATCTAGTTCCTAATTTATTGGCAAGATAAAAAGTTCCTAGTGAATGGCTGAACCTAGTATGAGTTGCACCAGGGTATACAATATATGCTAGACTAGTTTGTCTAATTCTTCGCAATCTTTGAAATTCCGGAGAATCAAGAATTTCTACCTCCGGTTCATCTAACTCTATATACCCGTATATTTCGTCAAATATCTTCTTCATTTGAAGTATTTTATAAATCTAAAATATAAATGTCCATCCCAGCTTGGCAAGGCTGCAGGCCCTTGCGGATCCCACTGCCTTACCAACGTAGGGGACTTTACTTCCGGGTTCGAGATGAGTCCGGGTGTTGCCCCCCTACTATGGCCGGGTGGACATTATTAAATAATGCTTAGAAGTATAAAAAATTATTTCTTCTGTGCTGGGGCTATATTCTCAGCGTAAATCCCTGCTATATACAATTGCCCCCCATCTTTAGGACATTGACCAACTATTTTGGGAACAAAATCCCCCTGTTGGAAATCTCTAACAATTTTATAATCACAAGTCATGCAACGTATTTCAGTCTTGACTTTTAATTGCTCTTTAGTATTTTCAAAACCCATTGCCATTTTTATTCACTGGGCTATCCCTGCTGTATTACCTACTCCAACTAGTACTACTGTATCTCCAGGCTTTGTTCTTTCCAATATTAGGTTCTTTACGTATTCTACAACCTTATCAGCAGCTTGATATACTTCTTTCCTCATCTCTGTTATGGCTTCTTCCATGTTCATTTTGACTATTACTGCATCTATGGGTATATTGTATTTCACAGCTACTCTTTCAATTGCTATTTTTTCTGGGCCAGGATCTCCCATAGCTACTCCCATTCCTTCTGCTATTGATCCAGTGTCTTCTCCTTCTAATTTTAATGCTGCGTCTACTGTGATTATTCTGGTTACTTTTCCTCCTTCTTTCTCTATAACATTTTGAACTGCCTCTCCTGGAGTACCAACTGTTGCCATTGGTCCTTCTGCTTTTACAACTACTAATCTTCTCTGTTCAAACTCTAATGCACCTGCAACTGTATCTTTACTGGCTGTCCATTTGTTATCAGTTTTCATTAAGAATCTTGAAGCTACTAGTGGACCTAATCCATCTCCTACTGGTATACCCTGCAAGAATACTTTTTGTGCCTTATCATAAGCCTCGGCCATTTTTACATATATAGGAGCTACCATTTGTAACTGATACATTATCATTATGCTGTTAAGTTTCTTTGCCATTAGCAAATAATGTCTTATTACTTTATAGATTAAGTTTAATGCACTCATGACTTCTGTAGATACTTCTATTTCACTTCTACTTACTGGATCAATATTAGGTTGTATTCTTGTTATCATATCTCTGACTGTATCTTCGTTAGATCTAATTAGTAATTTCATTCTATTAATTATATCTGTAGGTTCTACTCCAACTGGATCTATTACAAACCTATCTATTACTCTGTCTATGAAGGACTTTGGATCTGGAAAACCTTTATCTTTAAGTAGTTTTTCACTAACGCTTTTAGAATCTTTTAGGTAATTTTCTATCATTGTTAATTTCTGCTCTACATCTCTGCTTAGGAACCATACTTGAGATTTTTGTTGAAATCCAGGGAAGAACATTAGGACAAACGATCCTATAAATACTATATAGAGTAGCGTATAAAGCAAATAAGGACCAGAAAAAGGATTGCTACTACCTGTTCCTTGCGCTAAAGCTATTATATTGAATATAGTTTCAATCATATTTCTCCTTAGTATACTTTATGAAATAGTCTAAATTAAACTTTTATCCAAATTACTTTAACTACGTTATAACAATTGTTTCGTCTTTATTTACATATACTGTATGTTCAAATTGAGATACTGTTCCTTTTTTCATCTCTACTAACACTGGATATGAATATAATGCTTTTTTCTTTGTTAAAGATCTTAAAGTAGCTTCGACTAAGGATTTATCTCCAAGATCCGAAAGCCACCTTTCTGAAAAGGGCAAAGTTTTGAATCTTTCTTGAATTGAATCTAAAAATTTCTTTTCCACATCAGTTAATCCTCTAACATCTACAGATCTTAATGAAAATATAGTTTCTGCTTTTCCTTCAGTAACCATTCCCATTCCGTCTGTTGCAAAAGGTTCTATTGCATACGTATTATCATCAAATATTCTTCCTGCGTTTCGTTCATAAACATTAGGAACAAAAATTCCTGCATGAAGTTCATACTTTCTTATTAGATGTCCGCCTAAATTTCTTATTGGTTTATATCCATTCATTTTTATTACACGTTCTATAACTTTCCCTATTTCTCCTAGACTTGCTCCTGCTTTAAAATTCTGTATAGCAGCATTTAGGGCTTCCTTTGAAGCTTCCAATAGCCTGGAATATCTTTCGTCTAAGCTTACAGTAACTGCTGTATCTGTAATTATACCTTCTATGTGAGCTCCTATGTCTAATTTGACTACAGCACCTTCAGGAATTATTTTTTCGTCGTTAATGACTGGACTATAATGCGCAGCTTCTGAATTTATAGATAAATTACATGGAAACGCTGGTTTAGCACCTTTTTCTATAATCATTTTTTCTACAGTTTCGCAAACGTCAAGAACCTTAACTCCGGCTTTTATCATTTTGGCTCCAGTATCTCTAGCTTCAGCAGCTATCTTGCCAGCTTTCAAAAGTAGTTTTAATTCATCTTCTGTCATAACAATCTAGACTGAATAGAAATTTTTATTTTTAGCTTTTTAATACTTACTATGCCACTATTAAGATGGTTAGGCCACGCAGCAACAGAAATTAATATTAATGGGAAAAAAATAATCATAGATCCTTTTATAAAAAATAATCCATCTACTCCTGTAAAAATAGACTATACTTATGATTCAGATATAATTATAGTAACACATGATCATTATGATCATTTAGGAGATACAGTAGAGATAATGAAAAATTCTAATAAACCTCTACTTCTAGCTACATACGATTTAGAGAAATATCTGAATGAAAGTTATAATGTACCTTGGGATAGAATGATACAAGCTAACGTTGGTGGTTATATTGATATAGATGGAATAAAAGTAGCCTTAACACAAGCTATACATTCAAGTGAACACAGTGATCCTACTGGTACAGTTATTTCATCAGAAGGTATAACAGTTTATCATGCAGGAGATACAGGACTTTTTGAAGGTATGAAACTAATAGGCGATATATTTTCTCCAGATTATGTTCTATTGCCTATAGGTGGTAGATTTACTATGGATCCATATCAAGCTTCAATAGCAGTAGAAATGTTAAGACCTAAGAAGGCAGCTATTCCTATCCATTATAACACGTGGGATTTAATAAGAGTAAATGCTGAAGAATTTTCAAAAAAAGTAAAAGAAAGAGGTTTCAAAGCAATTATTTTACAAGCTGGTCAAAGTATAGAGTTGTAAAAAAATGTTAAGCGAAATAGAGTTTAGAATATTAAATTTCATAAAAGAAAAAGTAAATACGTCATCTACAGAAATAATTGCTTCTCTTAATTTGCCTAAGAGTTCTGTTTTTAGTGTTATTTATCACCTAGCATCAGAAGGTTACATAAAAATTATTGAAGAAAAGAAAATTCAAGATATAGAGATTTCAGACGAAGGGAAAAAAAGATTAAATGAAGGATTCCCAGAAGAAAATCTAATTAATATTCTCAATGGAAAGTCTTTGAAAATACAAGAAATAAAACAAAAACTTGGAGATAATTTTGAAATAGCTATAACATGGGCGAAAAAGAGAAATATAATAAAAATAGAGAAAGGAGAAATGATACCATTAACTAACTCGTTTATATCTCCAGAAAGAAAAATTCTAGAAAAAATAGAGAAAGGAGAAATGATTACGGATTCTGAGCTACAGCTTTTAAGATCTAGAAACTTAATTAGAGAGAAGGAAGATAAAGAAATAATAGTAGAGTTCTTAAGATCTCCAGAAGTAAAATCTTCACTGATTTTCCTTACTCCAGAATTGCTTAAAAATGGAGAATGGAAAAAGTACGAATTTAAAGAGTATAATGTAACAGCTCTGCCGCCTTTTGTGCCTATAGGAAAAAAACACTATTTTAGAGAGTTTATAGAAAAAGCTAAGGATGTTATGATAAGTCTAGGATTTAGTGAAGTCAGCAGTGATTATGTAGAGATGGAATTCTATAACTTCGATATGCTATTTCAGCCACAAGATCATCCTGCAAGAGAAATTCATGATAGTTTTATAATAAGCGGAAAGGGTAGGATAAGTGATAAGGAGCTATTAAATAACGTGAAAGAAGTTCACGAAAAATGGTGGAATTACACATGGGACGTAAATAATGCATTAAGATTAGTAATGAGAAGCCAAACTACGGCTACTACTGCACGAGTACTGTCTACAAGACCTAAAGCTCCAACTAGAACATTTACAATAGGTAAAGTATTTAGACCAGACGCAATAGACGCTACTCATCTAATCGAGTTTCATCAATTGGATGGTCTCATAATAGAGAAGGATTTTAACTTTAAAAAGCTTTTAGGAGTTCTAAAGGAGATATTTAAGGGACTAGGTATTACAGAGGTAAAATTTAAGCCTGCGTATTTTCCTTTCACTGAACCGAGTGTAGAGGTTTATGGCCTTATAGAAAAATTAGGATGGGTCGAAATGGCTGGAGCTGGACTTTTAAGACCAGAAGTTTCTGAGCCTGCTGGAGTAAATGATCCTGCTGGAGCTTGGGGAATAGGATTAGATAGATTAGCTATGCTTTTCTTAAATGTAAAGGATATAAGAGACTTATACTCTGAGGATATAGAGTTCCTAAGGAATAGGAAGGTAGATATTTGATGGTAACTATAGTTGTCAAAAAATCCAAATTATTGCAAGAATTGAAACTAACACAAAATGAGCTTGAAAATGTTTTATTTAATTTAAAATCAGAAATAGAGCCAATAGATGAGGATAATATATCTATAGAAATAAATGCTGATAGGCTAGATATGCTTAGCGTAGGTGGAATCTCAAGAGCTATAAAAGGTATATTAGGAAAAGAGTTAGGAGAATCTAAATATGCAGCCGTTGATACTGACTATAAACTTGTAGTAAGTAATGTAGAAACTAGGCCTTATGCTCTAGGCGCAGTTATTTATAACATTAAATTAGACGACGAAGAAATAAAAGAACTTATTCAATTCCAAGAGAAACTTCATGATACTATTGGGCGGAAGAGGAAAAAAGTCGCTATAGGTATTCATGATTTAGATAAAATAGATAGTAAAGTTATTAAATATGAATATATACCGTTAGACTACAAATTTGTACCACTTAACTCTAATGTGGAAATGAGCGTCTCAGAAATAATAAAAAATACTGAGCAGGGGAAAGAGTATGGAAACATATCCATATATAATAAATTAACTCCTGCTATATTACAAGATAATGGAGAAGTTCTTAGCATTCCGCCTATAATAAATTCAAATAAATCTAGATTAGATTCTGAAACAAAGAACCTATTTATAGACGTAACAGGGACTAGTTTTGATGCCGTATATCAAACTCTTGATATACTTTCAAGTAATCTGGCTGAAGAAGGTGCTAAAATAGGTTTTGTAAAAATCGAAGCTCCTTATTCTAGCACAATTCCTAACGCTAAATCGCCAATAATGAAGCATAAGACAATATCTGTAAATCCGACTTATATTAATAATAGAATAGGTGTTTCACTAGACAAGGACACTATAGTAAAATCCATATTAAAAATGAGAATGAATGCTACATTAGACGATAATATTAATGTTATTGTACCACCTTATAGAGTAGATATCATGAGGGACGTGGATATAGCAGAAGATGTTGCAATGGCTATAGGGTATGAGAACTTAGGTGTTGAAAAATTTCAAAGCTCTGAAATAGGCAAGTATTTAAAAATATCAATGGTTTCAAGAGCATTTAGAGATCTTTCTATAGGAGCTGGATTTCAAGAAATATATAGTTTAGTTCTTACTAAATCTACAAATCTAATAGATAATTATGTTAAAATTCTTAATCCCATTTCAATAGAATATGATGCTGTGCGTAATTCGTTAATCTGGACTACTTTGAACTTCTTGTCTAAAAATCAACATGCACGTTTTCCTATAAAGATCTTTGAAGTAGGCGATGTTGTTACCATGTCAGAATCTGATACTGGTTATAGTAATGAGACTAGAGGATGTTTTGCTATTATGGATAGTAAAGTAAGCTACGAAAATCTTCAATCTTTAGTTCATCAAATTATAACTAATATAGTTGGTACAGAACCTTCTTATCTTAAGAACGATAATTTGATATTTATAAGAGGAAGAGGAGCGTCAATTTCCATTAAAGGAAATATAGTAGGAATTATAGGAGAGGTAAATCCAGAGATACTGAGCAAATTTGAATTATCTTTCCCTGTAGTATTAAGTGAAATTTATTTATCAAAGTTAAATAATCTTATCTAATGCCTTTTGCAATTTTAGACGAAGTAAAAATCTACTATGAAATGTTTGGTGAAGGAAAGCCTATAGTTTTTATTCATCATTTAGCCGGTTCATATAAAAGTTGGTCTCAACAGTCTTATTATTTCTCCAAAAAATATAATGTCCTAGTATATGATCTAAGAGGTCATGGTAGGTCATCAGTTCCTTTGAGTCCATATAGAATTGAAGACCATGTAAGAGATTTGAATAGCTTATTGGAGTATTTAGAAATTAAAAATCCAATAATAGTAGGTCATTCAATTGGCACATTAATAGCATTAGATTTTGCATTAAAATACAGCTTAGATAAACTCATTCTTATAGGAGCATTATATAAATCTCCTGATCCAGAACCTTATAGAAGATATATTTCAATAGCAGATACATACGGGATGGAGGCTTTAGCATTATATAGAAAAATGAATAAAGAATTTTCAAGCGCTTTAGTAGAAAATCAAACTGCCTGGAATGAGTTACTTAACGTATATAGAGATAATTCTCCAATAGGTTATCGATATGCGGTGGAAGGTTTACTTTTAGCAAATAACTATGAAAAAGACATAGAAAAAATAGATTCGCCTACTTTAATAGTCTATGGATCTGATGATAAACTAATACAAAATCTAAAAGTATTAAGAAAATTAAAAAATTACGATGAAAATATAATTTCCGGATTTGGCCACTTCCTAAATTTCGAAGCGCCTGATGAATTGAACAAAGCTATTGCTGGCTTTCTATGATTTTTCCATTTAATTTATTGATAACTTGAATAATATCGTTCTTACATAATTCAATCCTATTTAGTATTTCTTTTTCATTTTCGCTACTTCCAGCTATCTGTATTTCCAATGATGGATGAGAAAGCTCATATCCTTTAGGATGAGTTTTTATGTATAAGTCATATTTTTTGACTAACTGCGTTACATATGGAGCAATAGCAGATTCCATTATTCCCTCTACAAATATGGAAATTTCCTTATAAACTACATTAGGTTTTGTTTTTAAATATTTAGCAATAAATTGTTCGAGTACTGCTTCCATTTCTCTAGGTACTCCTGGAGTAGATAAGATCTCGACTCCATTATATTCAATATAAATACCTGGAGCAATTCCTTGCTCATTTTCTACTGGAATTGCACCTTTAGGCATTAGAGCCATTTTTCTTCTTTCTTCAGTTATCTCTAGATTTAATTTCTCATATTTAGCTTGTATTTGCTTTAAAGCTAATTCATTATATACTAAAGGCAAATTTAATGCTATTGCCAAACCTTCTGAAGTTTTATCGTCATATGTTGGACCTAAACCACCTGACGATATTATAATGTTAGGATTTCTTGATAACGATTCCCTAAAAACTGCAGAAATCTCGTTAAGTTCATCCATTGCTACCGTCATTCTACGAATGTTAAATCCTATTGACGTTAAACGCCTAGCTATATGAGAAGCGTTTGTATTTATTGTCCTTCCACTCAAAATCTCGTTCCCGATTGTTAAAATCTCGGCTATGTACTTCACAAAGTAATAAATACTTTACATAATAATAATAGTTATGCCTAAATGGGATAAATTTCTTTCTAAAGAAAGTAGTTTACTTAAGACGTCAGAGATCAGAGATCTGTTAAAACTAACAGAAGGTAAAAATGTTATTAGTTTCGCTGGAGGATTACCAGATCCTACAACTTTCCCTGCAGAGGATATAAAAAATATAACAGACTACGTTCTAGATAACTATTCTTCTAGAGCATTACAATACTCCGCAACTTCTGGAATTCCAGAACTTCGAAAAGAACTTGTAAACTTATCTTCTCAACGTGGAATATCTAATATTTCAGAAAATAACATATTCGTAACTGTTGGAAGCCAAGAAGCTCTATTTATGTTGTTTAATATAATGGTAGACCCTAAGGATAATATATTCGTAGAGACTCCTAGCTATTTAGCAGCTTTAAATATCTTAAGAGCTAGAAATCCATCTTTTCATGGAATTCCACTTACAGAATACGGTCCAGATTTAGATTCGCTAGAAAATCAGCTAAAGAAATTAGCATCAGAAGGGAAAAAGGTAAAGCTTACTTATATAATACCTACTGCACAGAACCCTGGTGGAACTACATTATCATTAGAAGGTAGAAAAAGGCTATTGGAACTTGCCTCTAAATATGATTTTATGATAGTAGAAGATGACGCTTATGGGTTTTTAGTATTTGATGGTGATAGCCCAGCTCCAATTAAAGCGTTAGATAAGGAAGGAAGAGTTATATATACTGGTACTTTCAGTAAGATCCTGGCTCCAGGATTAAGATTAGGCTGGATAGTTGCTGATGAAGAAATTATTCAAGAAGTAGAATTATTTAAACAAAATGTAGATCTTCATACACCAAGTTTTACTCAATTTATAGCTGCAGAAGCTATAAAAAGAAATGTAATACAAAATAACTTACCCAGAATTAGAGAACTATATAGAAAGAAAAGGGATGTCATGTTACATGCTATGGAACAGTACTTCCCAAAAGAAGCCTCATGGAGTAAGCCAGTAGGAGGAATGTTCGTTTTTGCATGGTTACCACAAAAAATAGATACTGTGAAAATGCTTTCTACGGCCTTAAATAGAGGAGTTGCTTATGTTCCTGGCTCCAGCTTTTACTATGATTATTCTGGAAGAAATACTATGAGAATAAATTTCAGCTTCCCTACTGAAGAACAAATTAATAATGGAATAAAAACTCTTGGTCAACTAGTTAAGGACGAAATGTAATTTTTTAACGACTTGATCTCTACTATTACTCCATTTTTTGGTGTAGGTATGGAATTTATTATGTCGTCTGAATATGCTATATTTTCATTAAATATTCTTTCAGTAACATATTTATCTAAAAATTGAGCTACATCGTCCCTCTTTTTAGGATATATAAATGCAGTATTATGTGGAACTATAGTAGGCCATGAATTCATAAATTTTGGAATTATTATTTTGCCATTATCTTTAACTAATTTTTCTGCAACGACTCTAGCCCAACTTCTCATTGTAGAGATAACTATTATATCCCATTTTTTATCACTTTTTTTGACTTCTTGAATACCTGGCATTTTTGATTCAGTATCAGAATATATTCCTATATTAGAAGAATCTGCTAGGGCTAAGTATGTTAATAAACTAGTAAATCCAGAACCTATAATTAGAATATCTTTACCTTCAGCAATTTCTTTTATTTGTAGGGCTATTGACGCAAAAGGATAAAGTAAAATCTTATCAGAATAATTAGGAGATATTACAATAATGGAATCTGATGGAACAGTAGCTTTTTCAGAGAGGATACCATCAATTTCAGTTCCTATTCCGCCATATTTCTGTGAATATGGAAGAACAAGAACTGTTTTACCTTGCAAAGTAGTATCTACATCTAAACCTACTGCGTCTATTTTTCCTATGCCTATACTACCTAATACTCTCCAAGGTCTTACCCATAGAAATCCTAAATATATGGAATTTTCTATCACACCCAGTAATACCTTTTGAGTAGAGATCAATACAAAATCGGAGTCTATAGGCTTTTCTACTATGTCCTTAGCAATAATACCTTGGTTAAATATTATAGACATCATGCAAATGAAATGGAGTGGTTATCTTTTAAGTTTTAACTATAAAGAAAGGCTATGAAAGCTATTCATAACATTAGCAAAGAAGCCAGAGAAGAAATTATAACCGAACTTTTGTCTCATAGGAGTAGAAAAGAACTTGCCGATGAACTTGGGATAACTCCAGCAGCTATTGTTAAGTTCTCAAGCGGTAAAACTCATCCTAGCGATGAGACCATAATGAGAGCTTTAAGTATAGCGAATGATGATGAAAAGAAGAAAATATTGAAAATTATAGTAAACGATTTGGTTTCAAGTATAGTTGAGATTCTTTCAAATAATCCTACAATAGCAGAAGAGAATTTAGAAGAACTAAAAAAGATAATTACCGAAGTAGACAAAAAATCATTAAGCTCTTTTGGGTTCATATAATGGACAAGTTATGCATAGACCAGGGAATTTATTTACAGATACTTTCTTTGATCCGTCTTGATTAAATATTATGACATCCACTGGTATTCCAAGCTTTTCAGGATCACTAATGTTCCATGCATTGCACGTATCATTAGATACATGTTTACATGTCTTTGATTTCCATACTCCTTGTGATTCTGCTATTTTTAGCCAGCTTAGGGATTTTGATATATTATCTATCTCTTCATGAATTTTCTTCTGGAAATCTACGTCAATCTGCTCATGCGATTTTATTTCTTCTTCTATTTTCTTTATTTCTTCTTCTAGATCTGATGGTGAAACTAGAACTATACTAGGCTTTAAATTATCTTCAAGACTCATAGATGATTAATTAATTTGATATCCTTTTTAAGGTAAAACACATATAAATCTCTGGATTTAATATGGTAAAAGAGATCTACAAGGACCGAATAAAGGTTTTGACAGACATTTGGGGATTAATACTTAATGAGTGGAAAGATTTAAATAGAAATGATATAATAGAAATTTTACAAAAAAACTATGAGAAAAATAATATAAGACCGTTAAGAGGATTCAAGTCTACTAATCTTTACGAGAAAGAATTGATAAGTTTATATGTTGTAGGAAAAGAGGGCTTAGGTTTGTATGATGATTATAGAGATATTTTTGATAAGTTCTTCGATCAAGAAGAGAAGTATGAAGAAATAGCTGAATCTATTAATGTATCCCCAGATAAAGCTTTTGATTTATCTGGGCAAGATAAGGATCTATTAGCACGTGCTCTTCGAGTTACTTTTACTGAAGTAATATTCTCATTTTCAGATGAGTCTAAGCTTATAAATTCACTAAGGATCCTTAATTCTTCCCAAAATGATGCTATAAAACATACTGCAAAAAGTTTTTCTAGATTTTATACTGCATTTAAGCTAGCAGAAGAAATAGCCGAAGGAATAATTAGAGATAAAATGAACTACATAGCAATGAAGAAAGCTATATCTATAAATATAGGATTTGATTATCCATTACCAAAAGCTAATTATGTAGCGTTAATATCTAAGGAAGTATTTAATGTAAGAACTAAAATTATTAAAAAAGTTCTTGAAGTATCAACAAATGTTTAAAGACAGAAGTTTTTAAGTATTATAATTAATTATAATTTAGTATGCAGAATCTATCATCGACCCAAAAAGAGATATTGTTAGCATTAACTGAATTATATAATAGAGAGAAAAAAATGATAAAAAGTAAAGAAGTTGCTGACATGATAAGCAAAGATGAGGGAACAGTAAGAAATATAATCCTAAGCCTAAAAGTGTTGGGTTTAGTAGAATCCAAGCCAGGACCGAATGGAGGATATCTTCCAACACTTAAAGCTTACGAGTTTATTAAAAATCCTACAGTAACGCCTATTCTTGATAAATTAAGCCTATATAGGGGAAATATTGAAACAGATATAAAGGTAGATAATATAGAGCTTTTAGATATTACAAATCCTTCGGGTAATAAAGTAATACTTAAAGTAAGTGGAGATTTAAGAAAATTAAGAGCAGGAGATTCTGTAAGATTTGGTCCAACACCGTACAGTAGACTAGTTATAGAAGGTGTAGTCATACATGCTGATGATACTAGAAAAGAAGTAGCAATAGATGTTAAAAGAATGATAAGTGTACCAAAAGAAAAAGTGAAAAATATAATAGGAAAAAAATTAGTTACTTTAAAGCCTGAAATGAGCTTAAAAGAGGCTTCTATGATATTATATAAAGAAGGAATTAGAGGAGCTCCAGTAATATCTGACGGGGAAAAAGTGGCGGGAATTATAACCACAGCAGATATAATAAAAGCTTTCTTTGAAGGTAATTACTCATCTAAGGTTTCAGACTATATGAAAAAGGATGTTATAACTATAAACGATGAGGATGATGTATTGGAAGCAGTAAGAAAAATGGTAATTTATAATGTAGGACGACTATTAGTGGTGGATTCAATGCAAAGAGTAATAGGCATAGTTACCAGGACAGACATACTAAAGTCTATAGCAGGGTTAGAGGGACTATGGGGAGTGTAGAAAATATCTAAGTTTCAAGATAAATTTCAAGATTTACTTTCTAAAAGTTCATTAATTTTAATAAAATTTAATTAATTTGCCTTTGAATAGTTTATAGTATTGGTCTAATTATTTAATATATATTGAATATTACTAAAAATATATTGAAGATATTCTAAACAAATCTTTGTTATGTTTTTTAGGAATAAGTAAGAATTTAATAGATATCCTAAAAATCCCGTACTTAGAGTTTTTATCTAAGAATGAAAGAAAGATGCGGAATAATAGTAGATAATGAATTTATAGAAATAAGGAATATATCTGAAAATAATTACGAATTCATAATGGATCCTAAACAATTATACAATTATCTTAAACATTATAATTTGAATGCTATAGTCCATACTCATAGAGGCATGTGTGAGCCAAGTGATTTCGACATTTATAATATGAAATTTTGGAATATTCCATGGATAATTGTCTCTAAAAAATGTATTAAAGCGTATAAATACTCATACCTCGGTATAATTGAGATCAATATTGAATCCCTTATTTCTAAGAAACTGTATAACCTTATCATGCAGCTTCTTTATTAGTTCCCTTTTATCCTCTGCTAGCACTACATCTGCATGTTCTTTAATTATTATGCCATGTGCAAATGGGCTAGGAATCTTATTGGGTCCTATTACTACAATTTTTATTTTATTTTCCTTTATATTTTTAACTATATTAATAGCGCTTTTAATATCCATATAGTCTTCTAGTATTTCTCTTATTGTTTCCTTTAAAACAGGGAAATTATCTATCTCTCTAACAACATTTAGTAATACTTCTGAGTTTAATTGTCTTCTATCTAAGTTAGTCTCTCTTCCTTTATATCTCTTAAGAAGCATAAATGAACGTTCAGCTGTATGCCTAAATCTTCTCTTTAACATTTCTGTTCTTAGTATAACGTTACTTAAACTATCATACATTTTTTCAGGATCTATTTTATCAAAAATCTTGAATATGTCATAGTTTTCTAACGTAGGGATTGTCAATATAAAGCCATTATCAGTAACTGAAATCCTTACATCAGTAGAAAGATCATCACTTAATATAGAGGCAAGGACTCTAGATAATGCGTCTAAAGCTCTCCTTCCATACAAGGCATGAAATATAAAGTTTCTTCTATTTTCTTCATCATCATAGATTTCTATTAAAATTTGCGTATCACTAGGAACCTTTCCATCAGTAAATAAATATTCCTCTAGTACATATTCGTAAATGGAAGCGGCCGCATATTTTGATATATTATATTCTTTTGAAATATAATTTATTATATCTGATTGTTTAGCTTGTTGTTTTATCATGTTTGCTATCAATCCTCTAAATTTACTAACCTCTATTGCCGAATCAATGGCTAGTGGAAGCATCTCTGAAAACCAACTAGGAACTGTAGGTCTTTGACCTTCTGCAGCCTTTACTATTACTTTATTACCTTTGCTTGATATGAACTCATATGTTTTTCCTCCTAGAACAAAAATATCGCCAGGTGTTAAAATTTCTACAAATTCCTCTTCTAAATTTCCAACGTACTTATTTCCTTCTGTAAATACTGGTATTAAGGATTCTTCTGGTATAGTGCCGCTATTAGTATAAAAGATCATTCTTGATCCTCTTTTTGGCTTTATTGCATCATCAATTCTTATCTTTGAATAAACATTTTTACTTTCTAATTCATATTTTCCAGTTAAATAGTTTAAAACTGCAATATAATCGTCATATTTAAGTTCCGAAAAAATATAAGATTTCGTAAGTATTTCATACAGTTTCTTATCATTAACTTGACCCATTAATGAAGCGGCAATAATTAATTGAGATAGAACGTCTAAAGGATTTTTAGGAATATGAATTTTATCTATTTTTCTTTCTTTAGCTAATTTAGCTAATACGCTGCATTCTATCAGATCATCTCTATCCACTACAATTATTCTTCCTTTACTTATACTCCTTATATGATGACCAGCCCTACCCAATCTTTGCAATAGTCTACTAACGCTCTTGGGGCTACCTAACAATAATACAAGATCTATATAACCTATATCTATTCCTAATTCAAGGCTAGTCGAAGATACAACTACCTTCAATTTACCCTCTTTCAATTTATTTTCTATATCTAAACGTAAATCTCTACTTAGACTACTATGATGAGCACCTACCATATCGGCATCGAATAAGTTTTCCTGTTCTATAATTTTCCTTAACTTGTAAGATACTCTTTCTGCTGCACTTCTTGTATTAGTAAATACTAAAGTTGTACTATGTTTTTTTATTTCATCTATCATTGTATTATATATCCCATTGCTTATCTGTGACTCCGAAGCATGTACTAAGTCCCTCACAGGAGATATAACTTTTATATCAATGTCTTTTACAAATCTTGCATCTACAATTTTACAATCACTGTCTTTACCTACAAGGAATTTAGCTACTTCTTCTAGAGGAGAGATTGTAGCACTTAAACCTATTCTAGCAAAATTATTTTTAGCTAGAATATTTTGATATAACTCTAGAAATCCTGATAAATATGCACCTCTTTTGCTATTAGCAAGCTCATGAATTTCATCTACTATCACCCATTTCACTTCAGTTAATTTCTGGCTAAATTTTGGAGAAACCAATGAGAGCGCAAAAGATTCTGGAGTAGTTATTAAAATATGAGGAGGTATTTTCAACATTTTTTGTTTTTGATATGAACTCGTATCACTAGTTCTTATTCCAACTCTTATCTTTTGTTGGAAATCTATTCTTTTATATATCTCTTCCAATGGTTCTACTATATTTTTATACATATCATTATTTAAGGCTCTAAGTGGAGAAATGTAAATTGCGTATACTTTATCCTCTAATTTTCCATTTTCAGCATAGCCTAATAAGGTATCTAAAATTCCTAAAAAAGCAGATAAAGTTTTCCCACTTCCAGTAGGACTAGATACTAGAGTATTTGTTCCATTTTTAATCAAAGGTATAGCAGCACGTTGAGGAGGAGTAAATGTAGAATATTTTTCTCTAAACCATGAGACTACGTATGGCCTTAATAGAGAAAACACCTCTTCATCAGAATAACCTTTTGCGTAACTTATCATTCTAACATTGAATGATTTGGGCTCAGTTAAAAAAATTTGTACTAAAGCTCATTTTTATAGGTAAAGAATGTGAATAAATACGCTGAAGAATAATAAAGCATCCATATACCACTAAATAAATCATATTTAATTAAATATATTATAGAAGAAAGCAAAAAAGCAAAACCTAATGCGCCTATTATATACACAATATTGGATTTACTAGTTTTACCCTTGGGTGTGACTATATATGTTCTCTTTTTAGCGAATGCCTTAAATAAACTTAATAATACGAATGGAGAGATAGATACAGTATATGCTGACACTTTACCTAACGCTCTTAAGCTTTGTATTAAACCTAGTCCAAGCTTTTTAGCTATAGAAATAAACCCTATTGCATAAAGAGATAACGCTATTAGCCACACTAAAATTAATGGAGTCCTTAAAGGATCACCATAACCTATAAAGGAATAAAAGAGCAGTATTACTGCCACTATAAATGTTAATGCTATTGGGAAATACTGTGATAAAAATAATATCATATCGATCTTTTGTATTAGATTTGATTTACTTTTTAATATTTCCTTAAATCGCCTAATAAGAACTTCAGTACTTCCCATTGCCCATCTGGTTTGTTGGACATAAAAAGCAAATAGATTATCTGGTACCTCTACCAAAACTGGAGAATCAGAAGAGCATATTCTTTTTCCTTTATTTATTAGTCTTGAACCTATTTCTAAATCATCTTGGATCATACTATAATCCCATGGTCCTACACTCTCTATAGCCTCTCTTTTAAATAATGTTCCGCAACCTACTGGAAATATTTTAAGCCCACTTTTTTCTCTTCCATTTAGAATAGAGTAGTCTGCAACTAGAGTAGAAACTATTAATCCTCTGGCTAATGTAGAATACTGATTTGTAGTGTATCCTATCCAGTTCATAGTAACAGCATCACATCCGTAACTTATCATGTGCGAGTAAGCTTTCAGTAACGAATCTTTATTAAGTCTAGCATCAACGTCTAATGTAATTACTAAATCGCCTTTACTTTTCTCATATCCATAAGCTAACGCACCGCTCTTATATCCTTTTTTCTCATGGCCCAACCTATTGTAAAGTTTAACTTCAAGACCTTCTGGAAAATGTAAAGCTTCCACTAATTTATCAAAATATTCTTTACTATCATCAGATACTATTATTATCTCCATTTTAGACTTATCCCATTCGACTTTTGAAAGATTATCCAATAAACCTTGAATAACGCCTACATTTTCTCCCTTTGTAGGAACAATAATTGAAAGAAACGGGACATTTTTTAAATTAACTTCGGTATATACTCTTTTTCTCCCAATATTAAAGAATATAAATTGATACAATAATATCAATGATGGTATTATAAACACTAGAAGCTGAACTATTGTATCAAATAAACTCATTAAGTCTTACTCTTTCATAGTGGATAATAAATTCATAGTTATGTCTAGTCGTTTTTGGAGGAAATCTTAGCCCATTATTGGCAACACTAATTACATATTCCTTTGATATAGAAGGCGGTTCTATTCCGTTTTTTGTATTTTTGATTACCTTAATACCTAAATACATTAACTTATTTTCTAGCCAATGAAGTTTCCAAAATAATGAATAAATTGAAGTAGAACAAAAATTTGCACCATAAATGTTTATACACACATCACCGTCATTTGGCAATTGTAAAGATATTTTCTTAGCCAATTCTGGAGATTTTACTTCTCTGAACCATTTTTCAATTTTTATTCTTGAATCCATATAATCTACTAATAGAACAGGGATTTTCCTAATTTTTAAAAATAGACTTGCATAATATCTATGATGTCCATCTAAGATTAGATAAGTCGATTTATCTACTATTATTGGATACATAAAACTTGTATCTTTTATGCGTGATATAATTTCAAATAGTCTATATTTGGAAACATCTTCGTGCGGAATCAGTAAGCTAGGATCTAACATTTCTTTGGAAATATTCACAGCAGTCACTTATACTACACCTCGAACATAATGGTTTTATTGCCTTGCACGTATTTCTTCCATGCGCTATTAATAAATGATGCGCCTTAAGATAATCTTCTTTTTTAAAAATGCGTTTAAGGGCGCACGATATCTCATTATAGGTATTACCCTCTATTCCTAATCTCTTTGCTATCCTTTTAATGTGAGTATCGACTGGGAAAAAAGGATAGCTCTTACAAGTTAGAAGAACTACATCTGCTGTCTTTTCACCTATTCCAGGCAACGTAATAAGTTCCTTCCGAGCTTCGTCTGGAGATAAATTTAAGATAGTATCTAGATTACCTTTATATTTTTCCTTAATGATGAGTGAGATCTCATGTATTCTTTTCGATTTTATCTTGTATATACCTATAGATTTTATTGCGTCTTCTATATCTTCTATACAAGCCTTGGATAGTTTATCTGGATCTACACTTATTTTACTTTCTAAATTGTAAAAAGCCTTATACGTTCCTTTATCAGTAGAGTTTTGAGATAGTAGAGTAGCTATCAAAACCTTAAAACAGTCTTTATATTTTAACCATACATCATATGCAACATAGTCCTTTGGATTGATAATATATTCGTTACTTAATTTTTGTAGTATATAATCTCCACTACATTTCATACATGTGTACCTTTTGTTACTAGTTTAAATAAGTTACAAAAGACCTAAATTATAATCTTTAAAATGATCAAAAAGGAAAGAATATAATATGCGAGAAATATTAATAAATTATTATATGAGGAATAGTACACAAAAATCATTCATAAAACTTCGCTTTTAATTATATTATTTTCTTGAATGACAAGTTATCGGATAGTAAGAAATATTAGCTAATATAATCTAAAATTTTCAAGCTATTAACTATGGCTAAGTGCTTTTAAACTAAATAGATAAAAGAGATTAGATAAATGTACGAGCTAAAAATTATCTTAGAGGCAATAAAAGACGGTGCATTAAATCCGGGTGAAGTAGTAGTAAAAACAAAATTACCAAGGTATGAAATACTAGCGGCATTTCACATACTAGAAGAATTAGGATTAATAGAGACAATATACTCTAAAGGTTCTCATAAAGTCTATAGATTGACAAATAAAGGAGAGGAAATTCTAGACGGATTAGAAAAGGGAAATATTATTGATTTTGTAGTTAAGTCTCAAGATTTAACTGCATAAGCTATATATATCGGATTTTGGGCCAAGAACATTGTATGATTCTTTATATTTTTACCTTTTATAATTATCACCTCTAATACATTAAAATTATGAAATATGGATGAAACTAATTCCTGAATTTTTGAAAGAGTTTCTAAAGTAAAGATATTTATAACTATTTTCCCACCATATTTTAAAGTTTGATGAGCTAATTTTATACTATCTTCCAAATTTTCTGTACCTCCTATAAATACATTATCAAATATAGAATTTCTATAGGACATAAAAGCAGAGTGAGCTTGAATATATTCAACATTATTAAAATGCGATATCTTTTCGATATATTTGTTTTTGTCTATTGAAATAACATAACAACCTAATCTATCCAATTCAGCCGATACAGAGCCGGTGCCAGTTCCTATTTCTAAAGTTTTGCACCCTGGGAATATATTCATCTTGCTTATAGATATAACTCTAATTTCCTGCTTAGTAGGTCCTGGAATATCTAAATTTTCAAAAATTTCATCATCTAAGAATGGAAAAATTTTTCTATTATGATAAGACATTGTTATCATTCTATAGACATAAAATATAAAGATATTAGCTTAGAGAATATATTCAAACTTTTAATATTTTATCTAATTATAAATATTTTAGAATCAGTATTAATTGCTTTTCTAAAAAATAGATTTATTCCATATTACTGTTGGTATTGAAGTAATATTTCTTGTATCTGTGAATTATCTATTATGTTATTATTTTCGATTTTTCTAAGTATTTCTGATTTTATAGTAATATTTTTTATTATATCATTATAGCTGTTTCTAGATCTTCTGCATATGTTTCTGATTTGTGGAGTAATACCGAGCTCATTTAAATTTTCAGGAATTTTAATTTCTTTAAATCTAACTTTATTACCTAATTTATATTTTTCAAATATTCTAAGTTTATCATTAAAAACTATTATTCCGTCTAACTTATTTACAAATATTTTTTCTAAGTTTCGAGAAAGATAATTAGAGATAAGATTCATTATATTTGAAATAGAATCTAAGTTAGTGAACATCAGTAATCCAGACTGAGTTGGAAAATATTTTAGTAAACTCTCGATATAATCAAGATCTAAATCTAAGAGCACAAAATCTGGTTCATATTTGCTTACACTTGAAATTAGTTTTGACTTATATTGTGCTGATATATGAAACGTAAGCCACGTTCTATCTTTAAAGTTAAATAATGGATATCTTTCTATAGTAGCTATCTTAATATACTGAGGTAAAAGATAAAGGAGAGAATTAAATAGATAATATGCTTTGTTTTTATTACTTATTATTATATAAAATGGTTTATATTCTAAAGTTTCCCATAAATAAGATAAAGTATTGCAATCTATGTTGTTGTTTCTTAGAACATTTATTATTATAGGTTGCTCTTCATACGACTTAATAATTTCAAAATTTATTAGGTTATTATCAAAATAGTATAAGATTTTATTATTTTCATAAGTATAAAATTCTCCAATACTCATTATCTTTTTTGAGCTTGTATCTTTACCAAATTTAGTTAATAAGAACCTTATTTCTTCTGTAGAATTAAATATTATGTTTGTATATAGTCTCCCATATTTTTTATATGAAGAATGTATAACTGATACAGGTTTATTTAAGCTATAGCACTCTATTCTTTCAATTTTTGTATCAAAGTATGGAACTGTTAAATCGTCATAAGTTAGCTTCTTAAAAACATAAAAGGCTATTTTTTCTAATTTAGACTGATCTAAATGAAAGTCACTTAGGTATTCTATTATCTTTGTATAATTATACCCTATTCCTTTTTCATGAATATCTCGTATATACTTCTCTGCAAGTTTCTTATCTTTAAAATCTAATACGGGATCTTTAATTATATAGAGTCCAATTCCATTTACATCTTTAATAGTAATATTAGCACCATAAAGAAAATACTGATCTAATATTCTTTCCATATAATCTTAAAAATGTTTTAAGACAGCTAGAGTATTCCGAAACTATGCATATACTCATAGAGTTTGTTAGATAAGATTTTAGCTACATTTAAGCTAATTCTTAGAGAATCTAATGTAAATTTTTGAACAAATTTTTTATTTCCTATATACGCTCTAATAACAACAGTATTATATGCGGGATCTATAGGAAAGATTATTTTAACTGGAAAACCTCTATAAACATGAAGTCCATAATATACTTCTATAGGAGAATAATATTTGATAATTGGTGTGATAATTAAGTAGTTGCTTTCAACTTTATATAGTAATTTCTCTATTGGATTATCTATTCCTATTACTGTAAAACATCTTTTATTTGAGTCAATTTTTGTACAAATCTCATTTATACCCTTTTTAAGATAATATCTAGAATTATTAATATATAGAGAAGAATGTGCAGGGGCAACCAATATCCCTTTTGCAAAGTTAGGATATAAAAATACTCTATCCCATACAAATTTTCCATTTTCTTCTCTCAAAATAACTTTTCTAATATTATCATAATTATATGCTATTCTAGTTATATCAGAGTTTGGTTCGACTCTAACTATAGGTAAAAGGAATTCCTTTAATAAAATACTTAAATCTTCCCTTTCTATATATATAGATAATATTATATTATCCTCAAAATTAGTTAGATCTATTGGTTCACTTACGTAAATTTGTCCATTTTTAGAAGAAATATCATAATAAATATTATTTTTCCCTATTGATAGCCTTAATTTATTTTTGAACCTACTTGGTATTTTATAGTCCAGATATCCTTCTAGCAATGCATTGAAATCTGTATTAATAACTTTTCCTTTATTAGCATGTAATATTTTTCCATTAAAATTAACTAGAGGCTTTTCTGATTCGACATAAGTACTATATGTCTCATGATAAAAAGGATTTTGCAAAAATATTTTTACTTCACCGTCTTCAAATTTTTTAGGTTCTAAATACATAATTACGTTATTATCCTTTTCTTTCTTATCAATAGTAAGAAATGATTTATCATATGAAATATCGTAAAACTTATTAAAAGCTAATTTAATTGGAAATTCTGAAGTATTCTTATGCCTAAGTATTTTTATAATGTCCTTAATTTCCAACGTATTAATAACTCCAAAATAATGAGAATCAGAGAAAGCATATAGTTTTTTACTGTCTGCTATTACAACTGATGGATTTAGAGTATATATAAGATTAATTTGGTTATCAAATATTAGCGTTTTATCGTGATTTCCTAGTATCATAAAATTTGAGTTTATAAAACTTCTATATTCAACACTGCTTATATTTAGTTGCATCCAGCCATTTTCCCTATATATTTTTGGAATAGGACCACATAATATTATAATATTATTCGAGATCTCTCCCAAAAACGCTGTTAAATCTTGGCAATAACCTATTACATTGCCGTTTAGTAATATTTTATTTGAAAGAGATTTTACAATTAGTCCTTTACTAGCCTTTCCTAAAACATATCCTTCGAAACTATATTTGTCTACATTAAGATCGTTATCTATAACCTTTGTCATTCCATCATATACTAATGATATGTTATTTTTAGAAACGTTTATAGATTTGGGTTTTTCGAAATTTAATATTTTTCCTCTATAAATAAGAAGAAAATCTTTATTATTATAAAGAATAAGTTTATCTAAGTATTTTATTAGGTTTGTATATACGTTATCTTGAAAAATGTACGAGTCCTTAATCTTTTTTATATATTCAATTTTATCATCAATATATACATAATATACATCCCCTGGAAATTCTTCAACTTTTTTTAACGTTGTATCGCCAGATTTATATTCTATTAATGAATTACCCCTTTGGTATATCCATTCTTTATTTTCTATTTTCAGTTCTGGAAATAATTGAACAAATGGTTGTCTTATCATATCTGACTTAAGAATAATATTTCCATTACTACTTTCTAACCAATAGGTAGCAGGTGGTGTATCTAACTTAAAAAGAATATCAAAAATAGGTGGTCTCATACTGTAATTATTAAGTTTAATAATATCTCACGGTTCAATAAAAATAATATTTAGCCCATTTATATCGTGCTGCATAAGTTCGCCAATTTTTCCTTTTACTATTACCTCATTTGGTAAACCTAGATTATTACATATAGCTGCGTTTTTATTTGGGTCTAGACCTAATAATAATATCTTTCTAATATTTTCCTTCAAATCTAAATAAGGATTAGGAAGTATGAAAACTCTAAATCCAGAATTTATTGCTGCTAATATTTTATCATAATTATTACCGTATCTCACTGATATTATTGCAGATTCGTTTAAAGGTTTATGTAGAATGGATGCACACAATTGAACAGAACTTATGCCGGGATTTATTTCACTATTGTCGAAGAATTTTCCTAATCCAGCTATCATAGGATCACCAGTAGATAGCACAACTACATTTCCTGAAAGATTTTTGATATTCTCTATATCATTATAAAAATTTTTATCTGATCTTAAATATATTAACTGTGCATCTGTAATGAACTTTATTAGTTCTAAAATTCGTTTGTCGCCTACTATAATGTCTGCAGATTTTACTTCTTTAATCAATTTGAATGTAAAGTAATCTATATTACCTGGTCCAGCACCTAAAATTTTAATATAAGAATTTTTTGCTGTCTTTAGAATATCCAATTATCTCTCCCTTCATATCTATAAGAATTGTATATATTTTAGCTTTATTATTAATAAGATTTTCTGCATTATAAACTATTTTATTCGCTATATCGCTAAATATATCAAAATAGTTATAATTTCTTAAAATATTTACTGCATCATCAGTAGTTTTACATTCGAAAATTTTCAATAATACGTCATTTGGAACTCCGTGTTTTGCAGAATAAGCTACTATGGTTTCTATTCTTCCATCCCCATATTTATAATGAGTATTCCATATTCCAATAGCATTTTTTACCATTTTGCCTATATGTCCAAACAATACGATTTCTCTAAACCCTCTCTTAGTAGCCGCTTTTATCATTCCGCCTACGAATATAGCCATTTGGACTATAGAGTCTTTATCTACATTTAGCAACTTTCTAGCAGCCGTCTCACCTATATTTCCAGGTACCATGACAACTGACTCAAAACCCTTTTTCTTTACAACGTCTAGTTGCTCTACCATTGATGCATACCATGAAATAATACTCATAGGTTTCACAATACCACTAGTACCTAAAATTGATACTCCCCCTTCAATTCCAAGTCTAGGATTAAATGTTCTTTGTGAAATTTTTTCCCCATTAGGTGCCTCTATTATTATCTCTGCTCCAAAATTATTTCCTAAAATCTCTGTCAAATTGTCTATTAGTTGTCTTTTAGGAACAGGATTTATAGCAGGTTCTCCTTCATTTATGGGAAGACCTTTATTTCTTGCTATTCCAATACCTTTACCTGCTCTTATTGTTAGATACCCATTATCACCATTAATTCTCATTTTTACTATTATTTCCATACCATTAGTATCATCTGGATCATCTCCGCCATTCTTAGTTACACTAGCCTCAGCCCATTCATTGTCGATCTTAACATAATTGACTGGTATTTCAAGTCTTAACCCTATAGGAGTACTTACTGTAACTGATTTAACAATCTTCTTCTCAACTATAGCAAAAGCACATGCTTTAGCCGCAGCGGCAACACATGTCCCAGTTGTATATCCAAATTTCATTATTTCCTTTTTCACGCTCTTTGAGTTAGATAATTCAGGACTATTAGGATTATAATTTAGAGGAATTCTTACACTCATTTTAGTTTGTTTAAATTTAGTTTTGTTATAAAAAAACCTTCAGTAGAATGAACGTTTGGGAAAAATCTTATTGATCGATCTGATATTTTAGACGGATATCCGCTATAGCCTATATTTAAAGGTTTTTCTGCTATGTCGTATAATACATTGAAATGATCTTCTCCCTCTTCAGGAAATATGGAACAAACAGAATAGACAAGTTCATCTGCGTTGATCTTTTCTGAGCTCATTAAAATATCATTTTGAATTTTACTATATTTATAAATTTTTTCAGAATTTTTTAATGTAAGTAGAATCACTGGCTCATTTGAAATCATACCTGACGAAGAACATGGAGCATCAAGAAGAATTTTATCGGATCTTAAAAACGAATTATATGATGAGTCTTGTAAATTAAACTCTATATTATCCATATTCACTCCGTATTTTCGCAATAAATATTTCTCTTTAAGTAATCTTTTAGTATCTAAATCTGCTAAGAATAGCTTAACACTATTTTCAGTTAGTTCTTGAATTAATTGAGCTTTTAATCCGGGCGCTGAAGACAAATCTATTATTCTTTCTTTTCTTTCTGGATTTAATGACATTACTACAGCTACACTAGCCTTATCTTGAATTATAACATCAAAATTTCTAAATTCTTCAGTTTTTCTTATATTGCCTTCTAAAAGTTTATATAAGAACGGGAAATCTCTATCACGTTCAAATTTTATTCCTTGCATATCTAAGAAAGTAAGAATTTTATCTGGATCTTTTTTTAAGCTATTTGGCCTAAACCATACTGTTCTAGTTAACAATGATTTCTCTAAATCTTGAATATTCATATATATTGAAAGTTTATTCCTCATCCATTCCGGTAAAGTTGGTTTTGGCCCTTTTGCTAAAAATTCTTTAACCTTCTGTGACCTCTTCTTACTATTAATAGCAAAATAGCTCAATATCAAAAGTCTTGAAATTTCATAAACATGATCATAATCCATTTTAAGTTTATGAATCTTTTTAGTTTTTTCAAATGCTACTGGTAATGGATCGCCTTTTTCGGTATAAAATAAAACAGAAGAAAGAAATTTTTCAAGACTCACTAAGTTTCACCAAGGCTTTCACTATCGATATGCCTAAAGCTACACCGCCTCTTACGCTTATATTTGTTATATACTCCACGTCTAGATTACTTAGCTCAATCTTGGATTTTAGAGCATTAACAAAGCCTACTGGCACAGCGATTACTAAAGAAGGTTTTACTATATTGTTTTTAATCATTTTATTAAGAGTTATGAGAGCAATAGGACTTGTACCTATCATAATTATTCTATTATTAATGTAATCCTTGTAATTTTCTATAAGATCCTGGGAATAATATCTTGAATTCCTGTGTTGTGGCTCTCTATATATAGCTATATCTCCTAAAGCCACCTTAGCCATTCTAGTATCTACTAAAACTCCATTTTTTACATATTTTATGCCATTCTTTATAGCATTCTTAGATATTCTTAAAGTTCCCACTAGATCTAAATCTCCAGTTGAACGAATCGCTCTTATAATCACTTCAGCAGTTTCATTATCTTGAATATTTATTATACTTCTTACTATTTTTTCAGCTTCTTTTTCTATATTACTTACGTCATCCAAGCAGTGATCATATTAATATTCTTTACGAGTCATTATAAAAATTTAGGACCGTATATAGATTCATGAAAGAGGAAATTATCGCACTCATAATGATAATATTATCAATAGTGCTAACGTATTCTATACCGTCTTTATATAGCTTACTATATGTTCCTTCGATTTATCTATGTGTTAAAGTTTTCAAATTAATAAAAAATAGTAAGAGAGTTCATAATATATCATAAGAGATCTCATTACATATATTTTTTTCCTTACATAATTGGAAAAAGCAATTTAAAGCATCTCTTCCTTTAAGTCCTAACTCTTTTGAATATGCTTTTATTAGATTTCTTTTTTCCTGAAGTGAGGCAGACTCTCTAACTACAACTTTTAGAATACTCATTTCTTCATCTGAAAGTTTAGTTGAGCCTATAAGACTTATTATGATAGGAAGGTTTCCACATTGTTCTCTCCATAAACAAGAAATATTATCCAAATCATGTACTAACTTTATACAATTCCCATTCTTTCTTGGAATACCTTTATAACCTAAGAGAATTTTTAAAAGATAGAATTCAGTCGAAGATGTACTTTCAACACATACTGAGGAAGAAGAAGTTAAACTATCTTCTGAACCTAATTTTTCAATTACATATGCGCCATTAGAAATTACTTTTACATTTTTAATGTACAAAAACAACGGTAATTGAACATAGAAAATATCATAATTATTATAATTAAACTTTATCTCATCTAAAGAAACTTTCTTAGGCTCAATTTCAATACCCTTTAAAACTTCACCATTAATTATGGGCATTATAGGTAATATTTCTTCATCTATAGAATAAGCTAAACTTAGTTTCACGATAGGAGAAAAGGTTTCTAGCTTTTTAACTTTATGACAAAATGAGCATTTGTGAAAAACATAATATTAGGCGGAGGATATGCGGGTCTTAATGTGTATTATAATCTAAATCGTAATAAGATACTACTTTCCAATACAAATAAGTTCATATTTTACACTGCACTTCTACGTAATATTATAGAAAAAACAAATTATATCTCTAAAGTAAGATTCATAAAAGAAGAGCAAATAAAGGATATAGATCTTAAAGATAGGATAATCAAAACAGATAAGGATGAGTATTATGCTGATAATCTTATCGTAACTTTGGGATGTAAAAGACTAAATCTAGATAAAATTATCAATTCATTAATTAAAACAGATAATATAATACTTGGCGCAGAAGATCAGTATGACGAATACATAACACTACAAATGGCTTTTTATGCTAAAAGATTAGGAAAAGACGTAAAATACTCTGGATCTCCATTAAGCTGGCTAGGCAAAAATGTAGAGGAGAAAGTAAATATACTATTAGATAAATATAATATAAAAATTTATGAGAAACCAAATTTAATTCTTCAAAAATGTGAACCACCAGAGTTTCTAGATTTCTTGAAAGTTAATGAAAATTTAGAGGTCAAAAAAGGAGTATATGCTGCTGGTGACATAATATTTGGATGGCCTAAGCTAGGAGAATTGGCAATGAGAAGTGGAAGATTTTTAGGAAAAAAATTAAGTAAAAATAATGATTCTCCTTTTGATCCAATTTTTATTTTTATCCTAGATACTGGCTATGGAGAGGCCTTGCATATTAGATCTAAAGTGCCTTGGGGTAATACATGGAATATAGCTAAAATTTCTAGGATAAGAGCGTTAATGAAAAAATTTATAGAAAAGTACTATATAATTAGGAAAGGAAACATGGGATTTCTTTATTATCTATAGAGTAGATGCCCAGGGACCCGGGGGGCGTCCGGGGGAGATCCTCGTCATTCATTTGAGTCCCTGAGCATCTCAATAGTTATATAATAAAAATGGGGTTAAATAGTTTAATGATATGCCTAGAGCTTAGGTATACCCATTATAATATCAATATCTATACCTAAGCCCAAAACTATGGAAGAATATATATTGTAATAGAACGCACTTCCAAACTTGCTTCTTGTTGCTAAATAATACGCATAGGCCATTATTAATCCATGGGCTATTGTAGATATATATGATAAAAATCCTAATCCATATGAAAAATCTGCAACAAAATCAATAGTTACAGACAATAATTGATTTATTCCAGCAAACTGTAATGCAGAATTTCCAAGTACGACCGCAAAACTATGTAAACCCATTTGTTTATCAAATTCCATGTCTGGAATATGATTATATAAATCAAAACCAACAGCCCAAAATATAGTAGCTATAACAAAATACCATGGTACGGCTTCTAATACTCTTAATAACGAATTGTAATATACTCCTGCAGCAGCTACTGCACCACTAAATATTGCGAGGCCTTGTATTGATGCTAAGTGATAGTTAGCAAGCGCTGTAAATCTTTTCATATAGGGATATGTCATGACTATTAGGGCTACTATTGGAGATAAAATGAAAGCCCATATATTTACAAGATATGCAGAAATAAAGAAACCAAGTAAACCTATTATTATTAAGATTCTAGCCTCAGTTACACTTATAGCTCCAGTAACTAATGGCCTAGATCTAGTTCTTGGATTTTTAGAATCTATAAATCTGTCAGCTAAATTATCATTTGTCATTCCCGCAATACGTAAAAAAAACAATGCAGAAAATATTAAAACTAGAATATAAATGGAAGGAACTCTTCGTATAGCTATAAAAGCACCTAAGTAAGCCATAGGAAGGCTAAATAAAGTTTGTTCCATTCTTAAGAATCTCATAATAAGATAAAGTTTACCTTTACCTCCTCTTGCTCCTCCTGGATCCCAAGTCACAAATTATCTAAACCACTAATGGTTTTAATTTCTTGCTAATTTGAATATAATAGTCGAACCCACTCACTAATGCCTCTATTGATGCTTCTATTACACTTCTCGAAACACCTATAGTTTTCCATTGTTTTTCTCCGTCTGTAAATTCGATTGTTACCCTAACCACACTTTCAGTATTTTTTATCTCTCCTGGTAACACAACCCTATAATCTATTAGCTTTATTTTCGATATGTCAGGGAAAATATTCTGAAGAGCCTTCCTTATAGCAAGGTCAATAGCATTTACTGGACCTACTCCTTCTGAAGCTTCCAAATATGAATTTACCTTAACTAATGCTAGTGCAAGCCCATTCTCATTAATAACTTTCCAATACTCTACATCAAATACTTTCTCATAAAGTCCTAAATCTTTTAAAGCTATAAGCGCAGCAGAAGCTGGCGCTATATCAAAACTATATCCATGATTTTCTAGATCTTTTATTTTTTGCAGTATAGATTTCAGCCTAGGATCTTTTTTATCAATATTTATACCTAATCTCTCAAGATAGTTTACAAGATTAGCAGAACCAGCTACTTCTGATATGAGTATTTTTCTAGAGTTTCCTACACTTTCTGGATCTACATGCTCGTAAGCTCTATGATTTTTAATTACAGCATCGGCATGAACTCCAGCCTTATGAGCAAATGCATTATCTCCAACATATGGTTGAAAAGGATTAGGACTAACTCCTGACAACTCATAGACTAGTCTAGATAATGGTTTAAGTTCTTTTAAACTATTTATGTCCTTTAATACCTTAAACCCAAATTTTAAAACTAATGTAGGTATTATCTGAATTAGGTCAGCATTTCCAGTTCTTTCGCCTATACCGTTTATAGTACCTTGAACATGACGAGCACCAGCTAGAACACCCATTAAAGTATTTGCCACACCGCACCCAATATCATTATGCATATGCAAACCAATTTCAACGTTAGTCTGCTTTACAACGTAACTAGTTATATCATATATTTTATCTGGTGTTGTTCCACCGTTGGTATCTGCTAGTGCTATAACATCTGCTTTAGCTTCTTCAGCAGCTTTAATTACTTGCATAGCATAGTCTGCGCTATCCAAAAATCCTTGATAGAAATGCTCTGCATCAAATATAACGTAAAGTCCATGTTGCTTTAAATATTCTATACTTTCAGTTATTAGATTAAGATTATCTTCTTTAGATACTCTTAAAACATCTGTTACATGTAAGATCCATGATTTTCCGAAAATAACTGCAGTATCAACATCGGATTCTAAAATAGAGTTTAGAGTAGGATCCTTTTCAGCTTTAGTATCTTTCCTTCTAGTACTTCCAAATGCGGCTACTTTGGATCTTAATGAGTATTCCTTTATCTTCCTAAAAAACTCATAATCTTTAGGATTAGAACTAGGCCATCCGCCTTCTATAAAATCTATACCTATTTTATCTAAGTATAGAGCTATTCTTATTTTATCGTTTAAAGTAAAAGATATGGAGGCTGTTTGAGATCCATCTCTTAATGTAGTATCCAAAACCTTAACTAATTTCTTGTCCACCGGCCATGGGTTATAATCTATTGAATAGATATAAAAGCTTAGATTATAATAATCACTCTATGAACTTTAAGACTATAGCTATTGGTGTTATAATTTTTCTAATTGGATTAATAGCAGTGATTGCGGCACCAATATACTACCCTAATTATTCTACTATAAATCATGTATACGCTAATAATGAAAATATTGTAACTGTTAAGCCTTATGCACAATACATTGTCAAAACTATTCAAATAACACCTAAAAATAATTCTGTAATATTTTTTGTAGTAGACTCTAACGCTAACGTATCCATTTATAATTCTAGTAATTTCAAAGAATTAGGAAATGCTCAAGGTGAAATCGGACTACAACTTACACCCGGAAAATATGACTTAGTAGTAATAAATGATGAAAATTCTTCTCAAGAAATAAAATATACTTATGGTATATTTCCTTCAAGTTATATTAACGGCTTTTATTATGGGCTAAGTATTTATGATGAAGTAATGGAAATAGTAGCATTAGCAGGAGCAGCTATTGCAATAATAGCACTTTTACAAGAACTACTTTCTAGGAGGAGAAAATAGATTTAAGCCACGGTATACCATCTGAAATGAAACTTGGACCTTGATGAGCTAGAAAGTCACCTTTCGTATAGAATATTTTTTTAGAAATAAGATTTCCAAGACCTCTATTTTCGAGAGACCTAAGAAATCTTTCCTTCTCATACTCACTAAACCGCTTAGGTTCATAAATTACAATGTCTGGATTTCCTTCAATGATATCTGCCGGATTAGGTTCAAAATATGCGTTTTCAAATTTATCAAATATATTTTTACCACCGGCTATTCTTATTGCATCACTTACATGCGTAGGAAAACCTGCAGTTATCGGACCTCCTAGATCAAATTCTAGATAAACATTTATTTTAGGTGAAGATATATTTTCTGCAATGATTTTTAATAGATTTAAGTAAAGTTCCCGTGATTTCTCATATATCCCTAAAACTTCACCTATTATAATTATATTATTAAGAATTTTGCTAACACTTGATGCAACACCAATAGGATAAACGTTATATCCATTATTTAACAACAGTTTAGTCAAATCTTTTTGTGCTCCCATAGTTGTAAAAATTATATCAGGTTTTTGAGTTTCTAAAAATTCCATTTTAACATGAGTATAGCTACCTATTTTAGGTATCTTCTTAGCTTCCTCAGGTCTGTAACTAAATGCGTCAGTACCTATTATCTTTTCGCCATATCCTAGGAAAAAGATAGTTTCAGTAGAGGCTGGATCTAGACTAATTATTTTTTTGACTGGCCTAGGTATTTCCAAGTATTCATCTAGTATCTCGTTATATATCTTTACCATTTTTTCACCATTAAAATAGTATCCATATTAGCATTTTTAATATCTAGGCTATTTATTTTACCATGAATTAGCCTTTGGTTAGCACGTCTGGCATTATAGACCATATAATAGTCCCAATCTATGGCATATTTCTTGAGAGTATTTTCTGCTAATAAGGCAGATTCTTTTCTAGCAACGGGATTTATATTATATATTACTAACGTAAAATTACCGTTTATTGCATTTATTAGTTTATTTTCTATTTCCTTAAGACTTCTACTGTACGTGCTTAAACTAATAGTTACAAAATCATCTAAGGGAACCTTAGCTACGCTACTAGCCAATGATGCAGCAGTTACACCAGGAATTATTTCTACATTATACTTGAATAATCTAGATCCCATACCGTATATCATCGGATCACCCGAACTTATAACAATAGTATTTTTATTGCTAAACTTTAGAGAGTCATCTATTCTCTGTCCTATCTCATTCACATTAGACGAAATTATTTCTGCGTTCTCTATATAACCTCTTATCATTTCTATGTATCTTGAATAGCCTATTATAACCTCCGCTTTTTTGATTGCTTCAATAGCTTCTAATGTTAATGTTTTACCTCCAGCTCCAATGCCTACGACTTTTATCATTTTATCCCCAAACATGTAACTACTCCATAAGCTCTTTTAGTTCTCTTTAGAATTATTTTGCTTCCTAAAAACTCTAGAGAAGGCTCACAGACTCCTTCAATATTAAAATATTTTCTAGCAACTTGAGAAGGAGTAGACTGAGTTTTATTTCGTAATTCTTCAATAGGTACATAAATTATTGTAGAACCTAAAGATTTTGCTATTTCCTTTATTTTTTGATCCTCTTTCTTTATTTCTGGAACTAAAATAAAATCAAGACGAGTTTCAGAAATGTATATTGATTTAAGAGTAGACTTTATTGAATAATAGATAGACTCTTTGGGAGCAGAAGAAGTATATCCTATTGCCATAGCAATAGAGTAAGGTCTCATCACTAATTTTCCAGAGTCTTTACAATCTAAACCAACTACAATATCCGCGTCTTTACAATCATCTATAACGTTGTATCCTTCTAATTTACAAAGTTTTACAGCTTCAGAGAACACATTTAACTTTCTTTCCTCTATTAACTTTTTCTCCATTTCAAGAAGTCTATTTTTATTGACAATATCTAATCCATTTACCCATGCAAATTCTTCTACACTGTATAATCCTAATTGAGCTGTTCTAGAAGTTAATACTAACTGAGATCCTAATAAATCAGCTATTATTCCACCCAAAAAGGATCCTCCCCAATGTTCCTTTATTAAAGGTATAACATAACCTCCATCATCAGTTATTGAAATAATAACTGGATCTTTCTCCTTATTTTTGAGATTTTTCGCAATTTTTCTTATAGTTATTCCTATAGGATAAAAATATATTATTGCATCAGGATTTTTATCTACAATAAAATAGCCTAATTCTTCTAAATCCTTCGATAGTTCTTTTGCTATATTATTCTGTTTATTAGCTATTATCTTAACTTTAGAAACATACAACTCAATAATCTTTTGAGTTTAGAGATTATTATTTATAGATTAAATCGGTATCCCAATAATTAGACTTACGATATATCCAAATAAAATAAATGGTAAAACAGGAATTCCGTACGCAACCCATATCACTTTATCTTCATTAATGATATTGTTTAATACAAGTTTAGTATATTTATCTCTCCATTCACGATCATCTTCGTCTACTGAGAAACTTGTTCTCAAACTTTCATTACCTTTATCATCAATTACTGATAATGGAAATAAAAACTTAGAATTAATAAAATCCTTTATTTTCATTCTTTTACCTGAAATGGATAATAATATCCTTTTAGATATCGATAAACCTACTGTGTATTTATAGTATCTTATAAAATTTATTATAACAAACATAAAAACAAGAAGAGACGCAAAAAGCATTATAATTATAGGTTCCATTCCTATTATAGAGAAGAAAGAATAAAATAATGGATGAACACTTGAGTCAACTAGACCTAAAATGATCATCACAAATAAATCTGCGCCCCCCATAAAAGATAATCTATAGAAAAAATATAATATTAGAATAGTTACTATAAAGGAGTATAAAAATAAGTAAATATTTAAGAATTTTATATTATAAATAAAAAAGAGAACTAAAGGTGAGTAAAATAACCAAATTTTTGTATCTATCTCACGATATTTAACGTCCAATATAGATACGTGGACTAGCATTATTATTGAAAGCAGAACTTGAAGAATATATATAAAAATCACGGCAGGAAACCCTCCTCATTCCGCCTACTACGAGGCTGTCAGGGGTCAGATACCCCATTTTGTATCTTTTACTAATAGTATAAAAGTTTAAGGCTAGATAATTTTTTGAATAATAATATATGGATAGGCTAACCAAATTTTTATATATGGTACATTAAAGGATAAGTATAATGAAAATTTCTGTTCTAATCGGCTGGAACGGTTCAGTAATCAGAACTTTTATAGAAGAGGCTAAAAAAACTGGAATAGAACTATCGATAAAATATCCAAGATTAGATCCAATTGACGAAGATTTTATACAAGATTTAAAAAAATCTGATGCAATTTTTATACATCATTTTTCGAGTGAACAACTTTATTCGGAAATTATAGATAAAATTCATGAAATTTTAGAAGGAAAGGAAATAGTGGCGGTAATAGATCCTGTATTATCAAAGTACAATAAATTAGATCCAATATCTACTAAAAAAGTTATAGAATATTATAATTTTGGTGGAACGGATAACATCAGAAATCTAATGCTATTTCTATTATCATTTAAATATAATATAAAATATGAGGACCCAACTCCTCTTCCATTTTCTGGAATTTATACAAAAGATCATGTTTATCTCGATTTAAATAAATATCTATCTAATTTTAGTAATCCAAATTTAAAAAAGGTAGGAATATTATTCTATAGATCGGAATGGGTAGATAATGATCTAGAAATAGTGAATAAGATAATTGACAAGTTAAGTATGAAAAATATAATACCTATTCCAGTATTTGTACAAGGCTTTGGAGATAAATCTAAAAATATAGACAGTAACGAAGATGCTATAAGCAAATATTTTATGTTAAATGGAAAACCGGTAGTAGATGCTGTTATAAGTCTACTTTCCTTTTCATTGATAAAAGATAAAGATAATGGAATATTAAAAAAATTAAATGTTCCTATATTTCAAGGTATAATAAACTATTTTAAGTCAGAAAAAGAATGGAACGAATCTACTGGCGTAGATAATATTTCCACTATAATGAGCGTTACTATTCCTGAAATGGATGGAACTACACAGCCTATAATAGTTGGTACTATAGAAATTCAGCAATTAGGAAAGTATAGATTTAGAAAACTTAATGGTATAGATAACCAGATAGACTATTTAATTGAAAGAGTATATAGATGGATTAACTTAAAATATAAACCTAATAGTGATAAAAAGATAGCTATAATACTTCACTCTGCATCTGCATATAAAGATCTTGAAGCTAATATAGGTACTGCTACAGGACTAGATACTCTTCAGACCACTGTAGAAATTATAAACGAATTAAGAAAAAGAGGATATAGATGCATTCCTCCTAAAGATGGAGAAGATCTTATTAATAGAATAATAGGTAGGAAGGCTATTCCAGAAACTAAGTATACTAGCCTAGAAGAAATATTAAGTAAAAAAGGAGACGCTGGCTATATTACGTTTCAGGAATATGAAAAATTCTTCTCTTCTCTCCCAGAACTATCTAAAAAACTTGTAATAAATACTTGGGGAGAAATAAAACATGGAGAAAGAAATTATATGTTTGATGGAACTAAATTTATCATCCCCGGAATATTTTTTGGAAATATTTTTGTAGGAGTTCAACCAAAGAGAGTTACATGGCAAGATGACGAAAATGCAATAAGGTTAACTCATAATTCTGACTTACCTGTACATCATTTCTGGTTAGCCTTCTATAAATGGATTAATGATAATTTTGATGCCGTAATTCATGTTGGAACTCATGGGACTTTAGAGTTCACACCAGGAAAAAGTGTAGGATTATCTCCTTCATGTTTTCCGCAAATTTCCATAGGAACAATACCACACTTATATATCTATGCGGTTAACGTTCCTGGAGAAGGAATAACAGCAAAAAGAAGAAGCTATGCTATACTAATAGATCACCTTTCTCCTCCTACTTCTGATGATATACCGGAAGATGCTAGAAAATTAGAAGATTTGATTGAAGAATATGAAGAGTCAGAAAGAGCACAAAATAAATCAAGACAAAAACTAGTTTTAGAACAGATAAAGGAATTAAGTAATAGCGTGGGCATAAAAATAGATTTCTCTGATCCAGATAAAGCTACTCATGAAATAGAACATAAACTCAATATATTTAAAGACTCAAGTATTTCAAAAGGTTTACATATCCTAGGCGATTTACCCAATGAAGAGGATATTGCAGAATACGTAATATCTACAACAAGATTTGAAGAAGATTCATTAGTAAATAAGGTAGGAAGGGAAAAAGCCAAACAATTAATAATAGAGGCAATGCATGGGTTTTATAAGTTGCCAATTAAAGAAAATTATGTAATTACTAAACTAATAGAATCAGCACATTTGGAGAAAATAAATCTAATTAATGCTTTAGATGGGGGATTTATTGAATCTGGACCTTCAGGATCACTATCTAGAGGAAGATATGATATTTTGCCTACTGGTAGAAATTTTTACTCTATAGATCCGTGGAAAATACCTACCTTATCTGCGTGGCAAATAGGAGTAATACTATCTGAAAGACTCATTGAAGACTATAGAAAAAAATACAGAAGATATCCTAAAGCCATAGGCTTCGTATTATGGTCTACTGATATTTTTAGGTCTGATGGAGAATTGGTAGCACAGATTCTTCATACATTAGGTGTAAAACCAAAATGGCATCCAGTAACTAAAAAGATTATAGGAATAGAACCTATACCATTAGATCAGCTAAATAGACCAAGGATAGACACTATAATAACAGTTAGCGGTATAGTTAGAGATAATTTAATGAATATTATAGAATTAATAGACGAAGCTATAGATACTGTAAAAAAATTAGACGAAAATTCCCAGAACAATTATCTCAAAGAAGACAATTTTGAGCATATTTTCGCTGCCAAACCTGGAGCTTATGGAGCAGGTACAGATAAGGCTATAGAATCATCTAACTGGAAATCTTCAGACGATCTAGCTAATGTATATCTAAACTGGATGGGATACTCTTATGGTAAAGGTAAAAACGGAATAAGAGCAGTAGAAGACTTAATAAAAGCTTCCAGTAAAATAGATCTCATAGTACATAAAAGAGAAATAGATGAAATAGATATCTTAGACGATAGTTGTAATTATAGCTATATAGGAGGATTTTTCCAAGTATGTAAAAAAATAGGTAAAAATCCAGAGCTTATGTTTGAAGATACATTTAATCCTAAAAATCCTAGAATTAGAATTTTTAAGGACGAGATTGAGAGAGTGAGCATTTTAAAGTTGCTTAATGATGAATGGATAGAATCGCAGAAAAAATTTGGATATAGAGGAGCTACAGAAATCTTAAAGAAAATAGAACACCTTTACGGATGGGGAGCTACTACAGGTTTAGTAAATGATTCTATATTTAATAAAGTAGCAGAAAAATTTATTTTTAACGATAATAATAGAAATTGGTTTTTAAAGGAAAATCCTTGGGCTCTAGAGGAAATAACAAGAAGACTAATAGAAGCCGAAAAAAGAGGTATATGGAAACCAAAGAAAGACACAATAGAAAAAATAGAAGATATATATACTAAAATAGAAGGTGAATCTGAGGAATGGTAGAAAGAAACATTTTACCTTTCTCTGCAATAGTAGGACAAGAAAGGTTAAAAAAGGCTCTATTAATAATAGCTATAAATCCGTCTATAGGAGGACTCCTAATAAAAGGACCTAAAGGAGTTGCTAAGTCTACTGCTGTACGAGCCTTAGCGAATTTATTGCCTGAAATAGATGTTGTTGCAGACTGTCCATTTAGCTGCGATCCTTACGATAATAATAAGATGTGTGAAAACTGCAAAAGAAGATTGTTAGCTGGAGAAAAGCTTCCCACCAAAAAAAGGAAGATGAGAATTGTTGACCTACCAGTAAGCGCTACTCTGGATAGAGTAGTAGGAAGCTTAGATATTAAAAAGGCTATAGAGGACGGAATAAGGTCATTGCAACCAGGTTTGTTAGCTGAAGCAAATAGGGGAATTCTATATATAGACGAAGTTAACTTACTTAATGATGATATTGTTAACGCTATACTAGATTCTGCAGCATCAAAAGTTAATGTAGTAGAAAGGGAAGGAGTATCAGTATCTCATCCGGCCGATTTCATATTAATAGGAACAATGAATCCAGAAGAAGGAGAATTAAGACCGCAATTATTAGATAGATTTGGAATTTCAGTTGAAGCAGAATCTCCAAAATCTGAAGATGAATTAATAGAAATAGCTAATAGAGTAGAAGAATTTGAAAAAGATCCAGAAAACTTCAAAAAAAGATTTTTAAATAACGAAAAAGAAATAGAAATAAAGATTATCACTGCTAGGAGATTATTACCGGAAGTTGATATTTCTGAAAAATTATTGAAAATCATAGCTAACGTGGTATTAAGATACTCGTTAAGTAATAGAGCTATGATAGCTGCTGTTAAAGTCTCTAAAACTATTGCGGCAATGGAAGGAAGAAAGGAAGTTAATCTGAAAGACGTAAAAGAAGCTTTAGAACTAGTATTGCCACATAGATTAAAAAATGAACCGTTAAATCAAGGTCTAAATAATACACCTAACATAAATGAGATAATAAATAACTTAGATAAAGAAGATAATCAAAAAGGAAATGAAAACGAAAAAACTGAGAATAAAGAGAATGGAAATGAAAATAAAGAGAATAACGAGTTAGATAAAGAGAACATAAAAATTAATTTTGATACTAAAAATATTAATAGCGAAAAAAGTGGAAAAAGCGGAGTTTCAAAATCTTATGGATACCTAGATAATCATGAAGGTACTATACTAGATTTTCATTCTACAATAGTAAATATGGCATTAAATAAAAGAAGAAAAATAGCAGAAGACGATATAGTGCTCAGAGATAACTTAGGCAAAGGTTCGTTGCCTATATTAATTTTACTCGATACTAGTAAATCCATGAATTTTAATAAGCGAATAAATATAGCTACACGGATATCTCATTCACTTTTAGCTAATGCTTACAAATTAAGAAGTAAAGTAGGTTTAATAACATTTTCTGGTACAGCGTCTCAATATATAATTCCATTTTCAAAGAATTTTGACAAATTCAATAAGATTCTCTCTAATACAAGACCATTTGGTAAAACTCCACTGAGTCATGCTTTATTAAATGCTTTCAATATTCTAAGAAAGGAGAGCAAATATGCTACACCGATAACATTTATAATCACTGATGGAAAAGCTAACGTGAGTATTTCCGGAAATATAAAGCATGAACTAGAATGTTTAAGCTATAAACTGGGAAAAATCTCAAAAGTAATTATTATAGACACTAATTATTCAGAATTCTTACCTAGCTATAATAAGCTCATTGCAGAAAAATCTAATGGGATTTTATTGAATATTAATGATAGTATAAGGTTTCTTAACATAAGAATAACATAAGGTTTATTATTATTTATACTCTTTATATTCTGATGCTTTATGTTTGAAATACCAAAAGAAGTAGAAGATTATAGAGAAAAAGTGCGAGATTATGTACAAAAAGTGGTTAAGGATTATGCTAAATACATGGATGAGACAAATGAGGGAGGAGAAAAAATAGTCAGAGATTTCGGGGAAATGGGATTACTAGGAATGAAAATACCATCCAAATACGGTGGACTTGGTTTAGGTGAAATAGCGTTTGCTATAGCCACGGAAGAATTAGGTACTGAGAGTGGTGGAGCTTCGCATAGTCTTCATACACAATTAAATGCTTTACAATTACTTGTATCTATTGGCGGGGATTCAGCTAAAGACCTTATAGAAAAAGGAATAAAAGGCGAAGAAATATACGCAGTTGCTTTAACTGAACCTGCTGCTGGTTCGGATCTAGGAGCACTACAAACAAATGCTAAATTAGACGGAAATGAATTAGTATTAAATGGAGAGAAAATCTTCACTAGTGCAGCTTCGTTTTCTACGAAGATGGTAGTTCTTGCCAGAACTAGTGGAAACCCTGGTGATAAAAATGGAATTTCGCTACTTTTAGTAGATTCAAAAACTGCAGGAGTAGATATTCATAAACTAGATCTTATGGGCATTAGAGGTGCTGGCGTGTCTTATGTAAAATTTAATAATGTAAGAATACCTAAGGACTCGATAATTGGAAAAGAAGGAGATGCGTTTAAAGGAGCAATAAAGGCATTAATGGTTAGTAGAAATGGATACGCAGGAATAGCAGTGGGAATCGCTAGAGGTGCAGTAGAAGATGCAATAAATAGAGCGTCTGCAAGAAAGCAATTTGGTAAAGCACTAATAGATCAAGAATGGATAGCATTCAATTTAGCTGATGCTTATATAAAAATAGAAGCCGCACGTCTACTAACATGGAAGGCAGCTTCCTTACTAGATAACGGAATAGAAGCTTTAACTGAGGCGTCTATGGCAAAGTATTATGCAGCAATTACTGCTGCCGAGACTACAAGAACTGCGTTACATATATTTGGTGGCCACGGATTAAATAGAGGATCAAAAGTAGAAAGATTATATCGTGATTCAAAAATTATGGAAATAGCAGAAGGTACTAACGAGATGCAACTATTGGCAGTATCAAGGAGTTTTCAAACTAAGAAATAAATACAAAATTAAAAAATTTTCAATCAAAACTGGAATTGAATATTTTATAAATTCAAAAAATTCAAATCCTTTCCCACCTCTACTCTCAGAAGATTCAGAAATAATTATATTGCTAGCTGCACCTATAAGAGTTAAATTACCTGCAATGGTACTTCCTGCAGCTAATGCAAGCCAATCAAATACACTTACAGCATTATTTGCATACATTATAGGTATATATATTGCTACCATTGGCACATTACTAAGAACTTGACTTAATAAAATACTTATCAACATAATGATAAATATACTAGAAGGTGGTGGAAATATGCTGGTTAAAGAAGATATTATTCCACCGTTTATTAAACCACCGGTAAATAAAAACAAACCTATGAAAAATATAATTATCGACCAATCTACTCTTCTGACTATTTCACGCCTAGATTTTACTATAATGAGCAGTAAAGAAGATGTAAAAAGGGAACCTAGTAATATATCTATATTAAAAAGGCTTAAAAGAAAGAAAAGAATTATAGTTATAGTTAATAATATTATTGCTATTTTTGCCGTATATACGTCTTCCATTTTTATATTAGATACTTTTATTTCCTTATTATATAGATATTTTCTGAAAATAAAATATATCATAAATGCACTAATAATTAAGTTTAATACAGTTGGTATACCTAAGTATTCTAAAAATAAAATAAATGGCTGTTTTAAGTTACCTTCTAGTGCTATTAGTAAATTCTGGGGATTGCCAGTAGGAAGCATTACGCTGCCTATTGTTACACCAAAAGCTAAGGAGTAAAGAAAAGGCTTTTCATCGATTTTTAGTTGTTTACTAGCTTCTAACATAATAGGCGTCCAGCTTGACGAAATACCATCATTAGTAACAAAATTTGATAATAAACCAGAGAAAATTACTATAGCCATGATTATTCTTTTTGGAGTTCTGAATTTAGAAATGATGTAGTAAGCTAAATATTTTAGAAAACCAGAAACTTCTAGAGCAGAGGAAAATATAAATATTGTAATTAAGAATAAAATCACGTCTAAATTGATATATTTTAGAGCAAAATTTATGCTAATTACATTGAATACAACCATTAAAACTCCACCAAAAAACATGGATGCCCAAGGTGGTATTTTTGTAATACCTCTAAACGCTATCAAACTATATGTAAGAAAAGCTATGGCAAGGGCTATGTAATTCACATCATCATCTAGAGCTGTTTACTTTAAAGATTAACTGAATGAATCATTTGAATTCGGATGAGGCTATTCATAGGGCAGGCTCTAGTAATTTCTGGTATTACAGAACTTTCTTTACTATATCCAGTAGAAGTATATGATGAAACGAAGTCTATATTAATTCTAGGAATAGTTTCAATGATATTCAATGCTGCTAATGCTTTTGGTTCATATATTTGGGGTAACATCCTTGATACAATAAAAAGGAGAAAGGAATTTTTATTCTTGCTACCTATTTCGTTAATACCATGTAGCATCTTGCTATTTTCTGGATCAATTATACTAGGGTTTATAGGTTATGGATTACTAGGATTTGTATATGCAATAGATGCACCTCTTTATTCTATTTTATTACTAGAAAATTTCACTTTTGAAGAGCTTCCTAAAGCTAATATTAGATTATCACAATTCACATTAGCAGGTAATATTTCGGGTAGTCTTTTGGCAATCTTTAAGCCCAATTTTGAAATTATAACCTTCGTTTTCCTTATTGCGTTCGTTTCTAATGTGTTGTTTATAAGGAACGTAACAGGCTCAATTACTAGAGATAAAACAGAAGAACGAAAGGAAGTTAAAAATAAGCTATATGCGATATTATCATTTTTCAGCTTCAATTTTGCAGCAGAAATTTTCTTTACAATTTATATTCCGTTCAATTACATTATGGGAAATCCAGAATACTTTATATTTGCAAGTTATGCCTTACTCTATATAGTCGATGAAATATTCTATTATTTCTCGTCAAAGATTATAATAAACAGAGAAATATATTATATTTACCTTATAATTTTTATAAGAGCAGTAATATCTATTGGTATTTCCATTTTAATTCTATCAAAATTAAAAATTGGTATGTTATCCATTCCATTATTTTTATCGTTCGGATCTATATATCCAATTTATAGTGCATCATTTTTCTCTGTAATGTTTAGAAACTTGAAAAAGAATAGAGGAACTATAATAGGTATTTTTAATGCAGTGGAAGATATAGCGAGTATTCTTGGAAGCCTTACTGCAGGTATAATAGGCAACAATTTAGATAATGCATATATGGCAATATTCTATTCATTTATACTTTCTGCCTTTTTATTCGCAAATTATTTAAGAAAAATTCTTGCGTCTTCGGTTTAATGCATCATCCCAAAATTTTTTCTCGTATTCGTTTTGAGGAATATATTGAGGAAATTCTTTTGGCTTTCCGTCACTTCCAACTCTAACGTAATTAAAAAATGCTGTAGTAACTACTTCAAAATCAGTAGAAGGACTTTTTTTCATTACAGTTATTAAGACTTCCATTGAAGTTTTACCAACATAAGTAAGCCCAGCATTTATTTGAACTATATCGCCCAATTTTATGGGAGAATAAAAACTCATATTGGAAACAGAAACAGTAACTACAGTATCTGCAGAAGACGTATAGCCTTTATAATTAATTAACCGTAGACCTAATATCCCACCTAGATCATCCATTAATTTAAGTAATCTACCAGCAGAAATAACTTTGCCATCGTATGTCATATCTGGACTCACGTAAAAAATATTACTAATTCTATTACTTAATTTCGATGAAAGATCTATCTGAGCAACGTCCTTTTTTATTTTCGATAATCTATCTTTTCTCCTTTGTTCTCCATTCTTAAAGATTTTCAATTCTTGTTCGTTTGAAGGAATTATTTTGTCTCCTACTGCAATAGGTCTAAAATTTTGATCTATCTTAACGTAAGCTGCAGTAGATGTTACCAGTATTTCTTCACCTCTGCTTGCGGCCATTTCAACTTCCATAGAAGAATTACCTATATAGTCAACTTGAGCGCTAATTTTTATTATATCTCCAAGATATATGGGTTTTTTAAAGACTACATTATCTAGTGATGCTAAAACTGAAGTACCTTTAGCGGCCTTTATTGAGGATAACATACCAGTGTCAATTAGCATTCTTAGCATATCTCCTCCGTGTAATCTGCCCATGAAATTACACTGCTCATAATGAACAAGATTTACAGTCTCAACACGAGTATCAGTTATTAACAAGACTTTTTACCTCTTCCAATTTTTTCTCATATGTAGATTCTCTTTTTGAGTATTGATCTAGAATTTTTTCCAGTTCCTTTAAAATCATCTTCCAGTTATTAACTATATAATCCTGGATATCGTACGGAATTGTAGTTAGTCTTTTTTCTGCTGCAGAAAAAAATGGCAAATACTCATCTTGAGCTAAACTTACTAAACATAGACCTTTTCTGTCTAAAATATATTCGTAGTTACCTCTCTTTATAACAGATATAGACAAGTCATCAGATGGAGGAAAAAGGTTAACTATACATTTAATGAAATTATATACTGATGGCTCATCTTTTTTTTCCAACATTTCTTGTAATGCTGTTTTTAATTCCAAATAACTTCACCTTTATGTTTTAGATAAGTCATAATGACCAACTGGAGGTGGTACAGGGACTTTTACCTTTATTCTTCCTTCTCTTAACCATGGAGAAATTATAAATGCTACGCCATTGTTTTCCCAACTTAATGTTTTTGCTTCCATCTTAGTTAATCCAAAGTTTTCTGAAATTTCTGGTCTTATTCTAAAAATTATTTTAGTATTGGAAAGCTGCACTATTATGTCACTAAGATCTGCAGGATTATGAGTAGAAAAAATAAATCCTATCTTCCTTCTTCTTCCTAATCTCATCATCATTGATATTTTTCCAGCAACTCTTCTAACATAGTAAGTATCCTCTTCACTGCCTTGAGTTGAAGGAAAAAATCTATGGGCTTCGTCAAGAATTATTATATATCTACCTTTTACGATACCACTTCTAAGCTGTTTTTCCCTAATATTAAAAATTTTATCTAAAATATAGTATATAAATATTTTTTGAGTAAAATCATCTAGTTCAGAGTTATATATATCAAATACAGTTATCCTGGAATTCGATTCTAACAATTCATTAATGCTTTTCTGCCTTATCTTAAGATCAAACATATCAGTTTCGCGTAATAAATAAAGCCCTCTTATAATATTCTCTCTAGTACTTCGATGTAATTTCATTTTTTCAAAAACATTATCATCTAATCTATCTATAAAGTCGTTTAAATTATAAGAACTACTAAATTCCTTTTGAGAAAGAATAATCTTAAGAAAATGCGAAGCTTGCTCACTAAAATATGGATTTAGTCTATATAAAATTCTTTTTACACTTTTAAACTTAAAATAAAAGGGATTTACGTGGATTTTGGAAGTCCAAAAATCATTTGAAATCGTTATTTCATTATTTGAAATTGATGTATATGTATTTATACCTTTTTTATTCAAATATTGTATTAAAGGATTTACATATAGTTCATAATATTGTTTCACAATATTTTCTATTTCATAATTATTTTTAAGATATTTCTTGGCCCATTTATGAGTTATTGGATAAATTATGTCCATATCTATGCCATTTACTTTACCATAAAGATCTTCAAATTTTTGTATACCGACCTTAACTTGCTTATTTGTAATTTCAGGTGGTAAAAACATGTGATAATAGTCTCCTGTTGTATCAACAACAAATACCTTACTTCCTTCTTCATTTATCTTATAAAGTGCTGTCAATAAATCTTTTATAAACGACGTCTTTCCTGCTCCAGTAGTGCCTAAAATGAGCGTATGATAATTAAGTTCATCTAAACTTAAACTTACTTTGACGCTTGCTTCATCTAAATCCAAGAATCCTATTTTTAGTGCACCGCTGTTTATTCCTAAAGCTCTTTCTATAATTTCTGACCTTGGAATAATTACTGGAGACTGAGGCTCTATTATTATATCACCAGGAGAAATATCAGAAGAAGACAGAATATCAACCTTAGTTAACATTTCACATTTTATGATCACATTATTTATTAAAGTTCCTGGATTTTCTTCATCCTCTATGGTAGATATAGTTGAATTATCAAATAAATAACTACTTACATCACTTCTTTCATATCCTATTACTCTCAATAGAACAAAATAAAGAGTTTTAATATCTATAACTCCCAAAAATATACCCACTTTACCCAAAAAATTATATTTATAATATGTGAGTGGATCTACAATAATATTAACTATATATTCGTTTTCTTGAACTTTATTAGACATATTCCTAGAAACTTTACCTATAATATCGCCTAGTGTTATAGCTAATGCCCTAGCTTTTTCCATTCTGTCTTTAATACTATCAAATAACCCATTGTTACTCATGACTTAATAACCTCTAGTCTGCTGTAGAAACTTGATTGTAAGCCTAATTGTTGAAGATATAATATGATTAATTTGTATAGCCCTGCTGATAATTTTTTTGCAGTTAAATCTGCTAAAGCAAGATTATAAGGTATACCGTCTTTTGTTGGTTTTAATGATAAAATTTTTTCAATTATATCACTATTATTGTTTAATGTTTCTACTCTTAATATGAAGAAATTAGCTATATAAGGATTAAATGGAACTACCAAATAATTAATATAAACATTTATATTCTCTTTTACTCTATCTAAGAAGGGGCCAATTACTATAGGTGAATAGGGAATATTATAGTTGAAACGTATAAGGTTTAATAGCAAAGATTCATCAGAAATAAAAGATTTAGGATCTAACTTGAATTTTTGAACAAAATATTTTCTATATTCGCCATTTAGAGATTTTACCAAATATTGAGATTTATCTATTCTTTTTACTATTCCGATAAAATTACTATCAATTATTTTTATTCTCTCCGAAATTATCTTGTCTTTAACTTTGCCGTTTAAATAAAGATACGATGGAAATAATGGTCCATCGACAATTATATAGCCTTTATCCTTCAATTTAGATAAAGCTTTAGTTTCTAGTAATGATCTTAATTCACTTTCTATATTTTCAAATCCATTAAGTGGATTAAATGGTTCACCACTTAATGATACAGATGAAATGTAATTGTTGGAAAATAAATACGGATCTAGTTTAGAAGATTCTAAATTAGAGGCCGCAACAGCTATGAAAGGTTCATTAAGTCCTAGCTTAGATTTGCCATCAACTGAAGGATAAACATCATAAATACTGCTAGAAGTAGAGGTTACAGCAACACTCGCTATACTAACTATTCCCTTACCAGAAATGAAACTTCTACTACTTCCATCAATACTAAAAACCTCCTTTTCAAATCTCAATGGTTTTACTTCTCTTACTAGATTTTGTGGTTTTTCTAATGGCAATATATCATCATTCTTTTGATCATCGATATAATATATGCCATCTATAGACGCTGTATTAAGATATCTAGTTATATAGTTAATAATACAGTCACTAAGTATTTCAAAGAATCCTTGCTGAATTGCCATAATTAAGTTATTAACTATTTATAGAAATATTTAAATATAGCGTAATACTATCACGATTTCATTAACTGTCTAGCTGCTATTATCACTGGATCCCATACTTCTGATATTGCAGGCAAATATCCCATCTCAGTAAAAAATACATCTTCAACGCTAAATCCTTTCATAATCTGTGCTGCAAGCATATCTATTCTACCTAAAACCTCTTCTCCGCCTATTATCTGAGCTCCTAGTATTCTATTTGTTTCTTCTTCGGCTATTAGTTTTACAAAAATATCTTTACTTCCAGGATAATATCTCGCTCTAGTTTTCGTATGAATCATTGAGGAAATAACATTAAAACCATTTCCTTTTGCTTCATTTTCTAAAAGACCTGTCTTAGCTATATACATATCTTTATATTTGGTTATCATTGTACCTATACTGCCAGGAAATTCCATCTCTTTTCCTCCTATATTGCTTCCAGCAACATAACCCATCTTATTAGCTACAGGTGCAAAAGGAATCCAGAATTCTTTCCCAGTAACAATGTTTTTGGTTTCTGCTATATCACCAGCAGCATAGACGTTTTTTACGTTAGTTTCCATGTGAGAATTCGTCCATACAGCTCCAGTCTTTCCTAGTTTTAATTTATCCTTTATGAGATCTATATTAGGCTCTACACCTATAGATATAATAGTACCATCTACTGAATATTTTCCTTTATTAGTAATTATGAGTGTACCGTCTTCTTTAATATCCTCTATTTCTTCGCCTAACTTTATATCTACATCCTTTTTCATAGTTTCTATAATAATTTTTGACATATCTTCATCTAACATTTTATTTAATATGTAATTAGATCTTTGAAATAGAATAACTTTCTTTCCTATAGATACTAAAGCTTCACTCATTTCTACTCCTAATATACCTCCTCCTATTATTCCAATAGTGTTTAAAGACCATAATTTTGCTCTAAGTTCTGCGGCACTAGCTGGATGATGAACATAAAAAATTCTCTTACCATCAACGTTTTTTATTTTTTTAGGCTTAGCACCTAGCGTAACTATAAGATAATCATATTCTAGTTTTTCTGGCATACGTGCAATTTTTACGGTTCTAGATTGTAAATCCAATTCCTCTACTTTAGTATTAGTTATTACATTAATTTTCCTTTTTTCCTTAAAAAATCCTGGTGTATATGTCATAAACAAGTTTTCGTCATTAAATAATCCCTCTACAAAATATGGAATCCCGCATGGAGCATGACTAACCATTTTAGTTTGTTCTAGTACTGTAATTTCCGTATCTGGTCTAAGTCTTCTAACTCTAGAAGAAGCACTCATACCTGCTGCCCCTCCACCTAGTACTAAAATCTTCTCCATACTAAATACCTAGATTTAAGACTTTATAATCAAATATGAGATATAGAGAACTATGATTGCTAAGACTAGAATGGAAAATCTCTATAGGGAGATAGAAGGATTACAGCAAATAAATTTAAGTCTAGCCGAACAGGGAATTTTATCTTTTCTTAAAGAACAAGCAAGAAAAGAAGAAGATCTTATATTGGAATTTGAGAAAAATATATCAGAAAAAAAGTGGGACGAGTCGTTAATTTCTTTCTTCCAATTAGGTCAAAGAACAAATTTAATATTTTCATACCTAGTGCAACCAGCTGTCATTAGCTCTCTTTCCTCCAGTAAGATCGCAGAAATAGCACAAGATCTAGTAGACTGTTTATCTACCACAATAGCAGAGGCAGTAATATCACTAAAAAATAACATGAAAAACATAGGTATAGAAAGTATAACCTCTAGTCTAAATTCTAATCCTCCATCAATAAATATATCACTGGTGCTTAAAAGTGCTTGATATTTACTTAAACTGGTATACATTATTTGATGAAATAAAGAACATAGACGTGCCAGAAATTTCCACTAATAAGATAGTTTATACTGGGATGGGAGGAAGCTATATCCCTGGAAAAATAGCAGAAATTCTAAATTTACCTCTAGATTATACAGTAGTTTCTGGAATACCAAGAAATCTAGATAAAGATACAACTCTAATAGCAGTAAGCTATTCAGGTACAACAAAAGAAACAATATATGCAGTTAATTACGGAATTAAAAAGGAATCTAAGATAATAGTTATAACATCAGGAGGTGATCTAGAAAAAATTGCTATAAATAAAAATATTCCATTAATTAAAGTAAAAGGACTTTCACAAACTAGATATTCTTTTCCTGTACTATTTACGCCGTTGATAAAGATGCTTGCTAAAAAAGCAAATACTAGAATTAATATTGACGAACTAAAAGAAGGAATTATAGAAAGTTCTGATAAAATGATAAAAATGAGTGAAGATTTAGAACAAAAGATAGAAAATAATTTGCCAGTATTTTATGCTTCAAGATATTTTCCATTAGCTATAAGATTTAAACAAGAAATAAATGAAAACGCCAAATATCCTGCATTTTATGGCTTAATTCCTGAAGTTAATCATAACGAAGTAGAAAGCTATGTTAACGGAAAATATTTAATACCGATTGTTATTGGAGATGATGACATTGATAAAGTTACTATAGAGACTCTAAATGCACTGCAAATATCCCCATTATTCAAAAGTGAACTTAAAAATATCTCTTCAATACTCTTGTTAGCTGGATTAACATCAATAAGATTAGCCAATTCATTAGGAGAAAATCCAGAGAAGCTTAATATAATACCAAAGGCTAGATCGCTTACAGCTAATGTATTTAAGTAGTTCTTTTACTTCTTATTTTTGTGATTAGACTCTATAACACATTTGGAAGAAAAATAGAAGATTTTAACGTTGAAAATAATACAGTAAGAATGTATGTATGTGGTCCTACTGTTTATGATTATGTCCACATAGGTCATGGAAGAACATTTGTGGCTTTTGACGCAATAAGCCGTTACCTTAAACTAAGAGGTTTTAACGTTATTAGAGTTCAAAATATAACTGATATTGATGATAAAATAATTAATAAATCAAAAGAAACTGGTAAAAGCTGGGAAGAAATAGTTGACGATTATTCCAGAGATTATATAGATAATCTTAATGCCTTAAAAGTAAAGATAGACCTTCACCCTAGAGTTTCTAATCATATTAATGAGATAATAGATTTTATACAAAAATTAATAGATAAAGGAAATGCCTACATAGCACCTAGTGGAAGTGTTTATTTTGACGTAGATACTTATTCTAAGTATGGAGAACTTTCTAATACAAAAAAGGAAGAATGGAACCAAGGAGAAGAATTTATAAAGGAAAAAAGACATGCATATGATTTCGCTTTATGGAAGTCTAAAAAGCCGGGAGAACCGTTTTGGAAATCTCCATGGGGAGAAGGAAGACCCGGATGGCATATAGAGTGTTCTACTATGTCTACTAGATATCTAGGAGAGAGTTTCGATATACATGGGGGAGGAATGGACCTAATATTTCCTCATCATGAGAATGAAAGAGCACAGTCTGAATCATATACTGGAAAACTATGGGTAAGGTATTGGATGCATGTAGCGTTTCTTACAATAAAGAAAACTAAAATGAGTAAATCTTTAGGAAATATTATTCCACTTAAAGACGCAATAAGATCTTATGGACCTTCAGTATTAAGATATTGGTTCCTATCCTCTCACTATAGATCTCAAGTAGATTTTAACGAAGATTCATTAGAGCAAAGTAAGGCCTCTTTAAATAGACTTAAAGATGCTATGTCGATAATTCGAAATATTCTTTCTGAAGGACCAAAGAGTTATTCAACAGACGAAGATATAAAAATTCAGAAGAATATAGTTTCTGAAATAGAAAAATTCCATGAAAGCATGAGTGATGATTTCGATACTGCTAACGCATTGTCTCATATTCATAATATTGCTAGTATAATCTTTTCCAAACTAGAGAACACTAGAGATTTTATGGGAGCCTCTATAGCATTTGACGCTTTTAGACAATTTAACGAAGTTTTTGGAGTCATGGATGAGGAATTTAGTCTCGCATATGATAGATTATCTAAAATAATAGATTCTATTGTAGAAATAAGAAATGAATTAAGAGCTAAAAAAATGTATGATCTTTCGGATGAAATACGCAGTATTCTAGAGAATAATGGAATTAAGATACTTGATAGTAAAGAAAAATCTACTTGGAGATTTCAGTAATAAAAATGGGAAGTTTCTCTTTATTATTGTAGCGAATTAGCATCTCTTTTGTCGTAGGAGAAGTATTAAGATTTTTTATCTCATCAACAGAGAAAAATTTAGCGTCAGCTGCATCTGATGATGGCTTAAGATTTCCTCCAACTATTTCGCAAAGAAAATCTAAAATCACATAATGAAATCCCTCCTTTATCATTTGTATTAAAGATAGCAAATTTAGAACCTTAACTTGTAAATTAGTTTCTTCTAATATCTCTCGTTTTACTGCATCCTCTAATGTTTCTCCATATTCTAGTTTTCCGCCAGGTATGGCCCACATATCCTTGTTTGGTGGATGAGCGCGTTTTACCAATAATATTTTATTTCTCTCAATAATGACTCCACCTACTGCTACTAGAGGTCTATCCATGTGGAATCTTCTGGATAAAAGTTATTAAACTATTGGTAAGGTGTTATATGATGTCAAAATATATATTGGCAATATCGTTAATCCTCATATTTATATTCCCTATACTCTCATTAGCAATACCTAACGCGCCTACAAATATAACAAATTATAAAAGTAGTATTACATTTTATAATAATTTAACATATAAAATAGTAGCATATAATACATCAAGTAACTCTACTACTTCTAAGCTAAATTATACATATATAGCAAATTATTATGTAAAAAATTTCAATAATGGTAACGTTACTGTAAATGTAGAGATAAATGATACTAGTACCCAATCAATGTCGCAAAATAAAACTTTCAATTTTACGTTAATAAAAAGTGGTACGTATAACGTTAGTCTTCAGAAAGATTTTCTTAACCTTAATTATCCATTTATAGCTCCGGAATATATATTTAATAATACATATACTTTACAATCTTCTATTTCGTCAATTTCATTAACGTTTATAAACTACTCAACTGTAAAAATCTCTGGCGTTAATTATAACACGACAGAATTCTCTTTTTCAACAACTTCATTAAGCGGAAAAATTTGGGTATTAACCAATGGAAACATAGCAAAGCTTGAAACTACATATAAGGGATTAAGCGTAAATATGACTTTAGAGAGATTTGCTTCATTATTTACGGGAGATTTAACCCAAATATATCTTCCGAAGAACCTACTAAATATATCATATCTATATGCAGTTTTCGAATATTCGTCTTTTGCTAATACTACTCAAAGTGTAGGAGATGAAGAAATCGTATATCCAGTAGTTTTCTCCAACGGTATAATAGGAGAATCTGCCTATAGCTTAAATACAATAAGTGGGCAACCTATTGTAGATACTACTGATTTTACTATTCACATAGCAAATTATACTCACATAGAGATTACATTCTATCCAAACATGACTAAAACTATATTATGGAACTCTATTCCGTTTAAATTTGTAGGATATAAGAATATTTCTATATTTAATAAACAATATAGTAATACGCTTGTATATACTAACTCAACTAACTCAACAATACAAACGTTGATATTTAATAAATCAGGAATTTTATTAGAAGAATCCATTAAACAAAATATATCAAATACTTTCATTACTGAGTTAAGTATAAAATATCTTGGAAACAAGTTTTATGGAAACAATATAACGTTTATAAATCTAAATGCTTATAACAATACTGCATTACCATTCAAAGCCATAGCACCCACATTATCTCTTGTAGCGACTATTGTTATTACATTAGTTCTTGTAGCAGTTCTTGTCATTTTGCATAGAAGAGAATAAACATACTTATACAATTTAAGTAAGAAATAAGTAAGATTTTTTTTGGGAAATATTAACACTAATCTTGATGACATCTGTAGAAGAAGTTTTAAGTTCTAATTTATATACACAACAAGTTAAAAAACTGTATAAAATAGGAGATATATTAGGCTTACATGAAGATGAGTTACAAGCACTTTCAACTCCCGAAAGAGTACTGCAAGTAAAAATTCAAATCTTAAGTAAAGATGGAAAAATAAGAACATTTACTGGATGGAGATCTCAGCATAATAGTGCATTAGGACCTTACAAGGGAGGAGTTAGATATCATCCAAATGTTACGCAAGATGAAGTCATAGCATTATCAATGATAATGACATGGAAGAATTCTTTATTGCAATTGCCATATGGAGGAGGAAAGGCTGGAATTAGAGTTGATCCTAAGACCTTATCTAAGCAAGAGCTTGAAATGCTTTCTAGGAACTTTATTGATGCGTTATATAAGTATATAGGAAGCGAAATAGATGTTCCTGCTCCAGACGTAAATACTGATTCCCAAATAATGGCTTGGTTTTTAGATGAGTACAATAAAATCTCAGGGAAAATTGATCTTGGTGCTTTTACTGGTAAACCTGTAGAATTAGGAGGTATAGCAGTGAGGGAATACAGTACTGGACTAGGTCTAACACATACTGCAAAAATAGCCGCTGAAAAATTCCTGGGCGGTATAGAAGGAAAGACAGTAATAATACAAGGGTTTGGAAATCTTGGCTCATATGCGGCTAAATTCTTTACAGAATTAGGAGCTAAGGTTGTAGGAATAAGCGATTCTAAAGGCGGAGTATTAGATTATAATGGAATTGATGTTGATAAAGCATTAGAAATAAAAGCAAAGACAGGCTCTGTTATTGATTATCCTGATGGAAAGAAAGTAAGCAATGATGAACTTCTTATTAGTGACTGTGATATACTAGTACCTGCTGCTCTAGAAAATGTTATAACAAAATACAACGCACCAAAAATTAAAGCTAAGTTAATAGTGGAAGGAGCTAATGGACCATTGACAGCTGATGCTGATGAAATTCTTAAAGAAAAACAAATACCAGTTGTTCCAGACATACTTGCTAATTCAGGAGGTGTAGTAGGAAGTTATGTAGAATGGGCTAACAATAAGATGGGAGAAATAATAGAGGATGAAGAAGCAAGGAAATTAATATTAAGTAGAATGGAAAGAGCTTTTGATGAGATGTATAAGAAATATAATAAACTTGGCGATCAAGATCTAAGAACATCTGCCATGGTAGTAGCAGTAGAAAGGGTAATAAAAGCAATGAAATCAAGAGGCTTAATATAAGCTTGGAAGTATGTATAGAAGAACTAAAATAATCGTTATTATTAGTGCTATTATTATCATCCATTTTTCTACCTTTTTTGAATTACCAAAAATTATAGGTACAGGTCCTATAAATATTATACCTCCAGCACTTGTTCTAGTATTTTCATTCTTTTCAGAATTTTTAAAGACGTCATATATAAACCCTATAAATACTATGAAAAATCCTAACAGAACCAAAAATATACCTAGTTGAATTATCCCTTCCATATTTTATTATACTGCTTGAAAAGATTTAATTTTATTTGCTAAAAGTTCCACCTCTTTTGGTATTTCTATGCTATCTATTCTTGTAACAATATCACTTAATGAAGATCTTAATATTGAATAATCTAGTCCACGTCTTTTAAATATGTTTATTAGCCACCTTAAGTTTTCCTCCTTACCTAAATCCTTAAGTTCTTTATCATCAGGATATATACCTAAAGTTTTTAACGCCTCGAGAATTCCAGTTTTACTATAAAATGATTCTACTTCTCTTCCTAATGGTAGGCAATATTCAGCCATAGAAGAGTCAATTCTATCGCACATTCCTAGAAACATGGTTTCAAGTCTTAGTATTTCTTTTAATTTTAGCCAGGCTTGAAGTTCGATATCTGATTTTACACTAAAGATTGAAATACCATTGTATTCCGGGTTTACACTTAGCCTTTTGAGCCAATTCGAAATTGCATTAGGATCTGCGTATTCATTGCATAGAATAACTATTCTACTAAACAATAGATCACTCAAACTAACCTTTAAAATACTTAATAGACTCCTTAAATTTTCAGTAGGAGTTATTGAGATAGCCTTGGAATATGCTGAGGCTTTCTTAAGAACTATATAATTATCTATATCTGTAGACACTATGAAGGGAGAATGAGTTGTCATAAAAACTTGTAACGTATTATTATCAGTCCAATTTTTTAATAGTTTAGCTATTTTATACTGCAATGTAGGATGCATATTTACTTCTGGCTCTTCCACTAAAAGTACCTTATTTCCACTTAACCAAATGACAAAAAGCATAAGGATAACTCTTTGAAAACCACTAGCAGCAAGATCAATATATATAGGTAAATTATATACATTTAAAACTAATTTTTTCGAATCCCAAATTTCCATTCCTCTTATCTCAGGTATTGTTGCACTAACCAAATTGACAAAATCGTACCAATACTTTCTCAAATTTATAGGAGATCTACTTATTTCTGTTATTCTTCTCATTACATCATCAAAATAGTTTTGGTCAAATATTGGCACATATTCTACTTGTTGAGATGCATATTCAAATAACTTCTTTACTTCATCAATATTATCCTTATTTGGTACAGTACCGTTGACCTTAAGTAAATCTAAATCCCATTCTAAATACCCATTAGTATATCTCAGTTTATTTATTATCTCTATATTCATTGTTTGGATTTTTCCAGTAGCTTTTTCTACCTCTTGTTCATTAAATTGAAGTTTACCCCCCAAATATATAATCTTTGATGTATCGTACCCTTGCCACAATAGCATGAACTCCTGGTTTCTATCTTCTACAGACTTTTTATCTAAACCGGCAGCGATATTTTTTATAAATATATACATTGCAGTTAGTAAATTTGTTTTTCCATAACCGTTAAAACCTACTATAACATTAAATCCACCAAGGGAATCTAAATTAACGTTACTAAGACTTCTAAAATTGTTAGTGTAAAACTCAATGAGTCTCAATACTACTCACTACCCCTCTTTTTTGTAAAGATATAATATAACCATTAGCCAAATTAATGCACTTAAGTCTCTAAATGAAGAAAAAAGAGAGTATTATCTGCCCAAATGTTTTAAAAAGTTGCTTTAATATAGCCTCCATCCACAGGAATTAAAGCCCCTGTAATATACGTTGATAGTTCAGAAGCAAGAAATATTATAACATTAGCTACTTCCTCAGGTAATGCCATACGACCTAACGGTACGTCCTTAACTATATCGTTTATTATATCAGATTCTGATCTGTTCTCTCTCCTAGATCTGTCCTTAACCAACTGATCTACGCGTTCTGTTAATGTCCATCCAGGTATTACACCATTAACTAATATTCCCTTATGCGCAAGTTGATTCGAAACAGATTTTATAAGACCCGCTAATGAAAGTCTAATGACGTTTGAAAGATCTAGGTTTTCTAAAGGCTGTTTAATGCTAATAGACGTAGATAATATTATTCTACCATTGTTTTTCATGAATTTAGATACTTCTCTTATAGAAACAACTGCACTCATTAATAATAGTTTAAATCCTTCTTCCCAATCATTATCCGTCAATTCAAATAAATTTCCAGGTTTAGGACTTCCAGCAACATACACAAAAACATCTATTCCATTAAGAATTTCGTTACCTTTCAGTATAAGATTCTTAATTTCTTCTATTGATCTAAGATCTGCTTTTAAGTAATATACATCTCCTATATCTTTCAATTTGTTATATGCGTCAAGCAGTTTTTGTTCATCATGAGAGGATATTAAAACATGTGCTCCTTCTTCTAAAAATCTTTTAGCGGTAGCATATCCTATGCCTTTACTAGCAGCAGTTACTATTACCTTTTTATTTCGTATTCCTAGGTCCATTTTCATTCATAAAATTATCAAGAGTAAACAATTTTGAACCTATCTTACTACCTAATACCTTAAAATCTTTTTCAAGAACCTCCTTCAGATTAGGATTATATAAAGCAGCTGCCGGATGATAAGTAGGAAATATGAGAATATTGTTCCATTCATAAAATTTTCCTCTGACTTTAGATATAGACGTTACATTTATATTAACTTTTTTAAGCATATAAATTGTAGAATATTTTCCCAATGTTACTATTATTTTAGGATTTATCAGAGATATTTGAGTTTCTAAATAAGGGGAACAAGAAGAAATTTCATCAGATTCTGGATCTCTATTATTGGGAGGCCTACATTTTACTAAATTAGTAATATATACTTTTTCTCTATCTAGCCCTATACTTTTTAATAGTTCATCTAAGAGTTTCCCAGCAGATCCTACGAATGGCCTACCCATTTTGTCTTCTGTAGCTCCAGGCGCTTCGCCTACAAAAAGAACTGACGCCTTAGGATTACCTTCACCAGGAACCGCATTAGTTCTACTTATGGAAAGCTTACATAACTTACAACTTCTTATTGTGCTATTTAATTCGTCTAAATCCATTGTCTTTGTAATAGAGTTTTTAAAGATATATTCTTAGATATTAAAGTCAGTATTATCAATATCAGTTTAACTACTAAACTTAATTATAATTCTTATAAAGCAGTCTTGTGAAATCTTTATCTTTGCATTTTTAGATCAACAATACTAAAGTTATTGGAAATATCAGTATACAAAGCAACTATGAATCTTTGCATCAGTTTATCGACCCGATCTTCACTTTATCTGTTTATGTCGGCCTCATCATTTGTATCCCGCCCGGCTATAGACCTTCATCCGTGCATTTACTGCAAGTCTGGACCAGATAGAGGGCGGGACGATTTTGATTTCTTATAGAATCTATAAAATCTATAAAGGAAAATAATTAAGACTATCTGGCCTAAATCTAACTGCATAGCCGTAGCTCCATTATACTTTATAAGAACAAAAAATGGTAAGAACATAATATAAGGTCTCCAGACATCCCAAATAAAATAATAATTAATATAATTAAGAATTATGAATGAAAGCGCAGAAGAATCAATTATTATATTATATAATACGTTTTTATTTCCCCATAATATTATGGCAGACAATATAAATATTATAAGTGAGATAAAAGCAGAAAATGAGAAACCTACTGGTATTCCAAGATTATAATATTCTCCATCGTATGCATACACTTTAGGTTCGTCAAGAGGAGCAAAAGGTGCTACGCTTAATGATATCATGAATATCAATATGGATCCAATAATCACATAGATGTAATATCTAGATAGTACTAGTTTCTTTTCATTCATGGATAACTCTTTAACGTCTGGCTATAAAGAGTTTTTCAAATGTCAAATAATAAAGAATTTATAAGGCTTCAGGACCTTATCTTAGAGAAAACTTCATTAGAAAAGGTAAAGCTTCATATTGAGAATAGGAAAGAAAAGACAGTATATAAATGGGTAAGTTCTGAATTAAGTGGATTTTTAATAAAACACGATAAAGATTTGAATCCATATGTAGAGAAAATTATATCTGATATCAAAGCTGAAAACTATTCAGAGCTATTATCAGACATAAATGCAACAATTGATATAATATCAAAAAAAATTAATGAGCTTTATGATTATCTATCAAATTCCTAGAATATGTAGCAATAAATATAAACCATTAATACTAGTATACATTGTATATATGGCTACTATTATTATAATAATAGCAAATATTTTTCTTAACAGCCCTCTAGGCATTCTAGATGCTATAGAAGCTCCTGCATATCCACCTGCTATTCCCCCTAAAAGGTATAATATACTAACTATGAAAAGTACGTAGCCTGAAAATGTATATGAAATTGCAGATGCTACTCCGAATGTGCCTACAGCTATTAAGGACGTACCTACTGCTCTAACCATACATAAGCCAGTACTAAATAGCAATCCTGGTACCACTAAAAATCCGCCACCTATACCAAAATATCCAGAAGCAAAACCCACTAAGAATCCTGCAGGAATAACTTTCTTTATAGATACTGAAGATATAAGAGATGATAAACTAAAGCCTTTTGAAGCATCTACGTTAGATTGCGAAACTATTTTCTTTTGAGGTCTTAACATCATTAAAGCTACAACTATCATTAATATACTGAAGAAAAATAGTAACGAATTCCCTGGCGTTATTTTATCCAATGTTGTACCTGCAAATACTCCAACAAGCCCAGGTAATGTAAACATAATACCTTGAGGAACTTTTACATTACCTTTTTTAAAATGAATATAACTGTTTATGTATGCATTTAATCCTACAGCAAGAGCTGTAGTACCTATAGCTAAATGTACAGCATAACCTCTATCAGCTATTGGCACGGCATAATATAGACCAACGAAATACAGTAATAACGGTATAGCTAAAATAGATCCACCGCCTCCTATTAATCCTAGACTAAATCCTACAAGTATACCAGAAACTATTGAAAGAAGATATTGCAAAGGAGTAAGATCTATGACGACCATAATTAACTTTATTTCCTTAAAACATAAAAAAGTTTTTGTATCTTAAAAACTTATATATTGATACACTTTTCGACATTACTATATTGTTTTACAGATTTTATATAAATTTATTTTAAATATCTTATTTTTGAAATTAAATCTTAAAAAACAATACTTTAAGTTTATTTCGTATTATATATAATATAATTCCAATGACTAACAATATTGTAATATATATCAAATATCTATATACAGTACTAATTAACAACTCCCAGCTTGAAGGAAATGCAAATCCGATCCAGACTAATATAGAATCCCATATTATATTTCCTAAAAAAGTCGATATAAGGAATTTTACTATTTGCATACTTGCAATCCCTGCAGGGAATGATATTAATGCTCTAAATTCAGGGACGAATCTAAAAATGAATACCGAAAAAGTCCCATATTTCGAAAACCATAGATTTAATTTATTCAATTTAATAGAGGTCAAACCAAAAATTTTTCCATATTTATGTAAGAATGGTATTCCAAGCTTAAAAGCTATAAAATAGTCTACTATAGAACCCACTATCGAACCTAAAGTAGATATAATAATTACGTAAACTGGGTTTGTTAAACCTTGAGAAGAATAGTAACCCGCTAAAGGAAGAATTATTTCACTAGGTACAGGGAATCCTATACTTTCCACAATCATTAGAAGAAAAATTTCTAGATAGTCTATCAAGGAATATCTTCACCATGAGGACAATTATGAGGCTTCCCTAAAAACTCATATAGCTTCTCAACTATTTCGTCCGGAACCATTAGATCAAATTGTTGTGAATATTTACAAGCTTCGTCCTTATCTACACCCAATTTTACTAAAAATGATTCTATAACTCTATGAGCTCTGACAGCTTTCATTATATAGTTTATACCATTATTTGTTATCCAGATTTCCGATTTCTCCTTTGTTACCATACCTTTCTCACTTAGATGATTTATTTCTTCATACGCACTAGCCGGACTTACCTCTACTTCTTTTGCTATGTTAGTTAACCTAGCAGGCTTTCCATCGTCATTATACTTCTTTATTATTAGTAGATATTGTAACTCTCTATGAGAAATTTTCATCAATTTTATTATAGCTTAGAATCTAATAAGCCTTTACTATGAACGTTCTTATAATTACGCTATTATATCTAGGAATAATGTTATTTTTGGCAAAACTTGCAGAAGAATTATTTTCTAGGTTAGGTTTAATTCCGTTTGTTGGAGCAATATTTATTGGAATAATCTTAGGTGAAGGAGTAACTGACTTTATCAAGGTTAATGAGATAATATCGTTTATAACGTCATTAGGAATAGTTTTTTTGTTATTTTTAGCTGGAGCAGAAGAAATAAATATGGAACAAAAATTAGATAAAAAATTAGTATTAACATCTATAATTCAGATTACTATCCCATTTTCTTTAGTTTTAGTTGTTTTATATATACTAAATGTACCTCATTATCTGATACTTATAATACCACTTATAATGACAAGTGCAGGACCATTAACGCGACTTTTAATAGATCTTGGAATTACAAAAAGTGAATTTGGTGTAAATCTTTTTTATCAAGCCACAATAGTAGAAATAATCTCAGTAATTTTGTTTGCAATTTTCTTAGGTATAAATGGAAATCTACTCTATACTGCATTAGAAATAATAGCTATTTTCGTTTTAATATTTGCTCTAGGTCCATTCTTATCTAGATTGTTAGAGAAAATAGAAGGATATATAAAAGTAAGAGAAATAGAATTTGCTAGTATTATCTCATTAATCTTGATAATAGGTTTTTTATCTGAAATTTTAAAATTTAATTCTGCAATAGCCGCACTATTTTTAGGATTCCTTTTAAGGAGATATTTAAAAGATAGACCAGAACTGTTAGAAAAACTACACGGATTCACATATGGTTTTTTTGAACCTTTATTCTTTGTAAGTATAGGCTTATTTTTCGTAAAAATAGATTATCAAATATTAATAATTGGAAGTATATTATTTATTGTAATATTTATATCAAAATTTTCAGCAGGCATTATTTCTAGTATGATAATAAAAAACAATTTATTTTTAAATGGCTTAGGAACGTCAACAAAAGGTGGCGTAGACGCATCATTATTAATAAGCGCATTAACGATTAATGCGATTACTCCGTCAGAATACTCATATTCTGCTTTGGCTATAACATTTTCGGCACTATTTATTCCTTTATTATTCAAACTAAGAAGTGGATATAAAGTTGAAAGGAAAGAGAAAATTAAATTGAATACTAAGGTTTCCTTAATTTTATCGCAATTTTCGTCTCCAATATTTGCCAATTGTAATGAGACACTAAGAGAAGCTATAAATAAGATTAATGAGAAAAATGCTAGAGCACTAGTCGTAGTAAGTGATATGAAACCTGTCGGAATAATAACAGTATCAAAATTATTGGAAATAAGTCCAGATTATTATGATAAACTCAGGTTATGTGATATGGAACTAGATGATATAGATATCATGCCATTAGATTCAAAAATATCAGATATATTAAAAAAATTTAGAGAAACCGAAACTCCAGTAATAGCTATAGTTGATAAAGATCACAGATTGCAATTAACAATATATGAGAGAGAACTTCTAAGGTTCTTAATAACTTGAACATCACTAAGCTAATGATTATGTAAATAGATTGCTTAAGCTTAAAATGTAGATTTTGGGCTTAAATTATATGGAAGGTATATTAACTGCACTAATAACACCTTTTGACGAAAAAGAAAACCTAAATTTAAGTATGTTAAAGAGCGTGATGGAATTTGATAAAAATAGAGGAGTTTCTTCTTTTTGGGTCTTAGGTACTTCAGGGGAATTTAATATGTTAAGTTTGGATGAGAAAATTTCAGTAGTAAAGACTGCTAGAGAATCAGTAAATAGTAAAATATTAGCTGGAATAAATGAAAACTCATTAAAGAATTCTGATATATTATTAAAGAATTTTGTGGATTTTGGAGTAGATGGAGTATTTTCAATACCTCCATTATATCACAAGCCAAATGATAAAGGAATTATACAGTTTTATGAAAATTTATCTAAGCCCGGATTACCGGTTTATATTTACAACATTCCGTCTTACGTAGGATATAACATAAGTTTAGATATACTAACGAAATTAGTAGATGATGGAATAATAGACGGTATGAAATATACTACTTCTGATATGGATTCTTTTATAAAGTACACTATGGTACTGAAGGAAATGAACAAAGATTTCAATATGCTAATAGGAAGTGATACATTAGTTTTACCAGCATTAATGTATGGAGCAGATGGTGCTGTATCAGGTATAGCAAATTTTGCACCAGAAATTATTTCATCTATTTATACTAAATATAAGGAAGGAGACTTTAAGGAGGCATATAAATATCAGTTAGTGGCCATAAAACTAAACAATGCAGTATCATTATCTGATTATCCCACTGGAATAAAAATAGCACTTAGATACAGAGGACTTTACGTAGGTAAATCAAGAAGTCCATTACAAGAAAATATATCAGCTGAAGCGTCAATATATGACACTATGAAAGAGTTTAATTTATGATGAGCTCGATGTAGTTTGACAATAATGAAATGAATATCCCCGACTGAAAATTAGTATATTATAATAATATATGTATAGTAATATTTCATATTATATTCTGTCCATATGGGAATAACAATTTCCGACTGTCTAGAAATATCTTTCAGATGTAACCCAACTTGTATTAATGTGTTATTACCAGATAGATATTCATGAATAAATGATATTTCATACAACGATGAATTATAACCTATAAAAATTTCTTTCAAACTATCTGACATTATATTAAATTCAATATTTCGATTAGAATTATTTATTACTATCTGTTGTGGATATACATAGAGTAAAGGATATATATATATCTTTGTATTTACTACAAAAGCGGGACCGTACTGAGGAATTTGTGTATCGTTGTTTATACAATATGAATTTATAATTGAATCAGTAGTTAATAGGACAGTATATTCGGCACTGAAATTATTATCACTAATGTTAAGCCTATATACTGCTGGAGAATTTTCCGTACTAAATTCTATATTTGGCATACTTACATTTGGAGAATTTTGAATTCTAGTGTAGTTACCTGCAGACATGTATATTGAAATATAAGCTAAAGTAATTGCCAATAATACTCCAGCTATTATCATTAGGATTGTTTTCACATAATACGTTTTTCATTTGTGTTTTTATATTTATTCCGTATATGCTTTAAGTAAGTTTTATGAATATAAAGTGACAATTAATGAGTGTGGAGAGCTTATACGGAACGAGAAGGAAAATTTATTATTATATACTTAGACAGAAAAATGCAGTTTCAATTAGAAAAATTCAACGAGATCTCAATTTAAGCTCTCCCTCTCTTGTACAATATCATTTAAAGAAATTAGAAGAAGATGGTCTAATCAAAGAAACAGAAAAAGGATACGTTGTTTCAAAAGTGATTTTATCTGATTATGTTAAATTCGCAAATTTTCTTATTCCTATATCAGCATTTTTAGCATCATTTTTTTTAACATCACTAATAATCTTAGTTGTATTTTTAAGATCACATATAATTGCATCACAAGTTTTTTCTGATATAATAATTTCAATTTCCGCATCCATATTCGTATATGATGTCATTAAAAAATATAGAGAAATTAAGCTTTAGTAACATAATAATAAAATAAGATGATAATCGTTGTGGTTATTATTGCTATAAGTAATGATGGATATACATAAACAGGATTCTTAGAAGAGCTCCACATACTAAATGCTATAGTATCAGTAATGCTTTGCAATAAAAGTAATACAGAAATTATAAGTAAAATAGCTGAAAGTTTTCCCTTAAATTCTGATCTTAGAGATTTAAACTCAATAAAAATCAATGAGGAGAATATTACAGATATTATTGCTAGAGATATATGAATATACCATAATTCAAACATAAAAGAATGTCTTCTTGAAGATATTATAAGCATTTGCCCAAATCTATCCTGTATATTGAAAAATATATATTATAAGAGATAATTCCAAAGAAAAGTTTAAACATTTTAAACAGATATGAAATAAAGATAACATATGGAAAAAAGAATAAAGGTCATAGTAGCAAAGTTGGGATTGGATGGACACGATAGAGGAGCTAAAGTAATAGCTAGAGCTTTAAAAGACGCTGGAATGGAAGTAGTATACACTGGATTAAGACAGACTCCTGAACAGATAGTAAAAACAGCAATTCAGGAGGATGCTGATGTAGTAGGAATAAGTATTCTTAGCGGCGCACACTTGGAATTAATACCTAAAGTAGTTGAGATTATGAGAAAAAATAATTTAAACGATGTTGGATTAGTAGTAGGAGGAGTTATTCCTCCAGAGGATATCCCAAAACTTAAAAGTATAGGAGTAGACGACGTATTTTTACCTGGATCCAGCTTAAAAGAAGTTGCTGAAAAAGTAAGACAAGTTGCTGAAAAGAAAAGAGGTATTAAAATTGAACCATGAATTACTTAAGAAAGCTCTTGAAGGAGACGAATTATCTATATCTAAAATATTTACTAATATAGAATACTCAACAAAAGATGGCATGGAATATCTAAAAGAACTTAGTTTAAGAGCAGGTAATGCGTATACTATAGGTATAACTGGTTCACCAGGCGCTGGCAAAAGTACGTTAATATCTGATTTAATAGAAGAATACGCAAAAAACGATTTAAAAATAGGAGTTATTATGATAGATCCAAGTAGTCCGTTTTCTAAAGGCTCTTTTATGGGAAACAGAATCAGAATGCAAGATAAAACCATGCTTAAAAACGTTTTTATAAGAAGTATAGCATCTAGGGGATTTTTAGGTGGAGTATCGGCCGAAGCTATAATGCTAATGGAGGCTATGGACGGTCTAGGATTTGATAAGATAATCGTGGAAACCGTAGGTTCTGGTCAAACAGACACTGATATAGTTTCTGCAGTGCACAGTATTTTGGTTCTAGTGATACCAGGCAGTGGAGATGAAATACAAGCATTAAAGGCAGGAATAATGGAAATTGGAGATTTTTACGTTATTAATAAATCTGATAAAATAGAAGCTGAGTCATTGTATAATTCTATAAAATTTGCTATAGAAAGTGGAGAAACGAATTGGAGAGATGGTTGGAAACCATCTATAATTAAAATTAGTGCGTTAAAAAAATATGGTATTAGTGAATTAATACAAGGTATTACACAACATGAAAAATTTGTAAAGGAACATGATCTATTCATTAAGAGAATATATCAAAGAAGACATAAGATTATTGAGCTATATTTAAAAAAGAAAATTGATGAGGTATTATTAAATACTATTAGAGAAAACGAAGATATAATTTCAGAATATGAGAAGAAAGGTACTGGTTTAACTGAAACTATAGAAGAAATTTATGAAAATTTCAAAAAGAAAATATAAACATTATCTAGGTAATAATCCTCTTCTCTTCATTTCTCTAACTACTAATTCTCCAGTTCTAGAGAGACCGTAATATTTATGATGAGTCCTTGTTTCTTTTTTAGGTTTTGATTTTCTTTCACCAAACTTTATTATTTTTGCTTTAGCTTCCTCAAGTAAGCCCATCCTTTCTAATTCCTCTAATTTTGGAGTAACTTCTTCAAGTGTTTTATGAGTTAACTTTGAATATGTTAAAGCATGATCTGCGTTTAATTCATCTGCTAAATTTAGAATTGTCTTAGCAAGATCATCGTTTTTTACCATATCAATATACGTTTTTATTAATATTTTTTCATCTAAATTTCTTAACAAATGATCTCCGTCTCTAGTTAGAGTATAATAAGTATGATGTTTATGTACCTCCGAACTCAACTTAAATTTAGCTTCTGTATTCTTTAAAGTAGCACCATGAACTCTTTCTATTAACCCCAACTGTTCTAGTTTATCTAGAATATCTACTACTTGATCAATGGGTATCTTAGTGTTAAGCATTATAGATTTTCCATAATCTATATTAGCCTTCTTAAGATGCTCCAATACCTCTAAGTACCTTTTATCTTTTAAAACTTCATAAAGTTTTGTTCGAAGTGTATCCTCCATCATAAGCCCTTCAGAAATGTCTTTATTTGCTCATTAAATCCATTAGGATCATCAAGATAGCATGCATGTTGATTTCCTATATTCACAAACTTAGCACTCTTAACGTATTTGAGTATTAATTCATAGTTATGTTTTGGTGAAACGTTATCATGTTTTCCCCAAATAAGGAGTATTGGAAGTCCATCTAAATCTTTGAGTTTATTTTCATACGATGATACTCCTACTGCTCCTACTAAAATTAAACCACCCAACTTCTTTGGATTATCTACGGCATATTCTAATACTGCTTCTCCTCCCATAGATGCACCTAATAATATTGGTTTATCTAACTTCATTGTCTCAATAAAGCTGGAAATAAAATCTGATAAATTTCCAAAATTGCCACTTTCAGACTTTCCAAAACCAGGAAAATCAATTGAAATTGCTCTATAGCCTACCTCAGCTATAGCAGATATTGTTCCTGTTTCTTCCCATGTATGAGCATTAAACCTTGCACCATGATGCAATACAACAGCCTTTCCATTTCCTGCTTCAATATAATGAATTTTTGCTCCGTTAACTTGAACAAACTTTTCCAGATTTTGCATAAATATACATTTACTTTAAAAGCTATAAAGTTTTTGAATAAGATTTTAGTAAAAAGAATTTTAAATTAAAATAGTCAATATATTGTAAGATAAATATAAACTATTTCAAAAAAAGATTTTTTAAGTATATGATCAAATATAATCAGACCTAATATGCCCAAAGTACTAGTTTTAGGAGGTAGATTTGGTGCTTTAACAGCAGCTTACACATTAAAAAGATTAGTAGGTAGTAGTGCAGATATTAAAGTAATTAATCAAAGTAGATTCTCATACTTTAGACCAGCCCTTCCACATGTTGCTATTGGAGTAAGAGACGTAGATGAATTAAAAATAGATCTTTCAGAAGCGTTACCAAATAAAGGAATAAAGTTTCAAGAGGGCAAAGTACAAAAAATAGATGCCAAAAATAGCAAGGTAATATATACCAAATCTGATGGATCTACAGAAGAGGAGGATTACGATTACGTAATTGTAGGTATAGGAGCACATCTAGCTACAGAGCTTATGAAGGGATGGAACGAGTATGGATATAGTGTATGTGAACCAGAATTTGCGTCTAAACTGAGAGAAAAACTAAATGAGTTCAAAGGAGGAAATATAACTATAGGATCTGGTCCTTTTTATCAAGGCCATAATCCTAAACCAAAAGTTCCAGAAAACTTCGTACCTAATGCAGATTCCGCATGCGAAGGGCCAGTATTTGAAATGTCTTTAATGCTTCATGGATATTTTAAGAAGAAAGGTTTACTTGATAAAGTAAAAGTCACAGTATTCTCTCCCGGAGAGTATTTATCTGATCTTTCCCCACAGTCTAGAAAAGCTGTAGCTAGTATATATCAACAACTTGGAGTGAAATTAGTTCACAATTTCAGAATTAAAGAAATAAGAGAACATGAAATAGTTGATGAGAAAGGTAATAAACTGGATTCTGATCTTACTATAGTTTTACCGCCATACACTGGAAATCCTGCACTAAAGAATTCTACTCCAGATCTAGTTGATGATGGAGGATTCATACCAACAGATCTAAATATGGTATCATTAAAATACGATAACGTATATGCAGTAGGAGACTCAAATTCAATGACAGTACCTAAACTAGGATATTTGGCCGTAATGACTGGAAGAATAGCAGCGCAACACTTAGCTAATAGATTAGGAGTTCATACAAAAATAGATTCATATTATCCTACAATAGTATGCGTAGCCGATAATCCATATGAAGGTTTTGCAGTTAGTGTGAAAGACGATACATGGTATGGTGGATCCATAACTGTCGCTGAACCTGCAGCTGTTAACCATCTTAAAAAAGAATTGTTTACAAAATACTTTATGTGGACAAAAGGAGATATGGCATTAGAAAAATTCCTAGCTAGCTGGTGACGAAAATGGCTTCCGAAATTGAAGTAAATGTTTTAGACAATATTTTATCTGGAGATAAACTGATAACAGTAAATCATTTACTTAGTTTATTAGAAAAATTAGATAAATTAGGAATAATAGATGTAGTAAACGGTCTATTGGAAGATGATGAATATCTAGGTAAGATAATGGGAGCTATAGTTAACGACAAAACTATGGAATTGATAGGAAATTGGAATAATTTAATGTCATTTATGGATATACTAACAGACGAGAATACAAAAGAAAATCTACAATTTGCTCTCAATATGTTAACTCAATTGAGAAAAACTGGCATTATAGACCCAGTTCTTGGTATTCTTAATGATGAAGAATATATGAGTAAGATAATGGGAGCTATAGTTAACGACAAAACTTTAGAACTTATAGGAAGGTGGAATAATATAGTAGATCTCATAGATACCGTAACTTCTACTGAAACAATTTCCTCAATAAAAAGTATACTGGAAGTGCTAAAAGATCTACAAAATACCGGAATTATAGATCCTATAAAAGGATTGTTAAAAGATGAAGAAACTTTAGGTAAAATAATATCTGGACTTGTTAATGATTTTACTATGAACCTATTAACAAATTGGGATAATATAATGAAAGGCTTAAGTGCTATGAACTTGGAAAATTTCAAATATTATACAGATCTAATTAATAAAGTAGGAGAAGCAATAAAAGTCGAAAAAGTAAAACCAGTAGGCCTAGGTGGACTATTATCATCTTTAAGAGATCCTGAAGTACAAAAAGGTCTAGGAATAATGATATCTATACTAAGACATATAGGAGAAAACTATAAATCTACATAACGCAAAAGCTCGTTTACTATTATATCATTTTTTGAATTTTTGATATTGATAACAAAAGTCTTATCTGGTTTAGTATATTCGAATATCTCTTTTGTCCTAATTATCCAAGGTGGTAATGTAAATAAGCTAAGTATCTTCCTTAATCTATCGCCATCTATCATAAATACCTTACCTGGGGCTACCGCAAACATTACATCAACGCCTAATGATGAATACGTAGGAGCTAAAGCATCATTATATGATTCTATTATAATATTATCTTTTTTTAAAAATTCTTTCACATTATTATCCACAATATAGCTTGATTCATTAACTTTGTTCCTAATACACCTATTCGAAACAATAATTGGTTTAAACGTATTATATAGATCTTCCAAAATATCACTTAAGGAGTCTATAACTAGTCCGGGGTCTACAGCGTAATAATAATCATTGCCGTTAACATCAGTATATCTTATCATAACTGGATATCCATTTTCCATCAGTTGTTCATAAAATGATATTTTATAGTCTAATTTCTCAAGATCTACTGGAAATAATAGTACAGCAAATGGATTTATAAGTCTAACATCAATTCCAGTTATATTATAATACTTCAACGCATCGTTACCTGCAAGAGCATTAATAGATTTACTTTTCAATAACGTCTCATAGCTATACCATCCATTATGACCAGCTATAGGTTTAAGAGGAAAAAAATTCAATCCAGTATTTTTTAATTCGCTTAATATATATGAAGCAAATGTAGTTTTACCAGAATCAAATGTAAGTAAACCATTAACAAGTATCTTCATTAGAAGTTTATTTAACTGGGTAGGAAAAAAACTTAATCCAGTAAAGATCTTACGTTAAGCAAGTTTCAAATACTAAATATGGAGAATATATAGTGGTAAGTATGGAAAGTGAAAGCAAAATTAAAATACTAAAAGGAACTACTACCGTCGGTCTAGTAACAAAAACTGCTGTAGTTCTAGCTGCAGATAGAAGAGCCAGTGCTGGATCATTTGTTGCTAATAAAATGGTTAGAAAAATATTATACATTACAGATAAAATAGGAGTAACTACTGCAGGTAGCGTAGCTGATTTACAGTTCATATATAACTATCTAAAAAATTTATATCATTTTAATTATATCTCAGGTAATAGACCAACAAGTATTAAGTCCTTGTCTACTTATCTGGCTAATGTGTTATCTCAAACCAAATATCTACCTTATGTTGTCCAGATATTGATAGGAGGGTATGATGATGCACCAAGATTATATAACCTGGATTATTTCGGAGATATGACAGAAGAAAAGTATGTAGCTACCGGATCTGGATCTCCAGTAGCAATGGGAGTCTTAGAAGATGACTACAATGAAAACTTATCTGAAGACGAAGCTATGGATCTTGCTGGTAGAGCAATATTATCAGCAATAAAAAGAGATTCATTCACTGGAACAGGAGCTATAGTAACTAAAATAAATGCACAAGGCCATATAGAGAAAGAGATCTATCCAAATAAGAAAGCTTAATTATTTTTAATTATAAAATCCTTACATGGAAATAAGATCTGCCTTCACAAACGGAGAAGAAATTCCAATAAAATATACTTGTGATGGAATAGATATATCTCCCCCATTGGAGTGGGAAAAAATAGATAACGCTAAAACTTACGCTATTATAGTTGAAGATCCAGATGCACCAGGGGGAACATTTATTCACTGGGTTATATATAATATAAAAAGAAATTCATTGCCGGAAAATGTGAAAAAGGAAATGGAGAGTGAAATTGGTATTCAAGGTGTTAATGATTTTGGTAAAATAGGATATAATGGACCTTGCCCTCCTAAATCTCATGGTCCTCATAGATATTATTTTAATGTCTATGCGTTAGATTCGGAATTACCTTTAAGGAAAAATATTACTGCAGACAATCTTAAATCTCTAATGGAGAATCATATAATATCTGCTGGCAATTTAATGGGAAAATATAAGAGAAAATAAGAAGAGTTGTATTTTTTATTCCTATAAATCACATTCTTTTTATATGTCAGAAATAGTCGAAGAGGTACTCTGGGCAGAAAAATATAGACCTAAAACTCTTAATGATATAGTAGACCAAGAGGACATAGTAAGCAGATTAAAAAGATTCGCTCAGGAGAAAAATATGCCACATTTACTTTTTGCTGGTCCACCAGGTACTGGTAAAACTACTGCAGCACTTGCCCTGGTACATGATTTATATGGAGATAACTATCTACAATATTTCTTAGAACTTAACGCCAGCGATGAAAGAGGCATCGACATAATAAGAAATAAGGTGAAAGAATTTGCTAGGACAATGGTTCCAGGAAATGTACCATTTAAAGTAATTCTTCTTGATGAAGCAGATAATATGACTGCTGATGCTCAACAAGCTCTTAGAAGAACTATGGAACTTTATACAGAAACTACCAGATTTATCCTGGCCTGCAATTATCTTAGTAAGATAATAGATCCTATACAATCTAGAACTGCACTGTTTAGATTCTATCCATTAAAGAAGGATGACATAGTAGGCAGGTTAGAATATATATCAAAACAGGAGAAAGTGGACTTTGATACTAAAGCCTTAGAAACTATATACGATGTGACTATGGGAGATATGAGAAAATCAATAAATATTTTGCAAGCTGCGTCGGCTTATGGTAAAGTTACTGTAGAATCAGTTTACAAGGTATTAGGATTTGCACAGCCTAAAGAAGTGAGAGATATGTTAAATTTTGCTCTAAAAGGTAAATTCATGGATGCTAGAGAAAAACTTAGATCGTTATTAGTAACTTATGGACTATCAGGTGAAGATATAGTAAAGCAGCTGCATAGGGAATTAACTTCTAATGAACTTCAGATACCAGAAGAATTAAGAGTATTATTAATGGATTATATAGGCGAAATAGAGTTTAGAATAATAGAAGGTGCAGATGACGAAATTCAACTTTCTGGACTTTTAGCAAAAATAGCTATTTATGGTAATAAATATCTAGGTAGTAATAATGAGTAATTTACCATGGATAATAAAATATAGACCAAAGAGTTTAAACGATGTAGAAAATCAAGACGACGTTAAAAATTCGGTAAAAGAATGGATAGAATCATGGCTCAAAGGTAAGGCAGAAAATAGAGCTATACTGCTTTATGGTCCTCCTGGCTCTGGGAAGACTACTATAGCTATAGCGGTAGCAAATGACTATAAATTAGAATTAATGGAAATGAATGCTAGTGATAATAGAAATATAACTGCAATAAAAAATATTGCAGAAAAAGCGGCTTTAAGTGGCAGTCTTTTTGGCATACGAGGAAAACTAATTTTTCTAGATGAAGTTGATGGAATAAATGTTAAGCAAGATTCTGGCGCAATTCCTGCCATATTAGAACTAATACAAAAATCTAAGTATCCAATAATTATGGCGGCTAATAATCCATGGGATCCAAGCCTTAGAGATCTTAGAAACGCTACTAAAATGATAGAAGTTAAAAAACTAGGAAAATATGCATTAAAAAGAATTCTGTCTAAGATCTGTAACTCGGAAAAAATACAATGCGAAGATGAGGCATTAGGCGACATAATAGACATTAGTGAAGGAGATGCTAGATATGCCATAAATTTACTACAATCAGTGGCTGAAGGATATAAAAAGGTTACAGAAACTACTGTTAGCGAGATAGCAAAAAGAAAAGAAAGAGAACTAGACTCATTTGAGACTGTAAGAAACGTGTTTTGGGCTAAATATGTGTGGCAAGCTAAGAACGCCGTTTCAAATTCACAAGTTGATTATGATTTACTTATAAAATGGTTCTCTGAAAATATACCAATACAATATGATAATTTGGAAGATATTTGGAGGGCTTATGACGCGTTATCTAGAGCATCAATATTCTTAAATAGGGCTAAAACGTCTGGTTGGGATTTACTTAGTTACACTTTTGATTTAATGGGACCAGGCGTAGCTATGGCCGAAACGGAAAAATTCAAACAAGGATGGAAGCCTAAATGGAAAAAATATCAATTCCCTCAAGTTATACAGATGTTATATAAGTCTAAAGAAAATAGGGATCTCAAGAATTCAATACTTGAAAAAATAGGTAAAAAAATACACACATCTAGCGATAAGATTCTAAACGATGTGTTTCCATATTTCATACAATACTCAAAAATAAAGGAAGTTTCGAAAAATCTTGAATTAACTCCTAAAGAACAAGAATATTTATCTACAATAAGTGGAGAAACTAGTAGTGAAGAAACACAAACTAAGTATACACAAAAATATTCTCAAAAGAAGACATATAGAAGATACAGCAGTTCTAAGAAGAAGACTTAATTTTGTTTACAACCTTAATATTCTTTATTATCGTAGTAGGGTATTGCCCATTTTCGTCTTTTTCGTATTGTTTTACCATATCCCATATTGTAAGTAAAGCCACTGCAACCGAAGTTAATGCTTCCATTTCTACTCCTGTTCTATAATGAGCCTTGATTGTAGATCTTACTCTCACTCCTTCTTCTTCTAAAAATATTTCTAATCCAGAATATTCTAAAGGTATAGGATGACACATTGGAAGCAATTCATAATTCTTTTTAGCTGCCATAATGCCTGCTACTTTAGCTACAGTAATGACATCACCTTTTTCAATTTCTCCCTTTTTTATTCTTTCTATTGTTTCTTTCTTTAATTTTATGAATCCTTCTGCTATTGCTTCTCGCAATACTATATCTTTAGGAGATATATCAACCATTTTTGCTGTCATATATCCTCAAGTTCTTCAAGCAGATTTTTAAGAATTATAACTTTTTGGTTAGAATAGTTTAACCTAGCTATTTTAACTCTACCACTATCTATAATTTCTATATATCCCTTGTTTTTTAGAATTAAAATCTCTCTTTTTAAAACAGAAAATCTAACTTTTGAGAGCCTAGAAAGCCTAGTAAGGCTCAAATCACCATATTGCATTAATGTAAGCAAAATCTTAATTCTCTGAAGTTTAAGTGTATTTTGTATTTAGCTTCCCCCTTATTTGCTTAGTTATATAATCGTCAAATTCTTGAGACAGTGGAACTGACAAAGAAATCAATGTAGTTCTTCCTCTAGTTCCACGTCCACTTTGCTGAGTATTGAATATGCCCATTAACTTAAGCCTTCTAACATACTCGTATACTTGCGTATGCCTTCTAGGCTCTTCTCCAATGTCTTTACAAATCTGTTGATATTCTTCTTCAACTTTTCCCATAGAAAAAGCTTCATCTCTAAATCGCTTGCTCAAATTACTAACCGATTTTATAAGTAATAAAGAGTGTAATTCCAAATCGCCTATCTCATCAAATATTACGCTAGCCTCTTGATTTAATTTAGAATTTGCTAGTTTTACATGATCTAATGTTACAAGTAAGGATTTTTCTCTATCAGCTATTTCACCTGCTAGTTGCAATGTCTCTATAGATAATCTGGCATTCCCACTTCCTCCTTTGTCAAATCCATTCATATCTGCCACAAACTTTACTGCATCATCTAAGACAGCATTTTCATTAAATGCTTCTCTAACTCTATCTTGCAATATATCATATAATTCTGTTGATGAATAAGGCTTGAATTCTATAATATTTCTTAGAATATGGTCCTTAATACTTTTGTCTAGAGAATTAATAGTGGAAAGATCTCTAACTACGAAAATATAGCTTATTCTTTTAACGGCAGCAGAGATCTCATCATAAAGTCTTACAAGAAAATAGACGTCTTCTTGGGGAGACGTATTTACTAGATAGTCAAATTCGTCTAGAGTTACTATTATATACATATTTCTCTTATCTAAATAGTCATGAATAACCTTGAATACTTCTTGTGAGGATAATCCTCGTACTGGTATAGGAAGTTTTAAGATATTTGCAATTTCTAGCGTTAAAAGGTAAAGAGTTCTTTGTCTATGACAATTAATATGTATATACTCGGTTTTTATGCCTCTATTATTCGTTATTCCTTTAAATCCTTGTCCAAAAGATTTAGTTGTTGCTGTCTTGCCAGTACCTGTTCTTCCCCAAATGACAACTCTTATCGAAGAATTTCCTGGATCATTTATTATGTCTTTAAACGCTATAGTTAACTCTCGTATTTTATCTTCTCTATGTAAGAGTCTTTTAGGTATGTAATCTGGAAAAAGAATTCCTTTATTCCTAAATACTGAAGGTGATTCTAATTCTGAATTAATTATATCTTCAGGGGTCGCCATAACTTTCACCTATACGTTATATAACGAAGTATTACTATATATTCTAACCGAGGGACTTAACCGAAACTTTTTCTTGATCCTTATTTAATATAGAAACATAAACTGTATCTTTAATTATATTTAGATTTACTACCTTGTCAGGAGTTTTATAGTCAACACTAAGAAGTCCTTTTAATTTTAATGCTATTCCTATTTCTAACATTTTACAATCGAAATTCCCTGATCTTACATAACAATTAACAAAAAATTTCGATATATGGAGTTTTGTGAGACATTCTGATACTTTGCAAATAATAAGTTTGGTATCTAAAGGTAATATCATATTTATTGGAAATATCTTTTTTGCACATGCTGGAGGAGCAGAAATAATTAGTCCATACGTTTCTATAGGAGATAACGACGTTTCTACTATTATCACATTTTGTGTAATTTCTTTTGCTATTGCATTAGAATCTTTTATAAATATTCTATTTAATATTTCTACGACACATTTATTGCCTTTATTAGACGCAGTAGTAACTAGAACTTTAGGTTCCATATAAGTTCTAATACTGAATAAAGCCAAAATAGTTCTAAAACCTTTACCATAAAAAATAACTTATGTTTAATACTAAACTAAGGGCGATAAATCGATTATTTATGGTAGAAAAAGAGAAGGTAATAGTACTTGATGACACTGGAACTATAGATTTAGGCTTTAATGAAATTTCCTTATATAAAGGAAGTGAAGATGAAATACCTTTCTGGTTAGCTAAAGAGTTAGAAAAGTCTGGAAAAACAAAGGTTAATAGACCTAATATCGATGAAATGGGAAGAATACTATTCCAAGAGAAACAAAATATAAATACGCCTGCATCAATTATCCAGCTTTATAATAATTTCTATATCATTATAAAATTTCTAATAAATGATCTAAAAAATTCAAGTAATATAGAAGATCTAGAACGTTTAAGAAAAGTATACGCGATAATAAAGGAATTATCTTCTATTAGATTGAGAAAAATAATACAATTAGCGTTGCTTAATATAAATGAACAAACACTTATAAGTAAAATGACAAAAGAAGAATTTTTAGTGTATTCAACTATAAGTGAAATCTTAAGAAAGTATTATGGTGATATTATTGGAAACTCAAGTTGATATAGGAGATGTTTTTGAAGAATTCTTGAAGAATTTCCAGGATATCCCTGGGAATTTTAAGTACATGAATCAAATTAATGAAATCATAGCATATAGAAAGAAAAGTATAATAGTAGATTTTAATGATTTATTTTCATTTAATGAAAAAATTGCTAATGAAATTATATTGAATCCTTTACAGTCACTAACTTTACTTGAAGATAGAATGATAAAAATAATTGAGGAGTTAGATAACTCGTATCCTTTAGAAGTAGAAAAAGTTCATGTCAGAATAATAAATCTACCAAGAGTAATAGAGTTAAGGAAAATACGAAGCAGTGATGTTAATAAAATCATAAGTGTAGAAGGAATATTAACAAAACAAACTCCAGTTAAAGAAAGAGCATATAGAGTAACATTTAAGCATGTTCATCCAGATTGTAACCAAGAATTTATATGGCCTGAAGAAGGAGAAATGAACGATATAATAACTACTCCTTCCGTATGTCCTAGATGCGGAAAAATAGGCCAATTCGAAATAGTTCCAGAAAAAACAAAACTTATAGATTGGCAAAAAGTTATACTTCAAGAAAGACCTGAAGAAGTCCCACCAGGCCAATTACCAAGACAAATTGAAGCAATCCTTGAAGATGATCTAGTAGATTCGGCCAGACCAGGAGATAGAGTAAAACTAACTGGAATATTAATGATAAAGCAAGATTCTATAGTAAAAAGAGGCAGTAGAACAGTTTTCGATGTTTATATGAAAGTAATAAGTATAGAAGTTTCAGAAAAAGTTCTAGATGAGGTAGAAATAACCGATGAGGACAAGAAGAAGATCCAAGAGCTAGCTAAAGATCCTTGGATAAAGGAAAGAATTATGTCATCAATAGCACCTTCAATTTATGATCATTGGGAAATAAAAGAAGCCATAGGATTAGCACTTTTTGGAGGAGTTCAAAGGACAATGCAGGACGGTACTAGAATAAGAGGAGACATTCATGTTCTAATAATAGGTGATCCAGGTACAGCAAAATCGCAATTACTACAATTTGCTGCTAGAGTAGCACCTAGATCTGTTTACACTACAGGTAAAGGTGCTACTGCAGCAGGTTTAACAGCAGCCGTAGTTAGAGAAAAAAATACTGGAGATTATTATTTAGAGGCTGGAGCGTTAGTACTAGCAGATGGTGGGATAGCCGTAATAGACGAAATAGATAAGATGAAAGATGAAGATAGAGTAGCAATACATGAGGCAATGGAACAACAAACTGTATCTATAGCTAAAGCAGGTATAGTAGCGAAGCTAAATGCTAGAGCAACTATTATAGCAGCAGGTAATCCAAAATTTGGAAGGTATATTCAAGAGAGAGGAATAGCAGAAAATATAGATTTACCTCCTACTATTCTCTCCAGATTTGATTTAATATTTATTTTAGTAGATAAGCCTGGCTCAGAAGATCAGTTATTAGCAAATCACATTCTAGATATGCATGGAGGAAAATCTGTTAAAAATTCCATAGATGTAGATTTATTGAAAAAATATATAGCATTTTCTAGAAAATACGTTAATCCTCAACTAAGTGACGAAGCAAAAAAACTATTGGCAGATTTCTATGTGGAAATGAGGAAAAAAAGTTCTGATACGCCAGATTCTCCAATACTAATAACTCCACGACAGCTTGAAGCCTTAATAAGATTAACAGAGGCATATGCAAGAATGGGACTGAGAGAAGTTGCTACTAGAGATGACGCAGAAAGGGCAATAAATATAATGAGGATATTCTTGGAAAAAGTAGGTCTAGATGTAGAGTCTGGTAGTATAGATATAGATACTATAATGCTAGGTAAACCAAAGAGTGCAAGAGAAAAGATGGTTAAAATACTAGAAATAATAGATACGCTTGCACAAAATGAAGAGTGCGCTAAGATAAAAGAAATTTCAAAAGAAGCAGAAAGAGAAGGAATAGAAAAACAAAGTACTGAAAAAATAGTCTCAGACATGAAAAAGAGCGGCTTAATTTATGAAGTAAAAACTGAATGCTTTAAGAAAGTTTAAGCAAGTCTCTTGTAAATAGAAATAGGAGTCCACATTACCCATGATGGCACACTTTTTATAAGTTCATATGCTTCTTCCCATCCAGCTAATCCAAGATCTCTAGCTAATTGCTCTAAAGTTATTTGAGTCCTAACATATTTATTTAGTAACCTTATAGCATCGTCATTTATTTCTACTTCTCTCCCACTAGTCAACTTAACCTTTATTGGCTCCATACTCAATAAACTTTATACGTATATTTTAAATTTTACTATCAGAGTGATAGTATTTTTATATATTGTGAATTATATTGTTCACGGAACTTATTCCATACTGTTCCCATATAAGTATAGCTAATATCATAACTGCAAATATAATTAAAAAAGATCCAAATTCTATTTGCCTTCTTTCTAATAAATAAATACCGGAGAGTAGCATTGCGACAAGTATGCTTCCAAGCACTAATAATCCAGTAGCTTGAGGAACTCCTCCATTAAAATACGTTATAGGAGAAATGTAATAAGGAACAGCTAATACTCCAAATATTGCTACCATCATTATTATGATCAAGATTATTACTAAATAGGTATTCAATACTTGGCTGTACGTTCTTCTACTATTTGCCATAATATAACTTACCATGGTACACTTTTTATTTTTAATCGATATGCAATATCGTTAGTCATTATATGCAATAGAAAAGCTATGATGGCTACAAATATAAATTGATATATATTTATCTGTATACCTAGAATAATTAGAGCTATTGTAGCTCCTATTACAAAATCAAGCTGATCTAATAATATTGCCCTTCCGCCTCTAGGAATATTAAGTCTTCTCTTAATAAAAGCTCCGCTCATATCTCCAAACATTGCAAATAGAGATTCGAAAAACGAAACAAAGATCCACCAATTTCCGTAAAACTTAGCTAGAATTAAACCTACAGTAGTTCCAAAGGTTAATGCTACTAATAAACCTTCAAATGTCTTACCATCTCCAAATATTCTTCTGCCGTCTATAAAATTCTTTCCTCTGTCTATCGGAGTTCCTTTCCTTACAAAAGGACCTGATCCATTAGCTATAAATGCCGGAATATAAAAAGAAAAACCGATAAGAAGACTTAGCAAGCTTACAAACAACCTATAACACCATCCTCACTAATCTTGAATTTACAATTTCTTAAATTTCCTATTATATTCCCATTAGCTAATCTAAGAACATCGCCAGAAAAATATCGCATAAATTTTTCTCCACTTACCTTATTATTCATAGAAACTTGCCAAAAAAGAAGAACTTTGCCATATTTAGAATACTCACTTAATAACATTAAAGGGTAAAGTAGACCTTTGTATTTTTTATCAATTCTATAAAATTTGTTTATAGTATCTACTACTATTACACTAGGTTCTAATAACATTGCTTTTAAAATAGAATTCATAAGTTCTAATGAAGTAGATACGTCTGCAAATAATACGTTTTTAAAATATATATTCGAAACTCTAGATTTATAGATATAACCTTCTGAAGATATAAAAATAGACCTGGAAAATTCTTTAGCAACTTGAAGTCCTATTATAGTCTTTCCTCTACCGGAAGCTCCATATATAGACACTAGATTACTCTCTTTAAATATGAACTCGCTTATTTTGCAATGTTTATATTCCACTATATTTTAATAATAAAGTGTGGGTATTAAAAAACCATTATTGCGTATTAATGACCCAAGATTGTTCCCATTAACAATTAAAGAAATAAAAAAGAGAGAAAATCTGTTAGATTCGATGTCATCTAAAATAGAAGTTTCAGAATGTAGTGGAGATATAGTAATAAATAAGGAAGAAGATATTGAATTAGCTATAAATAAGGCGATATGCGAAGCACAGGGTAAAGAAAAATTTAATGAAGTTCTAGTAGGAATTGATACTAACTCATTTAGATTAACTATAGCAGTTGTTGCAGATGGGACTCTTATAGACACTAAGCAAACCCAAATAGAAAGCGTAGAGGACACAATAGATTCTATATTGGAAAGTTTTCCACACAATAGATTCTATATTGGAGTCGGAACAGGAAATAGATTAGGAGAATTAGTATATAAGGTACTTAGTTTAAAATTTCCTGGAGTAAAAAGAGTAGATGAAAGAAAAACAAGTTCTAAAAATCCTTACGTAAAAATAAAAAATAAGGACATAAGAGCAGCGTATCTTATAGCGTTAAGGTCAACTACATGAAACTAAATAAAGAAGAAGATATAATAGTAGAGGGACCTTGTGAAATAAAAATATTAACAGGTAATATATTTATACAAGGAAAAGAATTCGGCGATATAGCTATTATTGGGAAAGGAACTTTTTCAGTATCTACCAATAACATTGCAGAAATAGAGACAAATTGTAACATACTAGCGAAGATAAGCCATTTAGGCTGGGATGAAATAATTTCACAAATAATCCAAACGGAAGGAACTACTATAGTTCTTGGTAGTAATGACTCCGGTAAAACATATTTTTGTAAAACCTTCATTAATAAGACAAAAAACATAACTTATTTAACAGCTGATGTAGGACAGCCAGATATTTTTATACCTACTTTCATATCATCTAAAATTTTTCCTGAAAATAGTATTTTTAACTACACTGAATTTTATGGGTATACCTCACCTTCATACAATCCCAGACTTCACGTAGAACAAACTAGCAAAATATACGAAAAAACTAAATCTAAAATAAACGTTATAGATACAGACGGATGGGTAAGAGGATTAAAGGCATATATGCATAAAAAAGAACTTATTTATTATATTAATCCAGATTATATATTACTATTCGATGAAAGATTGAAAAATGATTTACCGTCTATGTTTCAAAATAGAATAGTTATTGTCAATAAAATACCTAGATTTCTTTTTAAGAACAAGCTAGAAAGAATAAGATCTAGAAGGGAAAAATTCATAAAATATTTTAGGGATTCACATATTTTAGAAGTAAATTATACTGATGTCTTCGGATCAAGACTTAATCATAATTTATCTACAGCATGGGGAGATATGTTGCAATTTGAATATGGAGAATGTTACGGATATTTTATAGATAAATCAATTATTAAAGGCGCATTAGTGGCTTTACTTAATTCTGGAAAAATCTCTGGTGCAGGCATAATTAGAAATATAAATGAAAAAATCGAAATATTAACTCCAGAAAAGAAGGCAGACGGAGTAATATTAGGCTCAATAAGCTTAAATGATAATTTTGAAGAAAGATCATTAAGATTATTAAAATGTTATTGATAGCATTAGAAGGAATAGATGGTGCTGGAAAGACTACAGTTGCAAAAAAACTTTTTGAGAAGTTGCATAACAAAAATGTAATTATTACAGCTGAGCCTTTTACTCAGGACATTATCAAAATGATAGAGGATAATGGGTGGAAAAATCCAATAATTTTAACCTTACTTTTCGCAGCAGATAGAGCTATACATATAAACTGGATATATAACCAACATCCAGATATAGTAATTCTAGATAGATATATTTATTCATCAATAGCCTATCAATCAGTAATGGGAATAGACGAAGAATGGATTAGAGAAGTTAACTCTAAGTTTCCTAAACCTACTATCACGTTTCTAATTGACGTTCCAATAGAAATAGCCATTCAACGAATAAATAAAAATGATAAATTCAATTTTGAGGAGAAAATAAAACTTTTACATAATGTAAGAAATAAATACTTGGAAATCGCTAAAAAGGACAAATTAATAATAGTAAATGGCCAGAATAATATTGAAACAATAACTACGGAAATATTTAATGTTGTTGAGAAGTACCTAAAATCCTCCTAAGTCTTTCTATAGCATCCAAATACCTTATTATTTGCATCATAACATCAGAATCCTCTGGACTATCTCTAAGTTTCTTTAACAGATAATTTAAATTATTTATAAGCTCGTCCTCCGTAGAACTCAGAACTATATCTTTCTTAACCTTTTTCTCCTCTTCGTCAGACTTAACTAAGTAAACCTTACCATGAACTGGACATATAACGTCTCCATTCTTAAGTTTAAATAAAGGGGAATGACAAATAGGACAAGACTCATTAAGCATCGTAGCCCCCTGAGTTAAAAGCTCAGCTCCTTTCTTAATAGATTGATCGTTACTCATTTTTACTCTAAAATAAACCTAAATGTGAGTATATAAAAAAATAACTGGTGATGAGTTTATGGCAACACTCTACGATAATGAAGCAAAAATTAAACAAGCTGTCATTCTATTACAAAAAATAGTTAACGATACAAGCGTTCCTAGGAACATCAGAAGAGCAGCAACAGACGCAATAAGAAATTTGCAGGACGAAAATTCTAGCCCTGCTGTAAGAGCAGCTAACGCAATAGGTATCTTAGAAGATATAAGTCAGGATCCAAATATGCCTACACATACAAGAATATCTATTTGGAATGTAGTTTCTATTCTAGAAACTGTAAAGGACTAGTTTTTTATATAGCAAAAATTAAAAAAGATGTATGCGGGGATGCCCGAGCTAGGCCAAAGGGGATAGGCTTAGGCCCTATTGGCGAAGGCCTGCGTGGGTTCAAACCCCACTCCCCGCACCTGCTCTACTTTTTGAAGTCTGTATTAACCTCCTCTGGCTCCTCATACCATTTCACTTTATCTCCTATTTTAGCTCTCATCTTCCATTTCATTGATTTAGGAAACTGTTCAATGATTTCCATAATTTTCTGCAACTTTGGCAAGATTATATTAGAATACTCACTGTTTTTCAGGAAATCTACCATCCTATCATGATTTATAGTATAAGTTTTATAAAATCCCCAATCATTAGATAAAATACTTGCTATATGATTAGCATCTAAAATCTTATCCTCATCCTTATTGCCAATCTCAAAATCGTATAACAGAGCTGCTATATCCTTTTTATCATTCTCTGTGAGATTTATTATCTGCATTTTAGTTAACAAGAGATCTGAAGGGGGAATAGTAGGATAATATAACTTTAATCTATCCTTCAATATCAGCTTATGGCACATAATAAATTCGTCTAAAAATACATCTATAGTAGAATCTAAAACTGAGTCGTAAAACATTAATCTAATATATCCATGTAAAGCGTTAAACCTCTTATTCTGCTCTAATCCCAGATTTTCTAAAAATGTAATGATCTCTTTCCTTTGGGAAGATAAGCCAAAATAATCGGCGTCCTTATAGTTCCTTGCAAATATCTCACTCCCCTTTTCTGCTATGGATGCTATTGCAGCACCCCCAATTAGCCTTAAGGTTATATTAGATTCTTCAGCCTTTTTAATTATTTCAAGAGCCCTGCTTATTAATTTAGTTCGTTCTATAGTTATTCCTAAGCACCTAAGTTACTTAACATTAGAGTACAAAATAATCTTTATGATTATCATAAGTAAATTATATTTAACCTTACAGCGTTAATGAGTGAAGCGTTTATTACATAAAAATCATTTATTGTAAAAATAATGGTAATAATTAAATATGATTAGTATTAAACTAGAATTAACATATTTGTCTATTGAAACTTAATAATGCTATAATATTTTTTAATGCTATTCATATAATATTAGTATTCCCATGAAGTTCTCATACATTTAGACAGTGCAAAATAAGAAGAAATAAGACAAAAACTTAGTGGAAGCACTAATGTAGTTAGACAAAGTCTCGATACAAAGAATGAGACATATAGAAATAGAAAATTCTTATTATAATCTAGAGATATTTCCTCTATAATAGTTCACATATTTTTTTGTAAAAGGATAATATGATAACGAAGACAATCCATATATCTATTATGATTCTCGTTTTTATTTAGAAAAATATAATTAAGAACATATTTGTTTGAAAGTAATTTTTTAGCATAATCAAAAGTTAAGTCAGAACTCTTAAGAAGACCGGTTATGTCAGGATTTAGAAAAGAATTCTCACACTGAGTTAATGAATTTATATATTCCTTAGTTAGAAATTTCCATTTTTTCAGAATATATTTAACACTCTGACAGTCTATATTTAATGTTTTTGCAATATAAATTACTGGTTTATTTTGGCATCTATAATACGCTATCCTTTTTTCTATATCAGATTCGGCCATAGTTACATTGCTTATTTTTAATTAAATTTAAAAGATTCTACAACTGACGAAACATTAAAAACTTAAATGAAACTGTAGCATGGGATTATTAGTATTTCCTGTTACCGCCTTGATTACCTCTAAGAAGATATTTTGCTTTTCCTTTTGCTGACTGCTACAGATTGGTTAATGGTTTTCCATTTCTCACCGATGTGGGTAATATACGGTGATACAGTTCTTGAAGGTGCAGTAACTTGCTCAAACATCTACACAATATGGAGGGTGAAAAAATGACAGACGCCAATAACGTTAAGTCAGGTACTAAAAAGTACCTGAGTAACCATAAGGGTATAATGATTCATGTATCATTGGAGGAATTAACGCGTTACCATTCTCTCACTCCGGAACAAAAGAGGGTCATTAGGGCGATAGTAAAGACTCTCATTTATAGGCCTGATTTACTGAATGAAACAAACTATTTATACAGATTAATGCAGAGTAAAGCGGTTTCACCTTACGTTTGCCCCCTCTGCCTTATACCTTTTTCATCAAGTGAGGCATTGAAAATGCACATAAGATATTCAGAACATACGACTGTTTGCCCAATATGCAGAAAGGGATTTAAGGATACTGAGACCCTTCTAAACCACCTCTGCAAAAAACATAATATTTGCGTAAGTTAAGTGATCTTATGAAAATTAGGACTCTTTGGCTCATTATAATAATTTGCAGTGCTTTTGATGTAATTTATAGTTATATTTTATGGACTGATAATTATGAAGTGAATGTGGATGCTTATGTGTTCGAACTCAACCCTATTGCAAGATTTGTTGAGAGTAATGGAAGCCTAGTTCTTCCAGACTTAATAAGCATTAAAGTTCTATCGTTGTTGGCTGTTTACTGGATAACGAAATTATTATCTGAAAACTTGAAGTTATTATTACTTAAATTCTTAGCAGGATTATACATAGCCTTAGTAACATATGAGCTAACATTACCTTATTTATTGCAGTTATTCAGCCATTTTTAAACCCTTTTTCCCTCTTCCCAACCACAATGAAGTGGATAAGCCTTCTAAGTCTAGCTATAATATCACAATGGTTTGCAATACAACACTACGTATATGCCTATCCAATAAACTTTTTACCAAAAGTTAAATTTTCTTTTTTTATATGTTGTGGGTTTCAGTTCTAATACTTGTTGCAGGTATAATTTCTACCTTATTGACTGTTCATTTTTCCTTAAGAAAGGCAGATAAAAGAAGTTTAGTTATCATACTGTCTTCTTTAGTTTTAATCGGTATTGGATTATGGTTACTATCAATGGATCATACAGTATATATCAATAATCCGGTCTATGCAAGTTCATCTCACTTTGGTTCTTTTTATCTCTGTCCTAAGATTCCACCGCCATGGTACGCTACGTTATGGTTTTATTTTCTTGGCATAGGTTTAGGAATGCTAAGTGTAATGGTAATATTTGAAAGCATAATTAGACTTTTAAGGAATGGTTAACTTTCCATTTTTAAACCCTTTCCTCTTTCTTCATTTAAATGAAGTACCTATTAGTCTTCTTTATACTCTTCCTGTCAATTTTTTCATTACTGAGTTAGAGAAGTTTAGGAGGTTGGAAAATGCCTGATATCAAAAAATATCAGGTTAGCCACGGTATAATGTACCATATGCTGCAAGAAAAGTTTTGCTTAAAGTTTCGAAAGATCTTGCAATATTAAAAATCTTCTGCAGTTTAGTTGCAGTAACCTCTGCACTCTCCTCTTTAGCAACATAAAGTAGCAATTCAATTAAACGATAAATTCTATCCTCAATTGCCATAATAAGTAGCCCTATGATTGGAATAGACAGAAAGTGTATAAAAAATTTAGACAGAAAGTTAGCAGATCTTCTTTTAAACCTAGTACTCAAAAATAACAATTCAGTGAAACAAAAACCCTTAATATAATAACAAAAGCGTTACAGTTGTAGTATTTAAACTATTATAGAAAGGCTATCTCTTAAAGTAAGTTAATTAGCATTATGGAGGATCTTATTTTAACATATATGACTCTCAAAAACCCCTTATGTCGTAAAGGTAAGGCTCTTCAACTATTTGCGTTTTCAAGCATTATATTATCTGGGATTTTATTCAATATATCTTAGCACTAACTTTTTAATGACTTTCTTCAAAATTGAAATTATGTCCATTATCTAATTTATTTATATTAATCATCATAATCTTACTTCTATTATTAAATGGTATAAGAATATTGCAAAATATCCTTTGCCGTTCCATTTACGCCTTAATAAAGAGAACATAACTCTCTTTCAATTTTATTAAAAATTAGTGCTCCGGCCGGGATTTGAACCCGGGTCACAGGCTCGAAAGGCCTGCATACTCTCGGCGCTAAACTTGACCGGGCTATACTACCGGAGCATTTGATATTACCATTTAAGGTAATATAAAATTTACTTAAACTCTTAACATAGCATTGATCTACGTAAACTTAAAAATTAAGACGAAGTATTTAATATCGATGCTTTTATATGTAAGTATTAAGTTACCGCACGAAGAATGGACAAAAAATATAGACTGGACTAGAAATTCCTTGGTTATTCTTGATATAAAGAATTTCAGCAATGTTCCTAAAATTTTGGCTGAATTTAAGGGAGATGAGAAAACACTTTCTGTGCTTAATGGAAAATTTACTAAAGTCTCTAAATTCAAATATTTGGGTACTTTAAATATTAATTATCCTGTAGAAAAGATTTTATCAAATTATATCATATTAAATGGAACAATAACATTAGAAGGATTCTATTGGACAGTAATTTTAAGTGATTACACAGAATTGAAAAAGCTCCTTAAGGAGTTTTTAAATTACAAAATAGATACGAAAATAATAAAGGTTGTAAAAGTTAAGTCTCAAGATATACTTACCGCAAGGCAGGAACAGATACTAAAAATTGCATTTGAAGCAGGATTTTTTGATTTCCCTAGAAAAATAAAAGTCTCCGAACTAGCAGATAAATTAAATATAAGTGTATCTAATCTTTCCGAAATATTGAGAAGAGCTGAGAAAAACATTATAGGGAACTATTTTAGAGAAAGAGGATTATGATACATGGAGGAGCTAAATGGATTAATGGAAAGCCAAACACTATTGATGATTTTAGTATTAATCTTAACCCACTTGGTATGCCTGATTTTCTATCTGACCTAATAAGTGATGCTATAAAATATAAAGTATATCAATATTATCCTGATAACTATACTAAATTGAAAGAAAATATAGCAGAAATTTATGACGTAAATCCTGAATATATAGGAGTTTTTAATGGAGCTACTGAAGCTATAAGATTGTTAGATAAAGGAATTAATGTTCCTGAGCCTAATTTTTCAGAATATCCAAGAACATCAATCTATTTTGCTGAGGAGAATGGAAATAGTTTTATATATCGTATATTAGGCAAAAAAGTCTTACTCAGTAACCCTAATAATCCAACGGGAAGTACAATAAGTTTAGAAGAAATAGTTAGTGCGCTCAATGATGGGAAAGAACTAATTATTGACGAATCATTTTCAGATATTAGTGCAGTTAGCAGCGCAAAAAAACTTGTAGAGGAGTTCAATAACATTCTAATAATATCTACATTTACTAAATCATTTTCAGTCCCTGGTTTACGACTAGGATTTACAATAGGTAAAAGTTCTAAAGTCTTAGAGTCAAAAGCTATACCATGGAGAGTAAATAGCATTGCTTATTACATATTTTCTAATGTAAATCCTAATGACGTAAGAATCTTCTTCAATGAGAGTAAGAGCTATACAAAAAATCTATTATCAGAAATAAAACTTTCCATAAAATTTGATTTCAATTATAAAATGTACAATAGCAATGCTCCGTATTTACTCTTTAAATTTCCTTTCAAGGTGAACATTTTAAATGATTATCTAGTTAAGAAAGGGTTTATGGTAAGGGATGCAAGTAGTTTTGTAGGATTAAATTCGTATTATGCTAGAATATCAATAAAAAGAAATTTTAAGACTCTAATTAACTATATAAATAAGTTTTACAGTACTAACCAAAGCATTTTAAAATTCATTATATAAATAATCTCTTGATGTCGAGATTACTGAAATTTGCCATAGTAGGAGGGCTAGGCACGTTGGTGAATGAACTAGTATTTTTATCTACTACTAAGCTTTTATCCATATCGATATCATTAGCATTAGCAATTGAAATTTCAATAATTTTCAATTTTATGTTAAACGATGTATGGACATTTAAAGATAAAAGAATAGGAAACATATGGAAAAGACTACTTAAATTTCATATGTCGTCAGCTAGTGGAGGAATTATTCAGTATATTGTGGTAATTTCAATTATTGTAATTATGTTTCATTTTAGTAATGCTTCGGAAATATTGGCAATATTGTTTTTTACGTCTTATTTAAAACTTCAGTCTTTAGTACTTGGCATAATCAATTTCATAGGAATAATTTCTGGATTCATCGTAAGATTTATAACAAGTATAAAATGGGTATGGCCTTAACTTTTTACAGTATAATAGACTCTCTTCTTATTTTTACCTCTATTTTCGACTTTAATTAATTCTATATGTCCTATTTCTGATGTATTCTTAACGTGTGGTCCTCCATCAGCCTGAATATCTATCCCTGGAATTTCTACAATTCTCCATATAGGTACATCAGGAGGATTTCTGCCCATTAATTTCACTATTCCAGGTATCTTTAATGCTTCTTCTTTAGGTTTAAAGTAAACCTTAACATCAATATTTTTCTTAATTATGTCATTGGCCTCATTTATTATATTAGTTAATACGTTTTTATCTTCTACATTAAAATCATCTTTTGCATATTCTGGTGAAATATGTCCTCCAGTTACCATAGCACCGTATTTATTGTATGCTATCGAGGCAATTATATGGGAAGCGGTATGTAATTTCATCATAGAATATCTTCTTTCCCAATCTATAATTCCGTCTACAAGATCTCCTTCGGAAAGATTTCCGTTTATCTTATGTACTATTTCGTTGTCTTGACGTTTGACTTCCGTCACTTGTATTTCCTTATTGTCTATAACTAATTTTCCTATATCGTTTTCAAGCCCGCCTCCGCCTGGATAAAATGCAGTTCTATCTAAAATAACTCCGTCTTGACCTACCTTAACAACTTTTGCCTTAAAATTTTTTACATAAGAATCAGTAAGATATATTTCTTCTACCATCAATTATTCTTCTCTAATATTATTAATAAAGTTCCATTATGTTTTCTTACTTCTGAGACCTGAAGATTTGTATTCGCAGCAAGATTTATAGTTTTTACAGTAGAATTCGATTGTTGATCTATAATATATACGGAATTAGAATTTATTTTAACTTGTATATTATCTATATTTAAGCCTTTTCCCCTTAGATCTACGTATATATTTATTTTATTTCCTTCTTGAATTATATCAAAATCTGGATCTTCATCTACTTGTATGAATGGCAACACTCTCACAAATATATTATATTCTCGTTAATACATAATAAATATATATTACTGGTCATCCGCTTTAAAAAACTTCTTTGACAACATATTAATTAAGATGCTTGGAAAAGATTTCCAGAAATATTGGGCAGGATCAGAAGATAAAGATATGTGGAAAAGTTTTAAGGGTGCATTTAAGAGCAAGGAACCCTTAAAATATAGGATAGTTCAAGCTCATTACCAATTAAGTTCTATGGTAAGTAGACTTGACGCATACATAGGAAGAATGCAGGAAAGAGACAGAACATTATTCGAAAGAGTAGTTGAAGCTCAAATGTCCAAAGATACAGCAAGAGCTGCAATGTATGCAAATGAGGTAGCAGAAATAAGAAAAATAAGCAGACAATTATTAACAACTCAAATAGCGTTGGAACAAGTAGAACTTAGATTAGAAACTGTAAGCGAAATAGGAGATGTGTTTGTAAACTTAGTACCTGTAGTTGGAGTTATAAATGAACTAAAAGGCGTATTAAGAGGAGTAATGCCAGAATTATCTGTAGAACTAGGAGAATTGGGAGAAGGTCTACAGGAAGTAGTTGTCGAGGCTGGAGACTTTACTGGAAGTTACTCATACGCATCTGCACCAACTGCTGAGGCAAGAAAGATTTTAGACGAAGCGTCTACAATAGCAGAGCAAAAAATGAAGGAAAAATTCCCAGATTTACCCGCAGCTACTCTCACTCAAAAAGCCTAAAAACGCTTTTTATTTCCTTTTTTATCATCTCTTTTTATGTCCAATGAAAACTTTTCTGTAACTCCTTGGGAAGTTAAGGGTAAAGTAGATTATGATAAGCTAATAATACAGTTTGGCACTCAAAAAATTACTCCAGAACTAAAGGAAGAGATCTCTAAACTTATAGGAGGAGACCTACATGTAATGTTAAGAAGAGATATTTTTTTCTCACATAGAGATTTAGACCTAATTTTAAAGGATTATAGGAATGGGAAAGGATTTTTCCTTTATACTGGTAGAGCTCCATCTTTAGGAATGCATATTGGACATCTGATACCGTTCATTTTTACTAAATGGCTCCAAGACAAATTTAAGGTAAATGTATATATTGAAATAACAGACGATGAAAAATTCATGAGAAACCAGGAATATACGTTAGAACAGACTAGACAATGGGCTTATGATAATATTTTAGATATAATTGCAGTAGGTTTTGATCCAGATAAGACATTTATATTTCAGGATACTGAATATATTAAAAATATGTATCCTATTACAACAAAAATAGCTAAAAAACTTACGTTTAATGAAGTAAAGGCTACATTTGGTTTAGAACTATCGTCCAATATAGGAATAATATTTTATCCTGCTCTACAAATTGCCCCTACAATGTTTGAAAAGAAAAGATGTTTAATTCCTGCAGGAATAGATCAAGATCCATATTGGAGATTACAAAGAGATATAGCAGAGAGTTTAGGATATTACAAGGCGGCACAAATTCATAGTAAATTTCTTCCTCCATTAACTGGGCCTGAGGGAAAAATGAGTTCTTCTATTCCAGAATCCGCTATATACCTTACAGACGATCCCAAAACTGTTGAGAGAAAAATAATGAAATATGCGTTCTCTGGAGGACAGCCTACAGTAGAACTTCATAGAAAATTGGGCGGAAACACTGAAATAGATGTCTCTTTTCAATGGTTATACTATTTCTTTGAGCCAGATGATAATAAAATTAGAGAAATAGAAGAAGAATATAGATCAGGAAAAATGCTAACTGGAGAATTAAAAGAAATACTTATAGAAAAACTGAATAATACTTTAGAGGAACATAGGCAGATGAAAGAAATGGCAAAAGACAAAGTTAGATTATTTAAATACGATGGAAAGTTAGCTACTGAGATGTGGAATAAGATTCATGAGTAGGCTTATATACATTTAACTTTTTTAAATGATATACTACTAAGTTTGTAGATATATTCAAATTTTTAGCTATTTTATAAATTGAAACTCCGTTTTTATACAGATTCTTTATTTCTTCTATTTTTTCTGGAGCTAATTTCCTTTTAGTTTTAGCTAAGTTGTTCTTTTTTAGAACTCGAAGTACTGTATTGGAATTTATTTTAGTCTCCTTACTTATTCTATTGGCACTATATCCTCTTTTAGCGAGATCTATTATTTTCTCCTCAAGATCTCTAGAAATTTTTCCTCTAAATTGAACTCCAGAATCTTTAAGAATCTTTCTTACTCGTGAATAACTAAGATTAAGTTCTCTTGCAATTTCTCTTATGCTTTTACCTCTTTCATACATTTCTTTAGCTATTTTGCTTGTTTCTTCATTCTGCATAAATAGGGCTCACATATAAACTTTTTAAATTTTTTCCCAAAATCATTTTTAATACATATGAAAATCGGCATTTGCGGCTTTAGCTATAAGGCAGCTAATTTATTTAATGTTCTAGAGATTCAGGATACATTTTATGATATAGTAAGTATTGATAAATTAAAGAAATGGAGAAATTATAACAGAGATATCGAGCTAAATGTTAAAGCACTACAAGTTATAACACATTCTTATAATAAAAACTATGAAAAAATGAAAAAATTTTTAGTTAGTGATATAAATAACCTAGGTTCATTCAAGGTTAATATAGATACAGAAAAAGCGTTAGAAATCACACTTGAAGAAGCCAATGTTTTAAACTCTAGAATAATAATATTTCAAACTCCACCTTCATTTAAGCCTAATGCAGAAAATATAAGAAACGTTATAGAGTTCTCCTCGATACTAGATAGAAAATTTTTGTATGGATGGGAACCTAGAGGAGAGTGGTATAACAATCAAGACATATTACTCCATGTTTTAGAGGAAGCTAAACTTATTCATGTAACAGATCCTTTTAGACATATGCCTTTATATGGAGACATCAGATACTACAGGTTACATGGAATAGGCGGTAAGGAAGTTAACTATAGATATAATTATTCTGATGAAGATTTACTTAAATTAAAAAGCATAGTGAACGGGGAATCTTATGTGCTTTTTAATAATATTTACTCTATTAAAAACGCGTTAAAATTTAAGGAGATGGTATCATGATATCTATTCTGTTAGGTATCATTCTAGGACTTTCTATGGCTGCTCCTCCAGGTCCAGTTAATGCTATAATATTAAATGAGTCCGTAAAATCAAAAATTCATGGGAGTAGTGTAGGACTTGGAGCTATGACAGCGGATTTGATTTTTTATTTTATATCGTATAATTTCAGAAATTTCATACCTAAAGATTTCCTAAAGGTAATTTATATAGCAGGAGGTTTATTACTTATTATTATCTCTACTTTAATTATAAAATCTAAATTCAATACTAATACTTCACCTAAAGGAAATTACCTAACTGGTCTTAGCATGGGTCTAACTAATCCATATCAGATAACTTGGTGGCTAACTATAGGAATCTTTATGCTAGAAAATCTAGGAATTTCCAGTATATTAGGTTTTTTTATTGGAATATTGATATGGGTTATAATATTTCCTTTGATCTCGCACAAGTATATAAGAAAGTATTCGAAATATACGAAAATAGCATCATTTATTATTATTCTAGCATTTGGTTTTTATATTCTTTTGGAAGGCATTAAACTAGTCATATAGAAGAAATTATACTTTCTAGATCTGTGCATATTTCTTTTGCTCTTCTTATCATTTTAGATATAACCTCTTCTTTATTAATGTAGTATAGATATTTTGGTCTTCCTCCTTTACTTCCGCTATTTTTCTGTTTTTCGATTAAACCAGAATCTGATAACCTTTTAAGTATAAGACTAGCTCTGCTTTTACTTATTCCTAGTTCCGATGATATAGAATCTACATCCTTGCCCTCCTTGCTCTTAACTATTTTCATAAATGCATCAACATCGGCCTCAGATAAGCCATAAGCAACCATGAGAAATCTTCTCAATATTATGCTTTTTTCAGTAATTTCAATACTCATTTTACTTTCCACCTTTTAGATTTTAGTTTTTATTCTTTTTAAAGTTATATCTATAATCAAGACCTAAATTTTTATAGGAAATTGATATATACATATTACCTATGAACAATAAATTAAGAGAAAAAATCATTGAAATTCTAAAAAATAGAGATATGACATCAGAAGAAATTATGAAAGAAATATTAAAAACAAGTACAGAATTCTCACCTATGGAATTTAGAGAAACGTTAGCTGATCTAGTAAGAGAAGGAATTATAGAAAAATATCCAGTTTATGAAAATAAAAAATTTTATTTTAAGTTGAAGAAGAATTTTGTTCCACAATTTTAATTATATTATCTGCAATATTCAAAAACTCTTTTGACGTAGGGGAATCTACATATTTAAGAAAGAACGGTTCACCAGAGTCATTGGATTCGGCAATTTTAGGATCAAGAGGTATTTGGCCTAGAAGCGATACTCCCATATCTTCAGCCATTTTTTTACCTTTTCCTTCACCAAAAATATAGTAAGGTTTATTATCAGAAGGACACACAAAATAACTCATGTTTTCTACAACGCCTAATATTTTTGTGTTTACAGTTTTTACGAAAGTTATAGATTTTTTAACTGCAAGTGTAGAAACTTCGGAAGGTATAGTAACTATAATAGCTCCGCTAATACTTGGTACTAGTTGAGCTATTGAAAGCGCCTCGTCTCCAGTTCCAGGTGGCATGTCTATTATTAAATAGTCTAATTCACCCCAATTTACATCTCCTAGAAATTGCTTTATAGCAGTATGTTTTATTGCCCCCCTCCATACTACTGGTGTGTCGTCTCTAGGTAATAGGAAATCTATAGAAACTACTTTTATCCCGAAAGGACCTTGTACTGGATTTATCCCGTTGTCATCAGCTGTTAATACTTGACCCCTTACTCCTAACATCTTAGGAACAGATGGACCATGAAAATCTACATCTACTATACCAACTTTTTTTCCAGAGGCAGCTAATGCCATAGCTAAATTAGATGATACAAAAGATTTTCCTACTCCACCTTTACCGCTTAGCACGGCTATTTTATATTTAATATTTTTCATTTTCATTTGGATTTTTATATCTGCTGCTGGTATCTGAGGCTGAGTTTTTCTAAGATCTCTAGGTTGTTTTTGAGGCTGTTGAGGAGACTGTATTCTAAATGGATTAGAGCTCATTATAATTATTTATTCTCGTATAGACTAATAATCTTATCTAATTCTATTAAAAGATCTTGAATTCTATCATCGGATAGCCAATCTACATTATCACAGCGATTATCAATAATATTCTTTACAACTTCTTCTCTGGATTTATTTGTAACATCTATTTCACAAATATTCTTAAACCATTCTCTTGCTTCTTGAGCTATTACGCCTAGTATTTCAGCTTCAACGTTTTCGGCTATCTTTAAATCTCCCCAATTTCTATCCTTAAGATCTTTATATAAAACAAATGGATTTTTTCTTAAAACTATAATTTTATCTGCATTATCTACTAAAGATGGATAGATTGTTTCTATTATAACATTATCCATTTTATTAATTTGATCATTTATTTTCTGTATTACACTATCATCTATATTATATGTTTCCCTTTTAGAATCGTAACTCGTATATAATTTATTCTCTAAAATAAATTTTGATACAGAAAAGTATAAAAAATTAAATTTTAATGACAATATTTTACTAATTTCAGTCTTTCCTACTCCAGGAGTACCAGATATTAGTATTCTCATCTATATGCTAAAAAGAACTCAGTAGCAAATAACGCTAACGATATAGTTATTAGAATGATTTTTACTTGTTTATCGCCATTACCCTTAGCCACTTCATATAAACCATAAGGCATCATTACAATTCCTAATACTAACAAAATTTCTTCTATTATATTCATAAATACTAAATTCTTCTATTTTTCCTTAAAAGCCTAAAGGTAGCAAATGCCAGTAATATCCCGCTAGTTATTCCTCCAATATGCGCAACATAATTAACGTTTGGTATTATATCGCTTAAGATAAAAACAAAAACAAGTATTCCTAACCCATTATAATCTATTCTATTCAACTCCAACATATCTAATATTACATAATAAGCAAATATTCCAAATATTCCGCCAGATGCACCTTCTGATGCGGTTCTTGGAGGAAATACAAACAAAGTCAAAATATTACCTACTATTCCAGATATTAGAAAAACTACATATTCAATCTTCCCTGCATATGATCTAAATAAATAATATATTACACCTAATGATATAAAATTAAAGAAAAAGTCTATAAAACTATTTGTAATAAAAATTGATGTTACTAAACTTATGTAATCACCGTTAAAAACTAATAAGTTTACCTGAATCAAATAAAGGAAATCTATAAAATTAACTATTGACAATACATAACCTATAATATATCCTACAGCTACTAGAATCATTAACAGTATTGTAGGTTTAATTGATAATATTTTAGGTTTCATAATTCACCAGTAAAATACATTAGTACTACAGAAGATATTATCATTACTATCCATATTCCTACGTTCCATCTAAATACTTTAAGACCGTCTAATATCCAGAAAGGTAGTAAATTAAAGAAAGCTACTGCAGCATTAAACGCGGCTATTTCATACAAGAAGAAAGCTACAGTTTGCGTAACATAACCTATTAATAAAAATGATAAAACCGAGATTATGATATTAGTCAATGGGCCTACAGCTGCTGATTTACCTTCTATTTCTTTGCTTATAGAGAAAAATCTGCAAGAAATTAGAGTATATCCAGAAAGAAATAATAGACCAAAAAATGGTAACGCATTTATTATAGTAGTAGCTAGAAATCCGGTAAAATTCAAAGTAAACCTTGAAAAGCATCCGTATTTTCTTGCGTATTGCCTATGGGCTAATTCATGAGGAATAACAGCTATTGTAGCTGCAAGTATAACAGCTGGTATTACTAAAATAGAGTAGTTGGGTAATAGGAAAAACAAAGGAATTGCTTTTACTGCAATAGAAAATATGGCAAGTAAAAACGACTCTACTTCATTAAGATTTCTGAATCGCCAATCCCATTCTTCAAGTTTTGTCACTGTTATCCGATATTATGTATTTGTTTTACTATAAATTCCTAACCATTCCACCAATTTTTTCACTCGAAATATCGTTAACATAATTCAGTTTTGTGGAGTCTATTTTCCATATTATTGCATTAAGATTCTTATTTACGGCCATCATGTATTTAGCATCACGTTTTTCTTCTATAATCCCTTCAAATTTCAATATATTATTCTTTCTAAACAAATTAAATGTTTCAAATATTAAGAATTTATATAGAAATGGCATAGTAATTGTAGCTGTCTTGTAATTTTTAGCGAAGTTCATAATTTTCTCTAGTTCTAATGTTACTAATTGTGGATCTATAATTGTTATTTCACTTATATCTTTATAATTTGAAATTATAGAAAATAACTGAATTTGGCCAGAAGAATAAACTACCCAAAACTCGAATACTCTAGTAAATATATCAGACATATTAGCCATATTTAAAGGTCTATAATATATTGAGTAAGATTTAGATTTTTCGTTAAAATAGTCTGCTACGACTCCTGCAAAAACCTTAATATTTATACCCATATTTTTTAATTCTATAGATAAATTCTTGGAAAATGTCACAACATGTCCGCTGTCAGTTAATACTTTTTCTCCATAGGGCATTAGTTTATCTAAGAATATCTCAAACATACAAAAGATTAATTTTAAAAAGAAGAATATAAGTCTTTTTTTGTATTTAGCGCATCACTACGATATTATCTCATATTTATATATTTTGAATATAGCTCTGCCTCTATTTTCATATTTTTAGTGATTATATCATTTAGTATCTTTTTATCTTCTTCAGACGGATTATAGTTAGAAATTATTTTCTCAACTTCTTCAAGCAAATTTAATGCGTCCTTTAGAGACTGCATAGATTTATACTATTTGTTTTTAGATAAATGGGTTACATTCATAAAATTGGTATTTCCTAAACGATTTTATTCACAGCTATTATTCTAGAAATATATGAAAAAGAGCCTAATTACTGTAATACCTTGGTTACTTCTAATAGTTATATTATCACCTATTACATTACAAATTCAGAATTATTTTGTCTATAGCGATTCTCCTTTTTTAAGTAATGAATATCCCAGCGTTACCGTAAGCCGTGTGTTAGATAACTATTTTAATTTCTCACAAGATTCTACACTTTATATTATAATAAATGGAAATTACAATCAAAGTCTAAATCAAATAGATAAAAATTCTAAATATCTAGAAGATTATAGAATAGTAACTCCATTTCAATATATTAATGAAACAAAAAACGAGTACTCAAAAGAAATCTCTGAATTAGCTAACATTACTGCAGCTTACTTAGAACCTTTTCATAGAATTTATAATAATTTAACTATATTAAAGTATAATCTATTAAAAAATTTCACAAATTTTGAATGCCAATTAAATGTAAGTTTTGGAATACCATTAGATAAATATCATTCTAATTCTAGCAAAGCTAAGGAATTTCTAGTAGCATACTCTATTTTGACTAAAAACGAAACTAAACTAAATGCAGCAAGAGACGCTGGCGCATATGTATTTAAAGATCCATATATTTTATTTTTCTCTTTTAATAATTATAGCAATTTTAGTCTAGCATATAATTTTTTAAAAACCTTTAATAATTATTCTGAGATAATATACGAAATTACAGGGAAATATATTCCAGAATCTGCACTAGTAAATCCGTATAATTTTTCGCTTACTGAAGTTAAAAATAGAATTTTACCTCCACCCATATCGTTAAGCAACTTTCATAAAGGAAACGAATGGCTCTTTTTAATTCAAATTCCAAAAAACGAGAGTCTTATAGATGTTGAAAATTTCATAAAGAATACGAATGGAACAGTTACTGGCCATTTCGCTATATACGCTCAATCTGCTTATTACACTGAAAGTAATTTAAAATTAATAGATATTGTAACGATAATACTAGTAGGTTCACTTCTTATAATATTATTACGTTCATTATTACCTATTTTATTATTATTAGCTAGTGCAGTAATAGGTATAGAAATTTCATATACTCTGCTTTATCTTTTAACTTTTACTGGTTATCAGATTTACTACATTTCTGGATTAGTTATACCTCCAATAGTGTTTGGAATTACTATAGACTATTCAATACTTTTTATTTATAGATATTTTGAAGAAATCAAGAAGAAGAGTAATAATCCAATTAAAACTGCGTTAAAAACTGCTGGAAAAGGTGCAATATTTAGCGGTCTATCAATAACTTTAGGCTTCATGTCTTTCGTATTCTCTCCCTCTCCATTACTAAAAAATATTGGGGAAGCGCTAATAACAGCGTCAATATCATCAATAATTCCTGCTGTAATATTTACATATACTGCATTAAAGGCTATACCAATATCCTGGTTAGGCTATCCTAGACGCGATATTCCTAGTCCAGTAGATTCTAGAATAAAATATTTAGAAAAAGTAGCTTCGTCCTCTATCCATAGAAAGACTATAGTGATATTCGTAATGATTATACTTACCTTATTTTCGTTTTCTGTGTTTTATACTCACTCTACTAATATTAATATTAATGAAATAGTTCCTTCTTATTCATCGTCAGTAATTGGAGAAAAATATCTATTAAATTTATTTAATTATAGTATAGATTATATAATAATTCATGGAAATCCAAATATAACTTATACGAAAGTTTATAATTTAAGTAAATATATAATATCAAATAATGGATTAGTATATAGTACATTTTCCATAAATAATATTATTTTAAATAAATCTGAATATATACCTCAATTTTATAGAGATAATTATACTCTAGTCGAAGCCTATATACCTTATCCAGTATTTAGTTCAAAAGCTATTGATTTTACTAAAAGCATTATAAACCAAGGATATGAAGTAGGAGGAAGTAATGCACAAAGAATATATATTGTTAATAATACAGTAAGCAACTATTATAATTTTGTATTACCTTTTACAATTTTAATTATAATCTTTTATTTATTTGTAATACTAGGATCTATTGTAGTACCTATAAGACTAGCATTAACATTAATTGTAAGTTCTTTAACAGGTGTAGCTACTATGGATTTAGTTTTCCATAGTGTGTATTGGTTATCCCCATTAATAGTTTTTGCAATGCTGTTTAGTATAGGAATAGATTATGATATGTTCATAATTCTTAGAATTATAGAAGAAAAAGGAAGTGAAGAGAAAAGAATACTTACAGGAATCAAAAACTCTGGATTAGTAGTAACTGCTGCCGGACTCATACTAGCTGGAGCTTTCTTTTCGCTTGTTGCTACAAATATGAGATTTTTACAGGAAATAGGTTTTTCAGTAGGCTTTTCAGTATTATTTGATACCTTTATAGTAAGACCTATATTTGTTCCTGCAATTATGTCATTCTTAAAGCAATATAACTGGTGGCCTAAGATAAGGAAGATAATTCGATAATTTCTTTATACTTTCTAGAAATTTCAATTACCTTTCTTACAACTTCTAACGGATTTTTACCAAAAATATATGTTATTGGCTCTACTCCTTTTCCTCCTAGATGTATAACGGCGTCTCCACCATTAAAAGCTTTGGCAATATCTTTTGCCAAAATATCATCGTTAGCGTAATCTTTAGGTCCTGCTAAGGTAAACTTATAACCTAATTTCTGTAATGAATTTTTCACATTTTCATCATATTTTATATTCATAACTGAGCGTATTTCAGGATAATTGATATTTATTGCTAATAGAATTTTAGCTAAATGATTACTAGCCCCCCACATAGGTCTAGAGACTGGAGTTGGAATACCTCTAATTTTAGTTATCCTGCCTGCTATAGCTATCACATCGTTTATTTCTCTCGGATTTTTCCTAGCAAAGGCTATATTGCTTAAAACTTCTGGAATTAATGGACTAATAATTTCGTTTTGAAGCATAGAAGTAGCTAAAGAAAGCTGTTCTTCTTCATCTTCCTTATATAGTTTTTCACAAATGTTACAATCTTGTGGTATTAGAGGATTGACTTTCCTATGATATGAACAAAATCTTAGCCTACTTAGCATATCCATACTATAAATTGTTATAAAAAACATAGTACTTTTAACATCATTTTTAAGTAAAATTTCAGTTAAATCTGATAAAAACATATTTATTTCTTCTTCTGTAATACCTAATTCCTTTAGTTTATTTAAATATATCGAATCTCTAGTATCTAAATACTGTTTTACTGCTGGTTGTGTTACGCCAAGTAAAGATGCTATTTTACTTTGACTCATATCCATTGATCTTAACTTTTTAGCTTCCAAAGCTCTTATATTTGGCAAGAATACATCAGTAATTAGTGATATGGGAGTTTCCACTTTTATCAAACTAGATAGTAACATTGACTACTCTTTTAAGTTAACTCTTTCAGCAATTGACGGAAGTCTGCACGAAATACCTACAGCAGAAGGAATAGTCTCTTATGTTATAGCAGGAGCTGTAAATTTTACTCTAAATAAACATAAATTAGCTTTTAACTCCTATAATATAACTGATAATATATACGAAGGTTCTGGAGAGGAATTTATGAGAAGAATGGAATACGATCTAGCTAATTCATTAAATTCTGATATTATTTTAATGGATAGAAAGTTATCCATGGATAAAGAAAAAAATATGAAGATTCCTAATAACACAATTGGTATAGTAAAAGACTTTGATCCTAAAATAAGATCAGAATTAAACTATAATGAATATCCATGGCTATTAGTAAAGGAAGAGAACAAAGACATAATTTCTGGATATTTTAAGCTTAATAAATATAGTTGGGTATTTTATTTCGAAAGTAATATAATTGATCCCAAAAAAATATTAACATTATTAAGTATATGTGGGGAATACCCTATACCAGAGGCTTTGGGGTATAATTATCCTTTATTCCTAGCAGATAAGTTAGTAAAATACTACAGAAATAAAATGGAAAAAGCTATGGATATTACTAAAGGTAAATTACTTGAATACAGAGAGTTTAGAAGTATTATGGAATATAGTAGAGCTAAAAAGTGATAAGAATGTTTGAAGATATAAAGGGAAGACTAAGAGAAGTTAAGATAATCACTAGACAAACTGCTGATGGTAGAGGTTCAATTAGCTTTAGAAGCTTTATTATTGAAATGCCATATATAGCAGGGAAAATACTAAACATAGGAAAACTTCTTGCTGTAAAAACAATGGTAGAAAACTCATATTTACTATTAGAAGTAGCTGATTTTTTACCTATGCACTACGGAATGTTAGAACTAGACGAAACTGTACCTAGGGATTTAAGAGAAGAAATTATGCGAAGAGTAGAAGAGAGCTGGAATAAGGAAGATGATAATACTTGGATAGAAGTATATTCTTATCCCATTGGTTACACCTTAGAGCTAAATGGTGAACCTAAGTTTAGAAAAACATATGTGCCTCCACTTGTAGGTTCTACAGTATATGTCTTAGATCAGGATTTTTTTAGAAACTTTGTATGCAAAAAAGACGGAGTTGAAATAGGAAAAGTTATTGGAGAAAATTTGCCATTGAATATTGATCTTATAAAAGCTATAAATTATCATATAGGAATATTTGCTTTCACAGGATCTGGAAAATCTAATTTAACTGCGTCATTAATAAGAAGAATTCTAAAAACTACGGATATGAAAATAGTAATTATAGATATCTCTATGGAATACGCAATCTTACTTCTAGATCAATTGCTAAATATAAATTCAAGATTAGTTTCTACTGAGAGGTTGCCAATAAATTCAGAAGACGCTGCAAGAAAATTCTTAAGGACCCATGTATTACCAGAAGAAATACTAGACTTAAAAGATACAATAAAAGATGTTGCAAATAAAATATATCCAAAAATGAGGCAATTGTATGTTCCGCCTCAAGAATTTCAATATTTAACTTTTGGAGATCTCATGGAAATGGTAAGATCTCAAATAAATGATAAATATACAGCGTATGCACAGAAACCACTCTTTGGATTACTATTACGTAAAATAGATATATTCATGAGAGAAAAAAAATTAGGTAAAGATGATATAGTAGATGATAGTATAATAGGAATTCTAGATGAAATAGAAGAAACAGCAAAAACTAGCGGATTAAAAGAAACTTCATCAATTTTTACTTTTATAAGTACACTAAAGGCATACATTAATTCTCAAGAGTACGAAACTGAAGATTATGATATAGAAAAAATGGCAATAGAAATATTGGACGGTTCTTCGTCTTCACCAAGACTTTTCATTTTGGAATTACCAAATATAGAAGAGTCTAGAAGTATTGTAGCTTCGCTTATAAATGAAGTCATGAACAGAAGAAAGAGATTTTATTCTACATCTCCAATAATGTTCGTAATAGACGAAGCTCAGGAATTCATACCTTTTGATACTAGACAAAAGGACAGAAGTGAGCTTTCTAGTAACGCTATAGAAAAATTATTAAGACATGGAAGAAAATATCATCTACATGCACTAATCAGTACACAGAGATTAGCTTATCTAAATACAAATGTACTGCAACAACTTCATACATATTTTATTAGTACTTTGCCTAGACCATATGATAGACAATTAATCTCTGAAACATTTGGAATAAACGACGTGCTAATGGATAGAACGTTAGATCTCGAGATAGGACAATGGCTACTAGTTAGTTTTAAAGCAGCTTTACCGCACGATGTTCCTGTATTTTTTACAGCAGAAAATAATCTTAATGAACTAAGAACTAATATTAAAAATACTTGAAAATTTCAGGACTCAAGACCATCGTCACTTTTTCTGTTACCCACTGCTCATCACTAATATGCGACCGCCGGGATTTGAACCCGGGACCTCCTGCGTTCTGCCTGATGATGGCAGGCAGGCGTCCTATCCAGGCTAGACTACGGCCGCATTATGTATTTATATTATTCTAAAATATATATTTAACGTAATTTATTTAGGCTCTAGATAGCCTATAACTCTTGACTTACCTTGTTTAGCATTTACATCAATTATTGCTATTCTTTGAGATATTGGAACTTCGAATGGTAAAGACACAAGAGCCTCGTTTTCTTGCCTTTTTATTTCTGCTACTACTGATATACCATTACTTACTACATGATATTTACCATCAGTAAATTTAGACCACGGATAAACTGTAATTTTTGCAGTAAACTCTTTTAATAATTTGGAATTTGATTTTACTAAAGCAAATGAATCTTTTAATTCTTCTTCTTTAACATTTCTCAATGCAAATCCTATTCTTATTCCTGGCATAACTTCTGTCTGATCCTCGTCTAAAACCTGAATGCTTTTTATTTCCACCTCTTTTCCTTGAGGTAGAATCTTCAGTTTGTCATGAACTTTTACTTGAGTAAAGGAAAATCCTGTAATTACTACTCCAACGCCTTTTACAACAAAAGCTCTGTCTATATATACAAAACCTTTTTCATTTTCCTTATTTTCAATTTCTTGAATATCCTTAATTATTTCAAATTTTTCTATTGTTAAACCTTTAAAAATTTTCTTAATATTATCAGAAGGTAAATTTGTAACTATTTTTCCTGGTAATCCTAGAGCATCTATTAGTAGGGCCTCTTCTCCATCTACCCATTTTATATCTTCAGGTATATGTAAAATACAATATGATGATAAACTAACTGCTTCTGCTGCATCCAAAATTTTTTCAGGATATTCCGAAGGCACTAATACTGATCTGATGAAATCACCATTACGCCTATAATATATTCTAATTTTACCTTCTTCATGAAGTTTACCTAGCTTTTCTGCTATTTCATTAGCATCTTGCTTTTTTGATGATAATACGGATATTATTCCCCCATAATACAATAAACGACACCGTTATAAATATCAAAACAATAGAGTAAATTATGAGATTAACCATTATTGGCTTCCTTATAATCTTCATAGGAATGCTCCTTATAATATTCGGATCTATATCGCAAGTTACTCCGCAGTCTACAAGTTCAGCAATTGGCGGACTCGTTCTTATTGGCCCAATACCAATATTTTTTGGAGTTGGACCTCATCAAGCTTTATTACCACTAGTAACGTTAGGGATAATTTTTACAATAATATCGATAATTTTCTTTATATTAAGTATTTATATGTTTAGAAAAAATATAGAGAATAGATGAGAACAGCATTATACTAACATCAATAATAATTGAATTATCATATCATTAAGCAATTAAAAAGAAAATCTTAACAACTGGTAGCCGGGCAGGGATTCGAACCCTGGTCCCAGGGGCCAAAGCCCTAGATCCTTGGCCGCTAGACTACCCGGCTATATTATTTTAGGGAATATAACTATTAAAGGTTAATCCTTGTATCTTATTTAAAAACTTATAGAAAAGCTTATAAATGGCGGAATAGAAAGATTTAAAAGGGTTTTCCCGGTTGTGCCTTATTTCTAGATTAGGTGGTAGACATGAGTAAGGAGCAAGATTCTAAATCTGGTTCATATATCTGTCCTCCAGATAAAATAATTTTTGACGCTGATAGAGGAGAGTATATTTGCACAGAAACTGGAGAAGTAATAGAAGATAGAATAGTAGATCAAGGTCCAGAATGGAGAGCATTTACACCAGAAGAAAAAGAAAAAAGAAGTAGAGTTGGTGGACCTTTAAATAATACAATTCATGACAGAGGACTTTCCACGCTCATTGATTGGAAAGATAAGGATGCTATAGGAAGAAATCTTGATCCAAAAAGAAGATTAGAAGTTTTAAGATGGAGAAAATGGCAAGTTAGAGCAAGGATACAGTCGTCAATAGACAGGAATTTAGCTCAAGCAATGAACGAACTTGAGAGAATAGGAAACTTGCTAGGCTTACCTAAATCAGTAAAAGATGAAGCTGCATTAATATATAGAAAAGCAGTAGAAAAAGGATTAGTTAGAGGAAGATCTATAGAAAGCGTAGTAGCAGCATCAATTTACGCTTCATGTAGAAGAATGAAAATAGCTAGAACACTAGATGAGATAGCACAGTATACTAAAGCTAATAGAAAAGAGGTTGCCAGATGTTATAGATTGTTACTACGAGAATTAGACGTAGATGTACCGGTTTCTGATCCTAAGGATTATGTAACAAGAATAGGTTCATTGTTAGGTTTAAGTGGAGCCTCTATGAAGCTTGCCGCAGAAATCTTAGAAAAAGCTAAAAATGTTGGATTAACTGCAGGTAAAGATCCAGCAGGTCTTGCAGCTGCTGCAATATACATAGCAGCACTTCTTAACGATGAAAGAAGAACTCAAAAAGAAATAGCACAAGTTGCTGGTGTTACCGAGGTTACTGTTAGAAATAGATATAAGGAGTTAATACAAGAACTAAAAATAGAAATACAAAACCAATAACTTAGCAATTTTCAAATTAGTTATTTTTAATTTTATTCTTTTTAATCTATTCTATAACCATTATATTACTTTCTGGAAATCCTAGCTTAATTAGCAAATCTTTTACTTTTTCTCTATGATCGCCTTGAATCTCTATTCTACCATTCTTTACAGTACCTCCTGCAGCCAACTTAGATTTTAACTCCGAAGCTATTTTTTTAAGTTCAACGTCAGAATCTGAAATACCTTCTATTACTGTAACTTCTTTACCATATCGTCGCCTTTCTAATTTTACCTTTATAAACTGTTCCTCTTTATTTAACTGCTCACATATTTCTGGTGGAAGTCCTCCACACAAATTGTCTGTCATTTTACTAAAATATTTATTAGAAATCCCCTTTTTGAGCTTTTCTATTAGAAATAGCTTTAAATCATTGCTAAACATTCATACTTCTATGGCAGATAAATATAGATGCGGCAAATGTTGGAAAACATTTGATGATGATAAATTAAAAGTTTTACCAGGAGTTAGATGTCCTTATTGTGGGTATGATATAATATATATGATAAGAAAACCTACAATAAAAGTTATAAAAGCGACTTGAATATCGAAGCTGCAGTTTCTAGAATTATTTTCGATGCTAATACTGTAGTTATACCGGAAGGGTCATAAGGAGGAGATACCTCGACTACATCAAATCCTATTATTCTTTTATCTGTGATTAAATTTACTATATCTAATATTGTAGATGGATCTAATCCTTCTGGTTCTGGAGTAGCGACGCCAGGCGCATATGACGGATCTATTGAATCCATATCGAATGTGATATAGATCTTATTGCATCCTTCGAAATGCGTCATAACTTTTTTACTGACTTCTCTAGGACCTAAAAGTTTTACTTGATGAGAAGTTATAAATGGAATACCAATAGAATTAGCGTAATCAATTTCCTCTTTACTAACTGCTCTTGTTCCAATTTCAAATATTCTTGTGCTTCTTTCACTTATTCTTCTCATAACGCATGCATGATCATACTTATATCCCATGTATTCATCTCTTAGATCTAAGTGTGCATCGAAACTTAATACGCAATCAGGATTTAGCCCTTTAGTAGTTCCTACGGTTATAGTATGTTCTCCGCCAATCGAAATCAAAATTTTTCCTTTATCTTTAAAATAACTTGAGACCGTTGAAATTCTCCTTATATTCTCTTCAGCGTCAGACGAATGTAATATTATATCTCCTACATCGTTAAAACCTACATCTCCCATATCAATTCCAGTCCTTATAGAATAAAATTCTATATACTGTGCAGCATCTCTAATGTATGAGGGAGCAAATCTACTTCCTGGCCTATAACTGCTTGTTATATCCATAGGAATCCCTAATACAATGAACGGAGATGCTGGCTTATTAAAACCAGCAAATTTTCTTGAATCGTATAGATAAAGTAATCTAGGATCTTCCATACCTCATAACGGGTTGAAGAAATTTATAAGTTTGGCTTTACTGATAAAGGTCTTGTGAGTGAAGTAGATAAGGTAATCGAGTTAGCTAAAAGGAGAGGCATATTTTGGCCATCTTATGAGATATATGGAGGAGTAGCTGGATTATATGATTTAGGTCCAGTAGGAGTTAGAATAAGAAATAAAATATTGAATATATGGAGAAAATTCTTTATTGAAAATAATAAAGAATTTGTAGTAGAAATAGAAACTCCAATAATAACACCTGCTAAGGTCTTAGAAGCTAGTGGTCATGTACAAAACTTTACTGATCCTATAGTAGAATGTACAAAGTGCCATAAAATATTTAGAGCCGATCATTTGATTGAAGAGCAAATAAAAATTAATGCAGAAAGATTTTCAGTATCAGAACTTAATGAAATAATAAAGGATAAAAATATTAAATGCCCAGTTTGTGGAGGAGACTTAGGAGAAGTTAGACTATTCAATTTATTGTTTTCGACGAATATAGGTCCATATTCTGGGAATACAGGATTCTTAAGACCAGAAACTGCACAAGGTATGTTTACTGCGTTTAAGAGAGTATATGGAACCACTAGAGAAAGACTGCCTCTAGGAATTGCTCAAGTAGGTAAAGTAGCTAGAAACGAAATATCGCCTAGACAAGGTCTAATAAGAATGAGAGAATTTACTATCATGGAAATAGAATTTTTCTTTGATCCAGAAGATTTAGAAGTTCCTTTAGATAAGTTTGAAGATGACTCTATTAATGTACTTTTAGGAAGTGAAAAAATTAAAGGTCAGGAAAATCCAGTGCAATATAAACTAAAGGAGCTTATATCTGAAAAAATAATTTTAAATCCATGGATGGGATTTTGGATGGCTACAGCAAATAGATTTGTGAACTATCTAGGAATACAAAATACCTATTTTGAGGAAAAATTACCACAAGAACGAGCTCACTATTCTAAGCAAACTTTTGATCAGATTGTTGTCGTTAAAGGAGAAAAAGTAGAGATATCTGGACATGCCTATAGAGGAGATTATGATCTAAGTAGACATTCAAAGGTAAGTGGAGAAGATTTAACAATATTCAAGAAATACGACTCTCCTAGAATCGTTAAGAAAAAAATTACAATCATAAATAAGGATAAGTTAAATAAGGAAGGATCAAATTTCACTAAAGAATTCATGAAGAATGTAATGTCACATACTGTAGAAGAAATAGAAGAAATGATAAATAGTGGATATTCTATAGATGGCAAAAAGATTTCTGAATTCATAACGGTAAGTGAGAGAGAAGAAAAGGAAACTGGTAAAAAGTTCTTCCCTCATGTGGTTGAGCCGTCATTTGGAGTAGAAAGATGCTTGTTCTTATCAATAGCTAATGCCTATACTGAGAAAAAAGATAGAGTAATATTATCTTTACCTAAGTCTATCGCGCCTTATGAAGTTGCAGTATTCCCTTTACTAGATAGAGAAAATCTTATAAAAAAAGCAAGAGAAATTTATGACATTTTGAAAGATAAGTTTGATGTAATATATGATGATTCAGGAAGTATAGGAAAAAGGTATGCTAGAGTAGATGAAATAGGAGTACCTTATGCTATAACTATAGATCCCCAAACTCTTGAAGATAATAGTGTAACGATAAGAGAAAGAGATAGCTGGTCTCAAATAAGGGTTAAGGAAGATAAATTAACTACTTCATTAGAGAAGTTATTTAGTGGAGAGCAATTTAATAAGTTAGGTGAAGAAAATGAGTAAACAAGACGAAGATAATGAAAAGAAAGTAGATATAAAATCATTAGTAAATGTAATTCCTCCGGCGTCTGCGTTAAAAAGTGGAGAAAGAGCCACAATTAGAGAAAAAAGAGTAAAGATAAAGAAAAAACCAGAAGTAGAAAAAGGAACAATAATAATTTCAATAAAACTCTATAACGAGATGAAGATAAAGAGTAAAGCAGAAATCTCTGTAAAAGGAAAAAGAATGGAATTTCAAACGATTCCTCAAGACGGATTGCAAGAAATAGAAGTATGGGCTAATCCTGAAGATATGATAAAATTAGGCCTCGAAGACAATAGTACTGTGACATTAAGGGTAATTCAATGAATGAAGGAGAACTAAAAATACTCAAAGTATTAAAAGATTTTGAAGAATTTATTGAAGATCATTCACAATATCTAGAGGAGCTAGAAAATATGATAGCTATAGCAGAACCAGATTATAATAGAGCAGTAAGAATAGTAAGAAGAATAAGAAGGGTTAGGAAAAATATCCTAGAAGGAACTTCTATAATTCTTCAAAATATATCCGAAGTTAAAGATCCAAATATTAAAGAGGAAAGTATTGGAATAGTAAGCTATCTTCAACTAATCGGGTTAAAAGACGAAAAAGATTTACTTAGAAGTTTAAACGAACTAGTTAAAAAATCTGGATATGATCTTGATATTCAAAGTGATATAGAACAACTAGATGGTGCCATAGCCTCGCTCTCAAAGCTTAGTTTTTAAGCAATAACTACTGTTGTCTATTAATGAGTATAGCTCATTTAACATTAGAGGAAAAATTACAGCAGATAAGTCTAAAATTAATTGATGAAATACGCGCGTTTTATGAGTTCTTAACTGTAAAAAGTCAGAATCCTATGCAATTATATGCCAAAATAGACGGAATAAAAAATAGTGTAGAAAATGAAAAATACTTACTAGGTGAATATATTATAAAAATTAAAGAAGGATTAGATGATAAGGATTTATATATTAACATACTAGATAGGCTAGAGAAGATATCTCAAAATCTTGACGCGGGAGCTTATAGATTAAGTGTATTGAGGACTCGAAATACTGAAATTGACAATCTTACATATAAGCTAATTATTATAATTTCAGAAAAAATATTGGCTTCATTAACACATTTAATTGAAAGTATAAAGAGCCTATCTACTGATGCAAAAAAATCTATAGATAGTGCAAGAAATATTCTAAAACTAGAAGAAGAAGTTGATGATTTGTATCGAAATGTTGAATTAAAATTATTTGAAAGAAAATATGAAGATCTAATATATGTAATGCTTATGAAAGATATAGTAGATAGGCTAGAGGATAGTGAGGACTTAATTAGAGATTCGGCTAATGATATTACGTATATAGCATTTGGGAGAATATAAAATGGCTATACATGCTGTTTTATTTTATGACCGTATAGTTATACCTAATCCTCAAGAAGGTATGAGCGTTTATAAATCAGGATTTTATGGCAAACCTTTGGGAATAGCAAAGCCAAAAAAAGACGAAGATCTAAAAAGACCATTAGAAGTCTCGTTAATTGAGGGACTTTATTTAGTAAAAAAAGGGAAAATAGAGGTTTATAATATAGACAATAAAATGGATGAAAATGATCTAGAAAAATATGCCAAATCTATAATAAATAGATTTGATATTCTTTATGCAGTATATGAAGATTTACGAAACAAAGGCTTTATAGTAAGATCTGGAATAAAATTTGGTGCTGATTTTGCGATATACACGCTGGGTCCTGGAATAGAACATGCACCATATGTCATAATTGCCTTAGACGAAAATGCCAAATTAATGGCTAATGAATTAATGAGCTTTGGACGTGTATCGCATAGCACTAAGAAAAAACTAGTATTAGGATTAGTTAATTTAAATACAAGAAGCGTAAGATACATAATATTTAAATGGGTGAAAATGTAACTATTTTATAGAAAAAGACTTTGGGGGTTTGTATTGAGAAGTAATTTCAACGAAAGAGGATTCAAACCACAGAGAAATCAATTTTCAGATAATGAACCTAAGCCCCTTCCTTTGGGTGAAAAATGTAACTACTTATGTCCATATTTTAGATGCAATAAGAGAGCATTAATGATACAAACAAAATATGCGAAGGGTAGTCCTTACAAAGTAGGATTTTGCAGATGGGTTGGAGATACTTGCATTACAGGAGACTGCCAATATGCGTATTGTGAAAAAAGAGCACTCTTACCTGGTAATAAATGTGCCTTTGCAGTAAATAAAAAGGACGGAAACAAAGACGATCTAGAAAAGGAGCTCAAGGAAGAGGACGATTACGAAAATAAAGTAAAAGAGTTAATATCCAAGAAACTTGGTAAAAAAGATGTAGATCTCATCTAGTCCATCGTTTATATACTGAATTAGATATTCCCAAGGAATCTAATGTTTTTCCAATTATGAAATTTATTATGTCGTCTATACTTTTAGGTTTAGTATAAAATGCAGGTGAAGCTGGAAGTATAATTGCACCAAGATTTGAAAGCTTTAATGCATTAGATAATTCTAAGGGACCTAACGGCGTTTCCCTTATTACTAGGACTAATTTCTTTCTAGTTCTAATCATATTTATAGCCGTTCTAGAAATCAAATTAGACGCTATACCGTTTGCTATTTCAGCTAAAGTTTTAATACTGCATGGTATTATTGCCATACCCTTAGTTGTTACAGTAAAGCTTGAACTAGATGGAGGAGCATCTATATCTTTTTCTGAAAAAATATTAGAAGTATAATTAGAAAGGATCTGTAATATATTAAATTCGTTTTCTCGTTCAGCGACTTTCTTAGCTCCTTCACTTACTATTACATAAACTTTATAATTCATTTCGACTAATTTTTCAACAAATTTTATTCCATATATTATTCCACTGGCCCCAGTTATTCCTACAATAATTGATTTCTTTTTGTTCCAGTTTTCTGCTCTTGTCTCTTTAGCCACTCTCTCATCCACTGATTATAACACTGACTACTACAAAAAGTCCATGGCTTATTATTACAACAAGTTTTTACTACTATTGGATTTGTGTTTATTATTTTTCCGCACCAATCACATCTATAATTTCCATATTTGTTCTCGACTTGAAATGGCATTAATCTAATTAGTTCTATAACATTATTTATATATTGCCGTAATGAAACTACTATAAATTGGTTTATAAGTATCTTATAAGTATTCTACATATGCAAACTATAAATATAAAGCAAGTAGATGAAATAAAGATAAGTAAATATATTTTAAAGTATACATTTGAAGATTGGAATAATATCATAGATAGCGATGTAGTTATAGTTGGCGCTGGACCTTCAGGGATGACAGCAGCATATTTTCTAGCAAAAGAAGGCCTAAAAACTGTAGTATTTGAGAGAAGACTAAGTTTTGGTGGTGGAATTGGTGGTGGAGCAATGAATTTTCATAAAATAGTTATAGAAAGTCCTGCAGATGAAGTATTGAAAGAATTAAATATAAAATTACAAAAAGCAGAAGAAGGTATATATATAGTAGATTCTGCAGAATTCATGGCTAAACTTGGAGCTTCGGCAATAGACGCTGGAGCTAAAATTATTCATGGAATAAACGTAGATGATGTAATATTTAGAGAAGACCCACTAAGAGTAGCCGGAGTAGCAGTTGAATGGACCTCAACACAAATGTCTGGACTTCACGTAGATCCATTATTCATTTCTGCAAAGGCAGTTGTGGATGCTACAGGTCATGATGCCGAAATTCTATCTGTAGCTTCAAGAAAAATTCCAGAACTTGGAATATCGATACCTGGAGAAAAATCAGCTTATAGCGAAATAGCAGAAGAATTAGTAGTTAATAATGCTGGGAAAGTAGCCCCAGGTTTATATACTACAGGTATGGCAGTGTGTGAGATTAAAGCTTTACCTAGAATGGGACCTATATTTGGAGCTATGGTTCTTTCTGGCAAAAAAGTTGCTGAAGATATAATAAACGACTTGCACAACTCTTAAAATCAACATTTTTATATTTAAAATGATGAGTCAAGCTCAACAAATAAAAATTTCGGATAAAGTACAGGGAGTTATAGAAAGAGACTTTTCAAACAAAGTTGTAGATAGAAGAGAATTAACTATAAAACTTTTTCATATAGGAACTGGAACTCCGTCAAGACAAGAACTAATAAAATCATTATCTCAGTTAATAAACGCTCCTGAAGATAAAATTGTTATAAGAAAAATATATACTAGCTACGGAGCTGGAATAAGCGTAGCTAAAGTTCATATTTATAATAAAAAAGAAATTTTAGAGAAATATGAACCTAAGCATTTATTAAGTAGAGGAATAGGAAAGAAGAAAGAAGGTGAACAAAATGCCAGCCAAGAACAAAAATCAAGTTAAGGCTATAGTAAGAACTTATTATGAATTAGACAATGGTAAAGTTAAATTAAAGAATAAAAAATGTCCCAGATGTGGAAGCGTTATGGCCCATCATTTAAAACCTAAAGAAAGATGGGCTTGTGGAAAATGTGGATATACTGAGTTTGTCACGGGGAAAAAATAAGAAATGATAACTTTAGGGATAGAATCAACAGCTCATACTTTTGGAGTTGGAATAGCAACAGATAATGAGCCTTTTATTTTATCCAATGTTAAAGATACTTATGTCCCAAAATCTGGTGGGATGAAACCAACTGATTTAGCTAGACACCATGCATTAGTAGCCGCAGATATAATAAGAAAGTCTTTAGACGAAGCAAAATTAACTCTAAAAGATATAGACTATATATCAATATCTTTGGGTCCAGGCATAGGCCCAGCATTAAGAGTAGGCGCAGTCATAGCCAGAGCTCTCAGTTTAAAGTATGATAAAAAATTAGTTCCTGTTAATCATGGAATAGGCCACATAGAAATAGGCTACTTATCAACAAAAGCCATAGATCCACTAATACTTTATCTATCCGGTGGAAATACTATAATAACTACGTTCTATAATGGCAGATTTAGAATTTTTGGTGAAACATTAGATATTGCCCTAGGAAATATGATGGATGTATTTGTAAGAGAAAGTGGACTTGCTCCTCCGTATGTAATAAACGGAAAGCATGTAATTGATATATGTGCAGACGAAAATGGAAAGTTAATAGATTTACCTTATGTGGTTAAAGGACAGGATATGTCATATTCTGGACTTTTAACAGCCGCCTTAAGAGCTAGGAAGAAGTATAACATCCATGATATTTGTTACAGTATAAGGGAAATAGCGTTTGATATGCTTCTGGAAGCTACTGAAAGAGCTTTAGCTTTAACTTCAAAGAAGGAAATCTTAGTTGTGGGTGGTGTAGCAGCAAGTGTGAGTTTAAGAAAAAAGATGAAGGAACTAGGTGACGATTGGGGAGTTGAAATAAAGATAGTTCCTCCTAATTACTCAGGAGATAATGGGGCTATGATAGCATATGCTGGATTACTAGCAGCAAAATCTGGGATATACATACCTATAGAAGAGTCTGTCATAAGACCTAGATGGAGGATAGATGAGGTAAGTATACCTTGGAGAAATTGAAAATACTAAAAAGAGGTTCTGAATCAATCATCTATGAAGGATATTTTCTTGGTGTACATTCAATATTCAAGAAAAGAGTAAGTAAATCATATAGAGATTCTAAATTAGATTATAAAATAAACTCTGAAAGAACAATTAGTGAATCAAGAATAATGTATGATGCGCTAAAATCAGACGTTAATGTGCCTGCAATATTATTCATAGATATTGATAATTTTACAATAATTATGGAATATATAGAAGGAATAGTAGTTAAGGATTTAATACGTAATAATACAGAAAATTTATACGACATAGGATATAAAATAGGAGTTTTAACAGGGAAGTTACATAAGGCTAGCATAACTCATGGTGATCTTACAACAAATAATCTAATTATAAATTCTAAAAATGACATATTTATGATAGATTTTGGTTTAGCTAAAAGATCTAATGATATTGAAGACTTAGCCACAGATATACATGTGTTTTTAAGATCGTTAGAAAGTATACATCCAGACAAAAAAGACATCATATTCAATGGATTTAGGAATGGATACTCACAAATAGTCGAAAATTACATGGATGTGTTGAAAACTGTGAACGATATTAGAATGAGAGGTAGATATGTTGAAGAACGGCGTAATAAAAGTAATAACTAGTAACAAGCATAAATTTGACGAATTAGATGAGATGGCAAAAAGAAATAATGTTAATCTAGAATGGATAAATGCACCAAAATTAGAAATTCAAGCTGACTCTTTGGAAGAGATAGTAAGATACTCTGCCTCCATATTCTATTCTATATTCAAATCGCCAATATTAGTCGATGATAGTGGATTATTTATAGAGGAGCTTAATGGATTTCCAGGTCCATATACTAACTTCGTTAAACGTACATTAGATAATAAAGGAATACTGAAACTATTATCAGGAATTAAAAATAGGAAAGCATATTTTGAAACAGCTCTTTGCTATATTGATGATAAAATAACAAAAATATTTTCAGGTAAAGTAAATGGAACTATAATATCAGATATTAGAGGAACTGAAGGTTTTGGATTTGATCCAATATTTGTCCCAAATGGTAGTTTCAAAACTTTTGCGGAAATGAAAATTGAGGAAAAGAATACCTATTCACATAGAGCCGCTGCATTTAAAAAATTTCTAGACTTCTATATTACTTATAGATCTTAGTCTCTTCTATACTTTCTTCGTTCAATTTCTTATATTTAATATCATAATAATCATCTATAAATTTTATATCATCATCTGTTAAATCTGGAATTCCTTCAACTTGAATAAACTCCTTAAGTTCGTCTATAGTAGTTATATTTGGAATTACACTCGAAACGTTACTATTATATAATACGAATTTTAGAGCTAATTGAGATAACTTTATTCCCTTACTTTTAGCAAAGTTATGCATCTCCTGGCTTTTTTCTACTGCTTCTTTTATCCAATTTATATTCTTAAGGCTTCTATGTAATTTTTTATCTTCTACTATTGGCCATTTATCTTCGTTTAATGCGTCAGAAGCGTGGGGAACTCTTGTAAAATGACCTATATTATACTTTAATAATTCTTTCCCTGGATATTGTTCTATCATATTATAAATATGCTCAAGACTTTCATATCCCATTTGTATAGCTTCTTTACCTTCTTCGCCCCAACCTAATGTAGGACCTAGGGCTACACCTATGGCCCTTACTTTTCCATCATTTTTTAACGATATCATGAAATCTAGTATTTCTTTATCTCTAATTACATTTATTTTAGGGTTATGTAACATTAAAATATCTATATAATCAGTATTGAGCCTTTTTAATGACTGTTTGAAAGCGTATTCTAAGTAGTCAATAGAAAACTTTTGTATAGACTTGTTATTTACTTTGTGATAAAAATCATATCCAATTTTAGTTAATATGATTATACTATCTCTCTTATTAGAGAGAGTCTTTGATATTATTTCTTCTGCTTTACCTTCACCATAAATATCCCCAGTATCATAAAAATTTATACCATTGTTATAAGCCTCCTTAATAACATCTTCACCTTTATATGGATTGCCCCACCAATCAGTAGCTAAACTCCATAAACCTAAACCTATTTCAGAAACTTCTATATTCGTATGACCTACTTTCCTAGTCTTCATTGTCATACCACTATTATTATATTAAATCTTTTCAAAATAAACGTCTATCTTCTATTATGTTTATAAAAATAGATGAGAAACAATTTGATAACATTATCACTAAATTCAAAGAGTTAGTATATGATTATAACTCCAAAATAAAAGTTTACGATGTATATTTAAAACCGTTTCATGTAGTCCATAAAAATGGTAAAAAATATTTCTATATAGGAAAATACTGGTATAAACTAGAAAAAATAAATGGAAAGTTAAAATGGATATATTTAGGGAAAGAAAAACCAGTTAACGAAATGCCTGATCCACCAAAATTTCCTGAGTTTACTATAATAAAAGATAACAATGATTATTTGGTAGATGAAAAACTATTATACCATTTCAAATGATAGCTTAGACTTTATCTTATCAGGATTCATTTTTAGTTTTATTCCATTTAAAATAGAAATTAGGTCTTCTTTATCTAATCGTAATATTTCTGAAATGCCAAGAACTGTAACAGGAGTAAATGGACTTCCCATAAATGCATTTAACGCATTTTTCCGTGCTAAAACCCTAACTTCCCTATATAAGGAAGATAGTGCAGAATAGACATTAGTAAATTCCATAGACCTAGCATACGATATTCTTCTAAGTATATCTATAGTTTCAGTAGAAGATCTAGAATTAACTAAGTCTTTTATAACATCTAAACTAACTTTACACACAACGTTTTCCTGCGTTTTTTGCCTGATAGCCATGCTAACTGTGTAATAATCTTTGTATCCACATACTATACTGTCAGCAGATGCTTTCCAATCTCCCCTTAAACCTTCTATAGTTTTAGATAATTCAAGAATAAAATAGTAGTCTAAATACGAATTCAATTGTGATAAATCATGTGGATTTTTAGATAGAGCGTACTGTAACGCTTTACCATGAATAGAGTCTCTAATCAAATTAACAAGTTCATTAAGATTTTCTGGTTTGGATTCCATTATTTTCTGAAATATTCTAGTATTTTGGATATTGACCTTATTATATATTGCAGATATAATATTTTCGAATTCGTCTAAAGTTAATATATAATAATATAAGCTAGCTATATAGTACGACGTTTTTACTGACATACTCAGATTCATTAATAGAAGCAAATTCTGAATAGCATTACTCTTAATAAGGTATTCCATATCATCAAAATTATAGCTAACTTCTTCAAAATATCCTCTTTCCTTCAATATATTTACAGCATTTTTCCATTCAGTTTCTGCTAATAATTCATTTATAAGACCTTTGGTCAAAGTCTTTGACTTAAAATTTCGTGAGATTGAGGATAAATATGCCAAAGAAGCTGAACTCATTTAAATGCCCCACTTAAGGCAGACAATACTTCAGAAACAGCTTTTTCAAAATTTTTCTCAGCATTATATTTTATTTGCTGCAGTTTCTGTTCTCTATCCTCACTATATTTCTGTCTAATTTTACTTATTTCAGAATTCTTTTCCTCGTCGATTGACTTAGAAATTTCTTTTAAAGACGATTCTGCTACACTATTGAATTGTTGGGATAAATTTTGGGAAAGCAATATTAGGTTCTTTGTATCATTAGCTATCTCTGACTTTACATTTTTAATATCTTTTTCAAAATTTACTATAAGTTTAGCATATATGTTAAGCTTAGTTTCACTCATTTTATATTTACTCTACTATTTCCTATAAAGGTTTTATTGATTTTCTTCCCCTTATAATAAACCCTGTATGTACAACGCCTATATTTTTTGGTCTTGTAGCACCCTCCTTAACCTTATACTCTCTCAATAAAAGTTCCTCAGCGTGAATTTCTATAAAATTATACTTTTCCATTTCCAAATACGATTTTTCTACTTGATTTACTGTAGGAACAAAAACTATTAATGCGCCTGATGGTTTAAGTGCCTCATAAGCTTTTGATACAACTTCCCAAGGACATGGCATATCTAAGAATACTGCATCTACATCACTTTCATCTATACCGTTCTTGATATCTTTATTTTTAAATTCTATTCTATCAGTAAGATTTAGTATATAAGCATTATATTTAGCAGTTTCTTGCATATCTTTTCTAATATCATAAGTTACTACTTTGCCTTCTTTACCCAAGAAATATGCTAAAGATATTGTGAGAAATCCAGAACCAGTACCAGCTTCTACTACCTTATCTCCAGGCTTTATTCCAGAAGAATATATCATATACGCAACGTCTTTAGGATAAAGAACTTGGGATGGCCTCTTTAAATCTAAATATATATCTTCTAAAAAAGGTTTCAATAAATATGCAGAACCCCTAGACATTTTCACTAAATCGCCATACTCCTTACCTATTAGATCATCATGTAATATATATCCTTTATCGGTTTCCAATTTTTTACCTTTAGTTATCTTTAACAGAAATACCCTCTTACTATCTATCCAAATCGTTACAATGTCTCCTTCCTTTAATGCCACAACAGTTGAAGATAACTATAATATAAAAAACCTTATCTTATCAGTTTTGGTGTCTTAAATCATCTCTCTTATCATTAATACCAGCCTTCATCACTATTCTTTAACCCATAATTCTTTTCTAATAAAATCACCTATTGCTGCTCTTATAACTTCACTTCTAGACTCATATCTTCCTGTATTTACTAATTCATCTATTGCTTCCAAGAACTGTTCTGGTAGCTTAACTGTTATTATTTTCATTTAAGGTCTGTATAAGGAATTCCATGAATATTATTTTTAAGAATTTTTGCACGGTGCTATTTACATACATTCTCCCATAGATGATCAAAATATACAGTTGCAATATCTACAAAATACTTATGATTTGACAAAAGACCAGATAGTCTATCATTGTTTTTTATTATTAAAAGAACTGCAGAAGAAGTAATAATACCGCTGCCAAACATATTATCTGCCTTTTTAACATTTGGTATTTTTTCTACATTTACAGAACTTGGAACTATTAATTTTACCTCATTACTAAAAGATTTCGTATATATTACGTCTAATATCTCCTTAGTAAGAATTTCTGGATACGATATGGCTATGAGATATTTACTACTAGCCTCATTAAGTAAGTCAAAAATTGTTTTCTTTAAATCTGTTGATGAGATGACAATGATATTATACGTAGATGAGGAAGAAAGCATAGCCGATAATGGTTCTATAAATTCTTTTTCAAACTCATCAATTCTATTTTCTAATAGCTTTTTTATATTAGCCCATAAATCTCTTATTGGAATTGCATTATAGAAAGCTGGCTTTTTACCTGTTCTTCTTATCCATCCTCTTTCCTCCAATTTCGTTAATATACTATATACTTTAGTATACGAGATCCCAAGTTTCTCTGAAATTTCCCTAGCTGACATTTGACCTTCAAGCAACAATGTAGAATATATTCGTAGCTCTGTTCTCGAAATTCCTAATACTGATGCAAATCTAGAAACTCTAGATAGAAGATCATCTACCAGATTTTCAGTCATAAATATTATATTCTTATATTACATTAAAGATTATCAGGTGAATAAAATGGGCGGAGTATCAAAGAAACCTATTAGCAACGTTGAAAAGAGAATGAAAAAAGAAATGGAAGCTCAACAAAAGAAAGCTTCTGGAAAGAAAACAAGCAAAACTGGAAGTGAAGTAATTTCAAAAAATATAGTGATTTCAAACGAAATGATAAAAAGGGTCCAAGACGAAATAAAAAAGGAAAAAATTATAACTCCTTACGAATTAGCTACTAAGTCTAATATCACTATTAGCGTAGCTAAAAGAATCTTGAAAGAGCTCAATTCGCAAGGTCTTATAAAGGAAAGTTTCAAAAATAGGAGAACAGCAGTCTATATGGCAGCTTAACTTTCAGAAGTTTTACTAGTTATTGCTTTTTCATTAAGAATTCTATTCTTTTTGATACTTTTACATAATCCGTTTATTATGGTTTCCATATTGCTTAATCTACTGAAGGCGTTCTCTTTATTCTGCGTTATTATTGAACTTTCTACTAGTATCATAGAATCTTCTTCTTCCGCTTCTTTATAAATTAGAGATTCCGGCGTAGTAATAAATGTAGGAGAAGAACCTATTATTTCACCATCCTCGTTTTCTATCATTTCACCAGTTACTAAATAAGATATACCGTTTTCTATCGTTCTTGATATAGCTAGATGTTTAACTATCTCTTGTTTTTTATTTAATGCTCTCATGGTGCCTATTACAGCTTGTGAACCACCTAATGATAATATTCTGCTTATTTCGGGTGACATTAAATCGTCCTCAGAAATTATACCATATTTGTTATCTAGCACGACATAAATAGGTTCCTTACCTCCTGATATTCCAAGTCTAATATCTTTTTCTGATACTACTATTTTCCTATATTTACCTATTATTTCGCCATCTGGAGAGATAACTAATGTAGTTAAGAAAATTTTTGGTCCTGCCTGCTCTAACAATGGACCCGCTATTAGATGTACTTCTCCTTCCATAGCTAACTTAACTAGAATATCAGTAGAGCTTCCTGGAATTTTTTCAGCCAAATTTTTTACCATACTCCTCATTTTTTTCTCGTTATTGTAAAGCTCAAAAGAATTACCTACTGGGAATAAAGACGGCAAAACTACTAGTTTTGCTCCTCTTTCTTTGGATGTCTTTATTAGTTTTTTAGCTTTCTCAATATTATGTTTTCTTGACATCTCTTTCATTTTTAGGTAAGTTAACGAGATTAGCACAAATTATCACCCAATATCTTGTATTTCCTCATATAATTGCTTTAATACTTGTCTATAGTCTTCTTTTCCGTCTTCTATCATGTCCATACGTTCTAATAAACTTCTAGTACGATCTTCAGATACAAATTTTTGATATCTAGTTACTAGAAAGGAATGAACATCTATACCTAGTTTTGATGGAACAAGTCTTTTAACATTTTTACTCTCAATCATATATCCCCTTTTTAATAATGTAGACACTATAGTAGCATATGTGCTAGGTCTTCCTATTTTTTTATTTTTCATCTCTGTAATAAGAGTACCTTGAGTATATAACTGAACATCACTCTTACTAAAAGAATATTGCACTTTAGCGTCAAATTCACAGTCTTTTCCAGGAATACAATTTATTTTAGACTTTATTGGTTTACCTGAAGTTTTCATTGGAACATAAAGTTTAGAAAAATGCGTATCTCCTGGTAATGTTACATTGTATACAAATTCTACTGGATTATTTTCTATATTTAACATTACATTATTTTCTGTCTTAACACTTAAATTCACAATCTCCTTCTCAAGTATTACTGGAATTAACTGGCTAGTTATAAATCTCCTAAATATTAAATCATAAACTCTATAATGGTTAAAAGTTAGTCTTTTAGGTAGTTCTAATTCCCCTTCTTCTATCATTGCTCTTAATTGATCAGAATCTAGCGGCTTAGTAACCCTTATAGCTTCATGAGCTCCTCCTTCTCCCCAACTCCTAGGCTTAAAAATAGATTTATAGTTATCTCCTATAGTCTGCTTAAGATAGGTTTCTGCTATGCTTATTCCTACGTTAGATATTCTAGTACTGTCTGTTCTATGATATGTTATTAGACCCATTTCAAAGAGATCTTGAGCTATTCTCATAATTTCTGAAGCTGAAATTCCATAGAAGTTAGATACATCAGCAAGCATAGAATCTGTAGTATATGGAGGTAATGGTCCGAAAGATTCTTTAGAATCCGCTATATTATTTATCACAATTTTTAGCTTTGTATTTTTATTTAATTTAGATTGACGCGGTATTAAAATTGTAAAACTGTCTAAAAATTTTACAACATATACTGTTTTTTTAGTTTTACTATACTCATTAAATCTAGATATAACCCAGCCTAAGACTGGAGTCTGAACTCTTCCTGCACTTAAATTCTTGTTTTCAACGCAGGGTTTACCCAGATTTTTACATTCTATTGGCCAGAATTCTGTCTGAAGTTTTTTGGACAGTTTAAAGCCTATCCATCTATCCTCTACTCTTCTAACTAGTTGAGACTGAAGAAGCGGTATAGAAAATTTTCTAGGATTATTTAAAGACTCTATAATAGCCCTTCTTGTAACTTCGTGAAACTCTGCTCTAGATATATTGGAATTATAAGGTCGTAAATTTAAGAATATATCCCATGCTATTTTTTCTCCTTCTATATCAGGATCTGTACCTATAAATATTTCGTCTGCTTCTAATGCTAACTGTCTTAAAGCATTTAGAGTAGACATTTTGTCCCTGACATTTTTGCTACCACACAATGGACAAGAGTTATCTTCTGAATATTCGGTAAATTGATGACCATTAGAGCAACGTTTTATTGAATTATAATATGCATAAAAAGAAAGTTTCCCATTTTTCTTTACTTCTATTCCATGTATGCCTATATCCTTTGTTGTAAGATCATAAATATGCCCTCCACTAGCTGTAACCATAAGAACTTTATCTCCTATTACAGTTTCATAGACTCTTAATCCGTCAAATTCTCTCACACTAGGTCTAGAGAAAAAGCTAGATATTGTTTTAGCTTTATTAGGTGACTCAACGATGAATAATGCTGTCTTTATTTTTTGTACAGAACTTGCAGACAAAAATCCGCTCTCTTTTATTTTCCTTATTTGATCTCTTTCAGAATTTATTTTCTCTAATATCTTATCTATTTCCAAGTTTCCTATCTTATCATTTTCAATATCAAATTGATGCCAATTTATATCATCTAGCACTAGAGACAATCTTCTATTTAATAGATCAAATAATTTAGTATCGTCAACAATTAATATGGAAAGACCAGTGGTTAATTCTCCACCAAATATTCTTGAGGTTCTTCCACTAGCTTGAATATATGTTAAATAATCAGGAGTAGATATGAAATCACCATTAATAGAAATTTCTCCTATTTCTGATATTTTTTCCAATAATTCCTTATCTTTAAGATATTTATTAACTATTTCGTATGCCTTTAACATGTATTGATCATTAAGTGTACCGTCTTTAACGTTCTTTGCCAAAATATTAAGTGCTGCCGGTGATATATTTCTTAGTCTAAACTTTACTATTCTTAATATTTTGGAGATTTCTGGATCCTTTAATACCAAAGAAATTAAAGTAAGCATTCGCAACATAGCTAACGGATGCATTTTTTCTCCAATTTTAAATCTAAATTTTGGAATACCTGCAAATACAGCGTACTTTACTCTCCATGGTATATCAATGCCCCTTACTAGTATACCATAATGTGTTGCAACACCTATAAGTATGTCTATATCTCCTTTTTCAAATTTTTCTAATTTTGAAGTAGAAGATGAAGATATCGCATCAACTTTAAGATTACCATCTAACGCAGTAGCTAGTTCTTTTGCAAATGATGTTCCCTTATCTATTGGAACATATATTAATCCACCAGAACCTAACCTATCTATTATTGACTTTGTAATGCTTATAATATCATTGGATTGGATATAGGAATCTATTACATTCCTTAGGTATATTACAGCACTGCCCGGTTTAAAGCCCATAAGGGAGGAAAATACAGGATTACCCTTAGTTATAGTAGCAGATGAGAAAATAGCAATTTTTTTACCGATCTTTTTTTCTCTTATTTTTTTAATTTCCTCAAATACTGTATCATCGTTTCTTGCTTTTCTTAGAAGTTCTTTAACGTTTTGTATGTCAGTATCATTAAATCCCATAAGCTTAAGAATAGTTGAGGAACTTTTACTGGATTTAAGAACTGAGTCAACGTCGTCTACAAATAGATATCCATATTGTTCTGGATTAATATCGGCTATATTATTAATAAGATATCTTGATGTAGTTACAAATATATCAAAATCTGACGCGTCTAGGGATTTTTTTAATTCCTCTTTCTGGGAACGAGTAAGATTAGATAAATAATAAGCAAGCTTTGGTACATTATCCAGATCTTTACTCATTTGTTGGATTCTTTGAGTTACTTGCTGTACCAAAGTTCTAGTAGGGAAGACCATCAAAGACTTAATATTTTTTGAGGAATAATACAGCGACATCAGAATACCGAATGTAGTTTTACCTAAGCCAGGCGGTGCTACAATGGCAAAACTATCTCCTTTTAGTGCTCTTAAGATCCATGATTTTTGAGGACCCAAAGGAGGAGAATTAAGAATCTTATTAAATAAGACTACTACTTTATTATAATTATCTAGTATATTTTTAAAATCCTTTAATAGTCCTAAATTACTATTAGAATTGAGATATTGTATAAGATTATTAAGATCATTAAACACAATATCCTCTTTTATACATTTTTCACACGCAGAACCCTTATATAACCTTAATGATGAAATATTACTACCACAATTAGGGCAAGAGTTCATATAAATAATATTTGGGATATCGTAATCTAAAGCCATTATTACTTTTGTGAGCAAAGAGTTATTTAAAAGATTGCTCTCGAGCTTATTGAAAAATTCTATTAAACTTAAAATTAATTCCATAAACTTTTGATTAGTACAAATATACTATAGATATTAGAAATAATTTGACAATATATCAAAAATTAACAATAAAAAATTAAAAGTTATAGAAAATGTTGACAATTAAGGCATATTAGCTACTAGCAAAGACTTATTTTTGTTTTAAATAAATAGTATGTAGCATGTCCTCCGAGCTTAAACTTAAGGTTCTAGAAGCTAGACAAAGAGATGTAGGCAGAAAAATAGGCAGAATCTCAGAAGATTCCATGAGAAAAATAGGAATTGAAACTGGAGATTATATAGAAGTAAAAGGAAACTCTAATTCTTCTTTGCTTCAAGCTATGCCAGCGTACGATTTAAGTAATGGAGAAATTAGGATTGACGGTTACGTAAGAAGCGCAATAGGTGTCTCGATAGGCGACGAAGTTAGCGTAAAAAAAGCTAAAGTTGACGAAGCAAAGAAAATTATTCTAGCTCCTACTGAACCAATTAGATTTGATCAGTCTTTTGTTGATTACGTAAAAGATTATTTATTGTATAAACCGTTAAGCAAAGGCGAAGTAATACCTATACCTATTTACACTGGACAAATAGAATTAATAGTAACATCTACATCACCGTCAAATAATGTATATGTAAGTTCTAATACAGAAATAGAAATCAAAGAAGAACCAGTAAAGGAAGTTAGCAATTATCCAAAGGTTAGTTGGGAAGATATAGGAGATTTAGAAGATGTTAAGGAAAAAATAAGAGAAATTGTAGAGCTTCCAATGAAACATCCAGAGCTTTTTCAAAGATTGGGTATAGAGCCTCCTAAAGGAATACTATTATTTGGACCTCCAGGTGTAGGTAAAACCTTGCTAGCAAGGGCTCTTGCAAGTGAAATAGGTGCATCATTTTATACAATAAATGGACCAGAAATTATGAGTAAGTTTTACGGTGAAAGTGAGCAAAGACTAAGAGAAATTTTTGAAGAAGCTGAGAAAAATTCTCCGTCTATAGTGTTTATTGATGAATTAGACGCTATAGCGCCAAAGAGAGAGGAAACTACTGGAGAAGTTGAAAAAAGAGTAGTAGCTCAATTGCTTACATTAATGGATGGAATCAAAGGAAGAGGAAAAATAGTAGTAATAGGTGCTACTAATAGACCTGATGCACTAGATCCAGCTCTTAGAAGACCGGGAAGATTTGACAGAGAAATAGAGATAAGGCCACCAGACACTAAGGCCAGAAAGGAAATATTACAAGTACATACGAGAAATATGCCCCTTTCTGATGACGTAAATTTGGATGCTATAGCTGAAATGACTAACGGATATACTGGTGCAGACTTAGCAGCTTTAGCTAAAGAAGCAGCAATGAGTGCATTAAGAAAATTCCTTAAGGATAATACAGGGAAGATAAACTTGGATATAGGTCAAATACCACCTGAAACATTAAAGGAATTGAAAGTAAACATGGACGATTTTACTGAAGCTATGAAAACTGTACAACCAACATTACTTAGAGAAGTATATGTAGAAGTACCTACAGTACACTGGACAGATATAGGTGGACTAGATCTAGTAAAACAACAACTTAGAGAAGCCGTAGAATGGCCCATGAGATATCCCGGTATATTTGAAAAAACTGGAATAAGACCGCCAAAGGGTATACTATTATTTGGCCCACCAGGAACAGGTAAAACAATGTTAGCCAAAGCAGTTGCCACAGAAAGCGGAGCAAACTTCATAGCAGTAAAAGGACCAGAAGTACTATCCAAATGGGTAGGAGAAAGCGAAAAAGCAATAAGAGAAATATTCAAAAGAGCTAGACAAACTGCACCTACTATAATATTCTTCGATGAAATAGATGCTATAGCTCCAATGAGGGGATTTTCTCATGATAGTGGCGTTACTGAAAGGATTGTAAATCAGATGCTAGCTGAAATGGATGGTATTACCCCGCTAAGTAAAGTAGTAGTAATAGCTGCAACTAATAGACCAGATATATTAGATCCAGCATTACTAAGACCTGGCAGATTTGATAGGCTAATTTATGTACCTCCACCAGACAAGGAAGCAAGAAAAGAGATACTCATGATCCACATGAGGGGAGTACCCATAGAAGGCACGCAACAATGTATTAACCTTGCATTAAATGAATGCAAAGATGAAAAGTGTAAAGATGAGAAAATAAAGTATTGCATGGCTGATATATTATCTGACAAAACAGAAGGATATACTGGAGCAGATCTCGAGGCTTTAGTTAGAGAAGCTACTATGATAATGTTAAGAAAGTTATCTAATGAGTGCAATAATAAGGCCATGGCAGAATGTAAGGGAAATAATACATGCTATGACAACTTCATGAGAAATTGCATGAATAATCTTAACGCTAAAGTTACAATGCAAGATTTCGAAGATGCATTAAAAGTAGTAACTCCTAGTCTTAGTAAAGCTGATATACAAAGATACGAAAGAATGGCGTCTGAGCTTAAAAGAAGTGTCGCAGTATGAAAAAATATAAGATATTACTAATAATAGCTGACGGATTAGGTGATAGACAGGTAAGGAGTCTAAACAATAAGACTCCACTAGAAACTGCCGATAAACCTAATATAAAAAGCCTATTAAAATCTTCACTAGTAGGTTTAATGGATCCAATATCACCAGGAATTATTCCTGGAAGCGATACATCTCATATGGCAATATTTGGAATAGATCCTCATAAGTATTATAGGGGAAGAGGAAGCTTTGAGGCATTAGGATCTGGCGCAGAATTGACAGAAGGAGACATTTCATTTAGAGGAAATTTTGCTACAGTTGATAATGAAATGAGAGTAGTAGATAGGAGAGCTGGTAGGAAAATAGATGAAGCAGAACAGCTAATAAATGAATTAAATTCTAAAATAGGAGAAATAGATGGTGTAAAAGTTAGATTTTATAAAGGAACTGAACATAGAGTTTCAGTAGTTTTATCTGGAGATAATCTAAGCGATAAGATATCAGATACAGATCCGCACGAAACTGGATTAAAAATTAAAGAAAGTAAACCATTAGATAATTCTCCAGCATCCTCAAGAACAGCTGAAATAGTAAATAAACTATCTAAAAAAATATATGAAGTCTTATCTACTTCTGAGATAAATAAACTTAGATTATCAGAAAATAAGTTACCAGCTAATATTATTCTATTAAGAGGAGTAGCCGTACATAGGGAACTACCCAAAATAAAGGATTATACAGGGTTAACTACAGCCGCAGTTACTGCAACTCCATTAATTAAAGGTATCTGTAGATCATTAGGAATGGAGACTATTACTCCACCAGGTGCTACAGGCGGTATTGATACTAATTATGATGCCAAAGCTAACGAGGTGATCAATTTCCTTAAATCCGATAAATACGATCTAGTATTTTTGCATATAAAAGCTACAGACGCTGCATCGCATGATGGAGACGTTACAGAAAAAGTAAAAGCTATAGAAAAAATAGATAATATGGTAGGTAAAATACTGGATAATTATAGCTCAGAAATAGTAATAGCCTTTACTGGAGATCATGCTACTCCAGTGGAATTAAAAGAGCATTCTGGAGATCCTGTACCAATAATGATTTATGTTCCAGAAAATATAATAGCAGATGATATAAAGGATTTCAATGAACGAGAGGCTAAAAAAGGTAGCTTAAAAATAATGGGAATAAATGTAATGAATTTATTATTAAATTATTCTAATAGAGCTAGTAAATATGGAGCGTAAAGATGACGAAGCTCGAAAGGGCTGATTGGTGAAGAACTCGCGCAGGTCTGATTTTAACAGTTTTTTAATTGAAATTTTTTAAAAATATCATTAACCCTCCACTTAGTAGCTTCGCATACTTCTAAAACTACTGCGCCTGCGTTAGGCTGGCCATAAACTACTAAATCTCCTTTTTCTCCTGCAAGAACTAAGGGAATAACAAACAAATCTTCTTCACCGTCTACAAAAACTACTGAAGATGAAGTAGACATTAATACTCTATTTATTAAATCAATAGACTCTATCCTAAGTATACCTGGTTCGTTTTTAATATAGTAAGTAGGTTTAATACTCTCTTTAGTTTTTACAATTCTTTTAGTTTTACCATCTATTATACTAAGAAATGGCATAATGTTATTTTGAATTAAAATTTCTGTAACTACATCACCTACTGAAATAATTCTTTTTTTTTAGATACATAATCTATTAAACTATTAGTTTTTGTAAATAGAATTCCATATGGTCTGGATAATTCCTTTCTTAAATAAGAAGGTGCTTGAAAACATAAATTCACTTTAGATTTATCGCGTATTTCCAAGGTTTTTTTGCACCTATTAAATCACTTATCTCTGAATTATTATCTATTATTATTACCATTCCTTCCCAATCATTGGTAAAACTTGATCCACCGCATATAGGGCATACGTCTTGATCTTCTGGAACTAAGGCTTTACAATTTTTGCAAGCTTTTAATATGTTAGCCATTCTTATTCACTTCTTTTTCTCTATTTTACCTAAAGTAGGCTGTCTCATAGTTAATCCTATCCTAGGTAATTTGCCTACAGATGCTGAAGAAATAGTTACTATTCTTGCTCTTACTATATCGCCCTTTTGATATATTTTTTTAGTTTTTTCTCCAGCTAGTATACCTCTAACAGGATCAAATTTAAAATTGTCATCACCAATCTGTGAGATATGGACTAATCCGTCAATAGGACCAAGATTCACATATAGTCCATAGTTATCAACTTGTGTCACTTCTCCTTCTACTATTTCTTGAACTACAGGAACATATGTTAATAGCTCAAATTCTACTTCATGATATGTAGCACCATCACCAAAAATTATCATACCTTCTTCACTTGCTTTTGCACTTAATACGGCTAAAACTAAACCTAGATCCTTAAATAATTTTTCTTGATATTCTTTTTTCAATATTTCTATAGCTACTTGATCCAATTCTTGTCCAAAATCCTCTGGTGGAATTCTTACTACTCCTCTGGCCTTAACAAGCTTAAACATTGCAAACCAAGTTAGATTGGATAGAAAGACTTTATAATTTTACCTTTATCCAATAAGAAAATTATTCCTATACCAATTTTTAATGCTTCCTTCTTTAACTCCCTATCATTAGTAAAGATTAAGAGATTATATTTTTTTGCTGTACAGAGTAATGCCTTATCTGTTTCTAATTCAGAACAACAATCTATTTCTTCCCAAAAACTCTTATGAATATCAAGATAAGTTCTAGCTAATCTGATTCTCGCATTCATTACAAACGAATTCCTATTTCTACCTTCCAATGTAGACAATTCATTAAAAACCTGTTTATGAACATAAAATCTTGGTTTATAATCTAAGAAATTTATAACCTTCCAAAAAGGGTCTATTCTATCGTATACGTATAGCAAAATGTTTGTATCTACTAATACTCCTAAAGTTGAACTTGCCCCCATCCTACTAATCTCCACCTTCCTCCTACTTGCCTGCTAATAGCCAATCTTACATTATTATCCCATACAGCTACTGGCCTCTTAAGTTCTACTTCAATCTCATCAGATTTAGACGATGTAACTATTCCAAGAGTAGTAGATGATCCTATTGTAAGCATAAGAGTCTCCTTATTTCTAATAGGTTCTACTTTAATTAACTGCTGACTTCCTACTACTCTTTCAAGCAAATTGTAAATAATATCTAATTTCCATAAAACTGGAACATTAGCTTTTGAATCTGCAACTATATTACCTACTAGCGTATCAGCTTTAGTTATAGACGGATCTAAGTATGTTCCTACTGCTACTAATCCTCCTGGTCTAGCTTCTTTAACTTCTAAATCTCCAAATCTTAATGATGCTATCTTAGTGTATAAGGGCTCATACGATACTTTCCCCTTGTTTTCAACTCTTAATCCTGGTAATATTTTTATTTCCTCGTCTATTTTAAATACTCCTTGTACAATACTCCCGCCTATAATTCCACCTTTAAGTTCACTATACAAGGTACCTGGTTTATTTATATCAAAGCTTCTTACAGTGAGCATAATAGGTGTCTTAGTAAGATCTCTTTGAGGAGCTTTTATGTGAGTTATTAATGCCTCTATTAGAGCGTCTATGTTTATTTTATGCAACGCACTTACTGGAACTACAGGAGATCCCTCTGCCCAAGTGCCTTTTATGAAATCTTTTATTTGCCTATATTGTTCTATAGCTTGATCCTTACTAACTACATCAATTTTATTTTGGACTATAATTAAGTTTTTAATTCCAACAATTCCTAATGCAACAAAATGCTCCCTCGTTTGAGGTTGTGGAAATGGTTCATTTGCAGCAACAACTAGTATTGCACCGTCTAATATTGCCGTTCCAGATAACATAGTAGCCATTAGAATTTCATGACCTGGAGCGTCTAGAAATGATACTCGTCTTATAAATTCAGGATCTTCATCACTACCGCATTGTTTACAAGACTCTTCATTTACATAGGCATCTGGCGTTTTACATGACTTACAATACCCAAAACTAGCCTCTGCATATCCAAGCTTAATTGTCATACCTCTTTTTAATTCTTCAGAATGTTTTGAGGTCCAAATACCAGTAAGAGCTTGAACCAAAGTTGTCTTACCATGATCTACATGACCTACTACACCTATGTTCACGTCAGGCTGAACCTTTGGCCAGGGCAAAAAATCACCTTATAATCATAGAATTAATCTGAACTATCTCGTTACTTATCATATTACCCCTAACGATCTTTCTTCTTCTTTCTCCATCTTCTAATGGTTTATAGCCTGGAGGTCCTGCTAAAAATATCTTTCTTTTAGCTGCACCTAATACATCTGCTCTCATGGCAAATCCTGTGTTATCTGAACCTCCAGTTATTTTTAACTTAAAATTAATACCGTTGATGTTTATTGTAAATGTATCTCCTAGTTTAAGACCTAATAAGTTTATCTTATTTTGATCTATATTGATCTGAAAAGCTTTAGTTCTATAAGCCGTAGCCTCAAATTCCTCGCTTCCAAATTTTTCGGCTGCGGATTTGCTTATTAGAACATAATCGCCTGCGGAATCGTCTACTTGCACAGTAAAGTGAACTTTTATTTTATTCTTCTTATCTCCTTCTTGCTTTATAACTTGCAAAGTAAGTAAGCTTTCTAATCCTAATTGCTCTTTTAGCTTTGAACTTAATTTAGCCATAGGTAAAGTTCTGTTTTCTTTCTCTCCTTCCATAGACGGGATGGAATCTACTGCCTTTACCTTAACCTTTAATTGTTTTACATTTTTTACTTCTGGATCTGATACAACGACCTTAAAATCTGGCAATTGTAACTACCTCAAAATGCTAATGTTAGCACAAGTATATAAACTCGCAGTTAATTAAACACCTTATGATAGGCGTATTATTAGTTTTACATGGAAGTAGAGTAGAAGAATGGACAGACGTTGCTACAAAATATAAAGACTTATTATTAAAATATTTTGATAACGTAGAATATGGATTTATAGAGTTTAATCAACCTACATTAAGAGAAAGTGCAGAAAATCTTGCAAATAAAGGAGTAGACGAAATAATAGCTGTTCCTTTACTTTTTGCTGCAGGTAGACATTTTTTACGAGACATTCCAAAATTATTAGGAGTAGACGAAAACGGATTTATACAAACTAAAAATAAGAAAATAAAAATAATTATAGCTAAACCTATAGGAATAGACAATAGAGTAGCAGAAATACTTAAGGAAAGAATTGAAGAAGTATCAAATGTTGAGCAAAATTGATTGAAGGATATTTTGATGGATTGTGTGAACCAAAAAATCCAGGCGGAATAGCTACATATGGGTATTATATAAAAACTGATCATAATAATATTGAAGGTTTTGGATTAGCTGCTGAACCATGGAGTAGTGATGCCACAAATAACGTTGCAGAGTATACAGGATTACTATGTCTTTTAACTAAGCTTAGGGAACTAAAAATCGAAGAAGTATTAATATATGGAGATAGCCAATTAGTGATAAATCAGCTAAACGGTATATATAAGATAAAATCGCATAGATTAGTAAAACTATTTGATCAGATAAATCAAGTTATTAAAACATTTAAAAGAATAGAGATAAAATGGATTCCTAGAGAAATGAACAAAAAAGCTGACCATTTAACAAGAGTAGCTTACAAACTAGCCCTAGAGGGGAAATTAAAAAAAGTTGGATGTAACTAAGACGAAGATGTTACTAAAAGTTCTGCAGTTGCTGGATCATATGCCCAATTAGATGGTAACTTACCAGTTTGTTTATAATAGTATACTAATCTTCTTATTTTAGATTCTATTTCCTCTAAACCTTTTTTAGAGAATTTATCGGCAGGATATTCAGTTAAGTGCCTCCTTACATTTACTGCTTTTCGTATCAAATTAAATAAATCTTCAGGGATCTTAGGTGCAAGATTTTTTTCTTCTAATGTTTTAGTTATTTTCTTACCAGTTATCTGTTTTGCTAATGGTATACCATACTGATCCCTTAATATTACGCCAATCATGCTCGCAGAATAACCTCTTTTGTATAGCTCTTCAATAAGCATTTCTACTTCTTCTCTAGTAAATCTAACCCACTTAGGTGCTCCAGCTCTAGCTGGCCTAGTAGAGTGAGATTTACCCCTTGCACGTTTCTTATTCATAAAATCACCTTAAACTTATAGTATCTGTATATCCCTTCTTTTTAAGTTCTTCCCTAACCATTTGCGTTCCTTTCACCATTGAAACCATTTTTTGAAAAGCTATACTTCTAGGTAATAATTTTAGTCCACAATCAGGATTAATCCAGATTTTATTCGGTTCAAAGTAATTTATTACACTCAGTATATCTTTTTTTACCTCTTCAGGACTTTCAATTCTTCTGTTATGTACATCGATAACTCCTACGCCTATTTCTTTATTATAATCGTATTTCTTAAATAAATCCAAATATTTATAATCATATATTTTTAAGGCAAAATTTATTTGATCTACATTAAACTCGTTTAAATAAGGAGCAATTATTCTATAATCGCCATAACATATATGCATAACTAATTTTGCATCAATACCTTTTAGTGACTCATTAACAGCTTCTATAGCCCAGTCAATATCTTCTTTGGTAGAATGTATAGCTGGCTCATCTATCTGGATTATCTTTGCCCCAACGTTTACTAGATTATGTAATTCTTGATTAATGACCTTAGCTAGATCAAACACTAAATCCTTTCTAGTCCTATAAAATTCATTATAAGACCAATATGCAAGAGTATAGGGACCGGTTATTGTTATTTTGAAATTGTCGGTATATGAAATTGATTTAGTATAGAGAAACTCATCAACTAATAAAGGCCTTAGATATTCTATTTTAGAAACTACTGCAGGCTTTACATAATAAGCTGTACCCCAAACTCTAACCGGTCCATAAAATCTGAACCCTTTTAATCTTTCTGCAAAGTACTCTACCATCTCGTCTCTCTTTACTTCGCCATCAGTTGGTACATCAATTCCTGCTACATAATGGTCATGAAGAACTGAAAGAGCGGCATCATTGAACGCTTCAGTAAGTTCTTCGTCACTTAATTTACCTGCTTTATTTAGTCTTATAGCTTCTCTTAACCATTTAGGTCTCGGATAACTCCCTATAACAGTTGTAGGTAATATGGGTAATTCAGCCATAATATGTCGACCTCACCTTACCTAATAATTTTATTTTCCTTTTTGCTATAATTTCTGGAATAAAATCCATTAAACTTGCGTTTCCAATAAGGACATCTTTTGCCCCTTTATTATACGCATTTCTGACAAATCTAATTATGCTACTGGGTCTTTCGAGCTTTGTATTTCTAGTATTCAATACGCCTAAAAATACATTTTTATCCTTAAAGTTTCTATATATATTTCCGACTTTGTTTTTGTTTTCTATTATATCAAGGCCTATTACATCAACAGGTAAATTAAAGAGAATATCTAACCTTTTTGTATTTATATCAAAATATGTTATTAGATGCTTTTGTATCTTAATACTCTCTAATAATTCGTCATATATTTTTGGAATACGATCTAGCAAATCTTTCTTAATTCCTTTGTCAAAAATAGCAGGTTCATGAACTTCTATAGCATCTACAATATTCTGAGCTTCTCTAATTACCTTGTTAGTCTCCCTTGCATAATCGCTTAATAATTCGTCATCGTTCTTATAATAATTATTTTCTGAAAAGCGCAAATAACTTAAAGGACCTAAGAACACTCCCTTAAGTTTAGTATTTATTTTTGATTCAACTAATATATTTTTTGATATTGATAAATAATTAATATATTCCATATTTGATGTTAATTTAGATTTAATTATAGGCCTACGATAGTAGAAATTGTTATCATAAAATCTCATTAAATCCCCTTTTTCAGCGCCAGTTAAATATGAAAATGTTATATCAACAATGTCGTCCCACCTAAACATTCCATCAGTAGTATACTCAGCACCAATAGAACCAACAAGCTGAAAAAACTTAGATGTCTCTTTTTTTAAATAATCCTCGTATCTTTCTTTAGGTATTTTATTAGACCTAAATCTAGATATTACTTTTCCTAAAGATATAGGCTTAGGATAACTTCCTACTATTGAAATTCTAAATTTTATCACCCCAATTGAGGAGCTAATAGATATATTACACTACCACCAGATTCTGTATTAAACTCTAACTGTAAAGGTTTCTGTTCTGCAAAAGACATTTTTGTATTTCCTGAAAGTTTAGTAAGAACTAAAATATCATTTAAATAGTCTGTAGAATAGCTTGATTCTATAGGTTTGGAGATTTCAATATCTTGTATACTGCCAGAATCTTTACTTAATTCTACTTCAGCTTCAGCTTCTCCTTTACTTTTAACCTTAATCCCATTTTCGTCCGCAATTATATCTACAACATCACTTACTGTAGCAATCTCACTTACAGCCTTCCTAAAAGCCTCAGATTTTAATGTAGCTTTAACATCAAATTCTATTTTTAGCTCTGGTAATTCTGGTGGAGAGACTTCCATATTTCTTAGTTCAAATACCCTAGGATACTCACCATTGATTCTAATTATTATCGTAGAAACGTCTTGAGATTCTATTTCTAATTCTTCCTTCCTTTTTGAAGTAGAAAGTACTTTTAAAAGGTACTGTGTACTAAATCCAAAGTTCATATCTTCCTGCACATCATACTCCTTGAATTCATCCTTTGGTAAATTTATCTTAATTAAAGATATATGAGCCCTGTCAATAGCTTCTAACTCTATACCATCTGGTTTAATTTTAAAAGATGCCTCGTCTACAAGTCTAGATAATGCTTCTATTATTGCTTTAAAGTATCTCACGTCATCATAAGAGACTTTCATTATTAGCAACTACTATAAAGATTATATATCTTTTTTGTAGTCCTATAAAAGAAAGATTAGTTAAGAAGACTAGATCAATAATATTGAAATGCATTCTCCTAGAATAATTATAGCGTCTGATAGAAGTGATTCAGGAAAAACATTAGTTTCTGCAGGATTAATGAAAGCTTTAAGTAAAAAATTAAAGGTAAGAGGATTTAAAGCTGGACCAGATTTTATAGATATTGGATATCATAAATTAGCTACTACTTTTCCATCTATTAATTTAGATCTATTTATAATGGGAAAAGACAATGTGATAAGAAGTTTATGTAAATATTCAAAAAACTTTGATATCTCCATCATAGAAGGAGTAATGGGATTATACGATGGCATAAATACAGAATATAGTACATACGAGCTATCTAAAGTAACAAAAAGCCCTATTATTCTAGTAATTAACTGCTATAATTTAAGTAGTACTGTAGGAGCTATAATTAAAGGACTAATTGAATATAAAAATGCCAATATAAAAGGAGTAATATTAAATAAAGTAGCTTCTCCTACACATTTTTCATACTGTAAAAACTCCATTGATGGAGTAAAAGTTTTAGGATATATACCATATTCAAAAGATTTAGAAATACCATCAAGACACCTAGGTCTTTTCACAATAGAGAGCTATAAAGAAGCAGAAAAAGTAATTAATAATATATCTAAATTAATTCAAGATTATATTGACTTAGACGCTCTATTACAAATAGCTAACGATGCAAATGAATTAGATTGTAATTATAATGAATATACGAGTAATTACAGAAAGAAAATTGCAGCAATTGCTTATGACGCGGCGTTTAATTTTTACTATCAAGAAAATATTGATAGAATAAATACTATGTATAATATTAAATTCTTTAGTCCTCTAAATAACGAAAAAATTGAGAATATTGATTTTATATATCTTGGAGGAGGATATCCAGAATTATACTTAAACGAACTAGAATCTTCCATAACAACTAACTGGTTAAAAAAGGAGGCAGAAAAAGGAACTCCTATACTAGGAGAATGTGGTGGCTTAATGTATTTATCAAAAAATCTCATACAAAACGATAGAAAATACAAAATGATAGGTATATTTGATATTGATATAAATACTTCTGGTAAATTAACTCTTGGATACACTCAACTAAGGGCAATAAGAGACTCATTTATAGCAAATAAAAATGACATAATAAGAGGTCATGAATTTCATATCTCACAGCCTATTAGAGTTGGAGAAAAAAGTTTTCTATTCGAAAATAATCAAGGCAAAGGAATTATAGATAAAAAAGACGGAGTAAATAATTATAACACTATCGCTTTATACTCGCATTTACATTTTTCTACTGTTGAGAAGAGGACTGTCTTCTAAGTTCTATTCTTTTTATTCTCTCTATATAATCTAGAACTTTATCAACGTCAGAAGAGTAAAGCCTAAGCTTATATGGTAACTTGGCTTGAGCAGAATCTATTTCCACATAATGTTTTTCCCTGTTCACTGAAATGTTGGCATCTAATAAATGTCGAGCATGAAGAAATGTAGACATCCCACCAGAACCTACTATGCCTTTTTCTGTAATTTTATATGAAAATGGTGCCATTATATTTAACATTGCAGGTTTCACTATTTTCCTGAATACAAAAAACGCAAATAGATAAATGACTTCAAAATATATTAAGTAGACTAATAATCTGTCAAACGAACTTGCTTGGGAAATTGCTATTTTAGAAATATATGTATAGAGAAAATATAATACGATCATGTAAACTAAATAGATGCCTAACATACTAAAGCTTTTTTTAGCGTACTTAGTATATTCCTCCGTATATTCCTTATCCTTGTTAATTAGTTCTGAAGCATTTTTTTCCTCATACAATAGCCTTGAATTATTTATTTCATAAAGCAGTTTCCTGTCTCTAAACATAGGATTAGATTTTGACATACTGTAAAACATGACACCCATCATCACGATAAAGTACGTTACTATAGCTTCTATGAAATACTGCGGATAATATGTTAACACTACGGAGATTACAATTAGATAAACTTGGCTTAATAGCACATATTTCCAACTATACGGATTTGGTGTTACTGAAGACATTACTATCTTACTTATAAAATCACATATTTATATTATTAAGCATGTATAAAGTAACGTTTTTAATGCTATCATTACTCTTACCTCTAATACTAGTTTCCACTATAGTAACCAACTCCATGTCTAATAACTACGTTTTTACTATTGAACAAACTACTGACTGTTTTGATAAAATAAATATTACAGTAATATATTTACATAATATCTCTATCTCAATTAATAAATCAATAAATGGTATTCAATTGTCAATATTAAATAATTACACTCTTGTTAGTGATTCTAATCTATATATAGAGAAATATTATATCAATAACACTGCAATTTATAATATTTTATATTTAAATTTTAATTCAAATAATTCGTATCGTATTATAATATATAATATCACAAGGGAAATAGCTATAATTCTAATAAATGTGAGATTGATATATAATTCGTCGATTACAATACCGAATTCTACTATTAATATAAAAAGTTCAGATAAAATATCTACAACTAGTTATTATCCGTATGCTATTATAGTAATAATATCGGTTATCAGTACATTACTATTAAGGTATAGAAAACACAATAAGTAAATACGCTTATATACTATTATCATATCATTTACTTAATGATAAGCAAAGAAATAATAAGGAAAAATTTAGAATCTGGACTTCCAATATTAATTTATGATTTTGATGGAAGAGAAGAAGAAACTGATATGATTTTCTATGCTGGTGCAATAAATTGGAAATCTATATATACACTTAGAACAAGTGCTGGAGGTTTAATATGCTACGCAACTGGAAGTAAAGAAGCCAACATTTTAGGATTAAGATTTCAGACAGATATACTAAGAGATAACACAATTTATAAAAAATTAGTGAAGATACCATCATATAAAGACGAACCTGCTTTTTCTATATGGGTTAACCATGTAAATACTACTACTGGAATATCTGATTACGATAGAGCTAAAACTATTCAAGAATTACACAAAGTAATAATAACTATTAATGAGAATCCTCTAGAAGCTAAAGAGAACTTTTATACCTATTTCTATGCTCCTGGTCATGTACCTTTTCTAATAAGTAGAGATATAACAAAAAGGAGAGGACATACAGAACTATCTACTACGCTTATGTCATTTTTAGGATTAGAAAAGAGCGTAGCTTTTGCTGAAATGCTTGACGAAAAAGTTAGTCTAAAGAAGAATAAAGCATTACTATTTGCTAAAAACAACGGATTGTTATTCATAGAAGGTAAAGAAATATTAAATGAGGTTATAGCATGAGAAAATACGGAATAGTAGATACTACTTTCTCTAGAATAGATATGGGTAATATAGCAATAAAGACAATAAAGAAAGAAGACCTTGACTCAGAAGTTATAAGATATACTGTACCTGGGATAAAAGATACGCCAGTAGCCGCTAAAAAGCTAATTGAGAAAGGATGCGATGGTGTTATAACATTAGGTTGGGTTGGCAAGACAATGTTAGATAAATATAGCTATCTTGCTGCTAGTATAGGTCTAATAACTGTTCAGATATTAACATCAAAACATATTATAGATGTAACTATTCATGAGGACGAGGCTGATGATATAGATAAGTTGAAAGAAATAGCTATAGATAGGGTAGTTAAGCACTCTAAAAATCTTGTTAAGTTAATAAGAGATGGAGAAAATTCGCTTACTCCTTTTGCAGGAAAAGGTTTGAGGCAGGGATATAAAGATGCAGGTCCAATCGATTAGAGTAGGTATAGTTATTGCAGAATTTAACTATGATATAACATATTTAATGCTACAAAGAGCTATTTCTCATGCGGAATTTCTAGGAGCTAAAGTTCAAGTTATACTTAAAGTACCTGGATCTTATGAAATACCGTTGGCAATAAAACAATTGCTAAAAAAAGATTATATAGACTGCGTAGTAGCCTTAGGTGCAATAATTAAAGGAGAAACAAAACATGATGAGTTAATAGCTAATCAAGTAGCTAGGCTAATATCTGATTTAGAACTAGAATATGAGAAGCCTATAGGATTAGGTATAATAGGCCCAGGAGTATCTCATGAACAAGCTGTAGAAAGAATAGAGGAATATTCAACTAGAGCAGTAGAAGCTTCAGTAAAAATGGCAAAAAGAATGAAAAAAATGGAGATGATATCGTCGGAATCCACGGTGATAATAGAGTGAAAATTCTTGCTGTAGAACTTTACAAATATAAAGACTGGACAGAAAGTCTAGGACTAGATAGAGAATGGATTATTCAAAACGAGCAACATAGCTTAGCTTATAAAATAAATACTTTGTCTGCAGAACTTGGAGCTTTTCTACTACCATTAAGATATGATTTTTTTATAATTCTTGTGGATGGTATAAGAAATTCGCATATAAAGTTCATATTTAATGAAATAAAACGTTTATCTCCAGTAAGACCTAGAGCATGCGTAGGTTATGGACGCACATTTATAGAAGCTCAACAAAATGCTGCAGAATGTATCAAAAATACTGAACCAGAAAATATTGGAATAGGCGAATATGATAATGAGCAAATAGTCTCATGTCATTTCGATATAGATAATTTTACTAAGTTATCTACTGATATTTCGTTTTATAAAGCATTCATAGATATAAATAAGTTATATAGCATATTAAGCGAAAAAATATATGAGTTAGGCGGTATCTCACAATATTTGGGAGGAGATAACATATTAGCATTTACCGATAAAAACAATGTCAAAAATATATTAAATATTGTAGAAGATATGAAAGACATAAAAGTAGGTATAGGAATAGGTTCTAATGCTAGAATATCAATTAAGAATTCTACTGAAGCTTTAGAGAAAATACGAGAATTGAGGAACTGTAAATGGAGAATAGTTCCGAAATATTCAATTTAGGTTACGTATTAATAGGCAAAAATTTGCAAGTAAAAAGAAATGTAAATATAGAAATCTCAGATAATAAAATAGTACATATAGGTAATGGTTTTGACTCTAAAGGGAAAGATTATAGAAATGCTATATTAATACCGACACTTGTAAATGCGCATGTACATGCTGGAGATTTTTCATTTCCTGAAATAGGTATAGATAAACCTATAGGAGACTTAGTTAGTGATCCTAAAAGTATAAAATATAAATTCTTTAATAAATTGAAATTTATAGATATTAAAAGATATATAAAAGATTTTCTTGAGTACTCAAAAAAATTTGGTATCTTTACTATTATGGATTTTAGAGAACAGGATATATTTGGAGCCAAACTAGCAAAAGAGATAAAAGACGAATTGGCGAATGAATTAAATTATATTATATTATCCAGACTAGATAAAAAAATAAGCAAGATAAGATTAAAAACTCTTTTTGAACTTTCTGACGGATATGGGATATCAAGCTCAACTACATATAATAAAGCAGATTTAATTAAAATTAACAATATTTTTCATGATAAAATTATAGCAATACATATTTCAGAAACTCTAAAACAAGGCCTACAAAACGACCTTGGATATATCTTGAAAGTAATAAGACCTAAAATTATTATCCATGGTACGCATCTTTTTGAAGAAGATTTCTTAGAACTAAAAGATAGAAATATTAGTTTAGTAACATGTCCAAGAAGTAATCTATGGTTTTCTAACGGGATACCTAGAATAGATAAAATGATAGATAGTAAAGTTAATTTACTTATAGGAACTGACAACGGTGCATGGATAGATCCGAATATTTGGAAAGACATGGAATTAGCATTATTAATAACTAGAATAAGAAAACCTCTAAGTAACTATTCTAAGGAAATTCTTAAAGCAGCTACTACAAATATTTCGAGAATATTGTTTAAAAATTATATAAATGAAGGATTACCGGCAAGATTTATCATAATAGAAGGAGAAAGATCTGGAATTTTTAGATCCCATAATCTTTATCAAGCTATTATAAAAAGAGGATATAATATCTTATATTCTAGATTTACATTCTAGGGGCTACCCAGAAAAATAAGGACGCACCTTTTTCTCCAGATGCCTCAATTTTCATAGGCAAATTAGTACCGAAATTAAGCTTTAAGCTACTTGAAAAATTGGCAGCAGAGGCTACAGTTTTTAATACCTCTAAGCTATATATTGATTTAGATGGTTTTTCTATTTCTAAACTAGATAAAGGTTTACTATTTTTCAAAAAAGCAGTATATGTTTTACCAGATTCTTCTACATAAATTTTTATATAATCATCTTCTGCACTAAATTCTGCTTCTTCCGAAATTTCCTCAGCGTCATCTATTATAGTTTTTAGTATATCTCCAGAAAATGCAGCCGAAACTGTAAGAGAGACGCTAGGTTCTTTCAAGTTCTGAATTTCGCCTTTTTCACCTTTAACATAAATATTACTCCTAGTTCCACTTTTGTCATCAACTATAACTATTTTAATTCCTGCATCAGTCTCTGTGATTTCTAGTCTAGACTTACTAGATCTAGCTTTTCCTAAAATCTTCTTCATATTAGTTAAGTCAAGTTTTACAGAAACCTCTTTTTCTATGCTATATTCTTCTAAACTATCCTTTGGAATATTAAGAACTCCCATAAGTACTTTATCATCGGTTAAATATCTAGATATTATTCCTTCTTGAGTAAAATTGAGTATTATAGAATCAGAAAGTTTACTCATTGCATTAATCAAATAATAAAAATCCTTAGAACTTGGATAAATTGCTTTAAACATTTAATTCACTTTTTTACCTTTTCCTTTTTAACCTTTTTTGCTGGAGCTTTTCTCTTAGCTTTTTTACCTTCAGATTGAGAAGGCATAGAAGAAATATTCTGTTCAAAAAGCTTTTTTGCGTCGTCCAATGATATTTTACCATTAAGTAATTCATACCATACTTCAGTATTCTTCATAAGAAGCTCTATATCTTGTAAAGATACTGCAGGAAATTCAGAATCTTCTTCTCTTGGCTCTTTTTCCTCGCTAGTTGTCTCCTCATTCTCTTCTCCATTATTATACTCATCTGACATAATTTTCACCTATTGTTGTATGCGAACCAAAAATATTTCATCCTGCAATATATTTCTTGTTATAATCAATCCTCTATCTAACTTATGTAAACTGTCATAGATAGATTTATATATATCTTGATCTGGTCCGCTAATAATTTTTGATACATAATCTAGATCAGCAGGTTCTACTAAATTAAGAGCAAATAAATATGCTGAGTTTGATATCAATTTTTTAACGTATTCCGATGTTTGAGAAATAAGAATAAATCCTATCCCAAATTTTCTTCCTTCAGCAAACAATCTTTCCACAAGTAACTGTCCGCTTTCCTTAGAGAGAATAAATGGAGCCTCATCAATAACTATCATCTTTCTTAATTTCGAAGTTCCAGTAGAATACATAAACGACGTTAAAGATCTCAAAATAGTCTCTATTACTATATATTTAATTTCTGGGATAGTAATTTTTGATAAATCTAAAATGTAATTATCTTCAAATATGTCATTATAGTTTATACTATTTGTATTAAACATACTATTAGAAACGAAATTTAAATATGGCTCGAGCGATTGTATTTTATTTAGCTCAGTAGAGTTATTTATATACCTCTTTTTTCTTTCTAACAATAAAATCACATCTCTAAAATTAGGAGGTGTATTATTCCAAGAACTGCTGTCTTCTTCATAAATACCTTTTTCCTCATATGTTTCAAAAATAATGTTAAAAAGATCTATTACTTGAAGGTTACCAAGATTAAATATAGATTTTAACATATATGCTACTTCTAATGCTCTTTGCCTAGGAGATTGCCCAAATAGAGATAACGGATTTACAGAAATTAAAGACGCATCTATTCTTTTTGCTTCAGTAAAATACTCGCCATGAATATCAAATATTAGATAACTAACATTAAGTTTAGAAACAATTGTCTTTGCTAATGAAGATTTTCCAGATCCACTTGTACCCAAGATAATCATATTATAGTTCTTACTATTATCTAGATCAATACAAAAATCAGACTTTATGTTTGCCCATTTGTATTTAGCATTTGTTTTAACTCTGCCTAATTCAAACGTAGATCTTCTTAAAATACCATTAATCTTACCTATGCATAAACCTTTATTTACTCTTATCTCACCTAATTGTGATAACAAATAAGGAGTTGCTAGCCAACTAGCTAAAGTTAAAGGCGATAAGACTATCTCGCCACTTATCGACAATATTAGAAGATTTAATATAGATCCTATCAAAATTAGTGGGTTTTTAACAAAAAGCGATACAATAATAACAAAAATAACTGATAATATTATAGAAAATGTATTAATACGCGGTTTGAAATTTCTTAGATTTAAAATAAAATTATCATTAAACGATCTATTAATGAAGAAATACCCAAATAACGCAAAAGAAACACCAATAATATAGGAAAGAAAATATGTGATAGATAATAAATTAATATTTATGAATATAAAGATAATATATAATGAGAAATAATATACTATCGACATAACAATTGACGAAAAAAGTAGATATATCAATATTGAATTTACAAATATTATTATCAAAATAAATAAGTCTCTCTCTATTACTAGTGTTATAACGTCTGATTTAAAATATACAGATAATAGAACAGCTTCTGCAATAGAAAGCAATATAATAAAAACATGCCTGAAGTCTTGCATATTCTTTTATAACGGTGAAAATTATAATTAAAATATCTTTATGCTCACAGCAGCTGATTTCGGAAAAGTATTGTATAGTTTAGGATATACTAAACTGACTCCTATACAGCGTATAGCCATACCTAAAATCATTTCTGGGAAACATACACTAATTATAGCCCCTACTGGATCAGGTAAGACCGAAGCTGCTATAATACCTTTATTTTACAAAATATGGAATAGTAGACCAGAAAAAATATCACTACTATACATAACACCTTTAAAGGCACTCAACAGAGATTTAGAACTAAGATTAAAAAATCTAGGAAATGCCCTGGGTATAACCATCGGAACTAGACATGGAGATACCTCAGAAAGAAAAAGAAAGGAAATACTGAAATCTCCTCCAGACCTACTTATAACAACACCAGAAAGTTTACAGTATCTAATAATAAATCAAAAATATAGAGATTTACTTTCAAATCTTAAATGGATAATAATTGATGAACTACAAGAAATGTTAGACGAAAAAAGAGGATACGAGTTATCTGTAGTTATCTCTAGATTAAAAAAATTTAATAAAAATAAAATTCAAATGATTGGTTTATCGGCAACTATAGGAAATATAGAATTAGCTAAAAAATATTTAAGTGACGCAGAAGTTGAAGTAGCCAAGGTTGATCTAAAAAAGGAGTACGATATTGATCTAATTATTCCAGATATAAACGATTTTCCAAAAAAAGCTATTGAATTAAATCTGGATCCATATGTAATATCTAGACTCGAAAAGCTTAAGCAAATAATAGAAACGTACAAACCAATTATAATTTTCACTAATACAAGAGAAACTGCAGAATTCCTAGCAAGCGAATTACAAGCATTATACAATCTAAAAGTAGCTACTCATCATGGATCTCTATCTAAAGATATAAGAATAAACATAGAAAACAATTTCAAACAAGGAAATTTAGACGCAATAATAGCTACTTCAAGTTTAGAACTTGGAATAGATATAGGAAATATAAATTTAGTAGTACAATACATGTCCCCTAAAGAAGTTACAAGATTATTACAAAGAATAGGAAGAAGTGGTCATTCATTAAATAAAGTATCTAAAGGAATAGTTATACCAAGTAACTATATTTATGACATTTTTGAGTGCAAATCCATTATAGAATTATCCCGTGAGGGGTATTTGGAACAACCCTACATAGAACTTAATGCACTAGATGTTATAGCTCACGAAATAACTGGAATGGTTTTAGAAGGAGTAAGAAATAAAGAAGATATTTTAGATATATTAAAAAATAGTGTTTATTTTAGAGATTTAAGCAAAGATGAGTTAGAAAATGTCGTACAGCTCTTAAAATCTTCTAGAATACTCAAAGAAAAAGATAATCAGCTTTTGCCTTCTTATAGAGCATGGAAATACTATTATGGCACTAATATGATTCCAGATTCAATAAGAAGTTACTCAGTTATAAACATGGCAAACAATCTAGAACTTGGAAAACTAGATGAAGATTTTGTAGCTATGATAGACGAAGAGAGCATATTTGTCTTAGGTGGAAAACTATGGAAAGTAGTATCAATAGAAGATGGGAAAATATTTGTGGATAGAGCGGAATTAAAAAGAGGAATATTACCAAGCTGGTTCGGAGAATCTATACCAGTAGAAAAAGAAGTTTCAGAAAGGGTTTACAGTTATCTAATAGACGCAATAAAAGGTAAAAATTATGAATTCGATGAAATAAATGATATAATTCAGGAATATAAAAAAAGAGGATATCCAGAATTATCTAATAATGATATCCTAGTAGAGATCATAAATGGAGAACTAATTGTAGTACATAGCCCATTTGGAAGTAAAGGAAATAATACATTAGGATCGATTTTATCATTTTACCTAAATAAAATCAAGGGTATAAGGACATCTTTTAGAAATGATCCCTACAATATAGTAATAGCATCAGTATTGCCTATTTCAAAAAAAGACATAGAAGAAACAATAACTTACGTTAATAAGCTAAGCCAGATCGACGCAAGAAATATAGTTATAGATGCTATAAAAGAATCTCCTCAATTTAAATGGAAGTTATACATAGAGGCAGAAAGATTTGGAAATATAGATTCTAATTCAAAAGAGATAATAAGCTCTGCAATTTTGAGACAATTCTCAGATACAATTGTAGGCGAAGAAGCCGCAAGAGAAATGTTGATTAAAAATCATGATCTTTCAGTATTAACAGAAATTAAAAAATATACTTGGAAAATTGTAGAAGTTCCCTCTCCTTCTCCATTAGCTAAAGAATTTTTGGACAGATTGTTAATTACAGAGAGTGAAGAAGCACCCGTAATGCTAGAGGTATTCAAGAGAAGATTACTATCAAAAGAAGTAAGAGTTCTGTGTATGGTATGCGGATGGAATAAAAAAGTATCAATAGAGTATTCCCCTGAGAAATGTGAAAAATGCCAATCAGTATTTCTTACAGCAACGTTTCCAGACGATAGAGATTCAATAGATATTATTAATAAAAATATTAGAGGTAAAAAATTATCTAAAACAGAAATGAAAAAGCTTAAAGAACTAAAAATAATAGCATCTCTTTTCTCTCAGTATAAAAAATACGCATTAATAGCGCTATCTGCAAGAGGAGTAGGTTCTACAAATCTAGGAAAAGCACTAAGTAAACTTAGTGAAGGAGAAGAGTCTTTTTACCAAAATCTCTTTAATGTAGAGAAAAAGTTCTTAAAAAATAGAAAATACTGGCAGTAAGTTTAAATTATAGACAAGAATTTGATTTTTAGGTAGTTATTAATGCCAGTCATCGAAATAGGAAGAATATGTGTAAAAACAAGAGGTAGAGAAGCAGGAAGTAAATGTGTAATAGTAGATATAATAGACGATAACTTCGTTTTAGTTACAGGACCTAAGAAAGTCTCAGGAATAAAAAGAAGAAGATTAAATATAGCCCATCTAGAACCAACAGATAAAAAGATAGATATACAAAAAGGCGCAACTGACGAAGAAATAGAGAAAAAGCTTCAAGAGGCAGGTCTAACAGACTTCGTTAAAGAAAAAATAAAGATAAAAATACCAGTGATTTAAATGAATTTTTATAATTTTATTTATAAGATAGATGAATTTTGTTCTTATAATAATTCTTGGGAAATAAAAAAAGAGGAAACCACATCAGACAAATATGGCGTTTACCCAGATAAAAGAGATATCAACTTATTAATAAAAAACTCGATAATCAACCTAGATAAACCGCCCGGACCTACAAGCCATGAAGTAGCATTCTGGGTTAAAAAAATGTTTAACATTAACAAAGTAGGTCATGGAGGGACCCTAGAGCCTTAAAAGGCGGGGCTATCCCAAAGTAACCGGAGTATTACCTATAGGTCTAGAGAACGCTACAAAAATTATGAATTATGTTACAGAAGCAGGAAAAGAATACATATGTGTAATGCAAGTTCATTGTGATATTGAAAAAGATCTTTTAAAAAGCATTATAGAGAAATTTAAAGGAAAAATATACCAAAGGCCCCCAGTAAGATCTTCAGTAAAAAGAAGATTAAGGTTTAGAACAGTAAATGAAATAGAACTCTTGGAAACTTATAATAGAATGGCTCTACTCAGAATATCTTCAGAGCCAGGAACATATATGAGAAAAATCTGCCACGACGCAGGAATATTACTAGGTTGTGGAGCGCATATGAGAGAACTTAGAAGAATTAGATCAGGAATATTCACAGAAAAAAATCTAGTTACGCTTCAAGAGGTCTCGGAAGCATTATACATGTGGAAAAGCTGTAAAGATGAAGAAGATTTAAGAAAAATACTTATACCAATGGAAATGGCATTTTGCGGAATTCCTAAAATAGTAATAGACGATAATGCTGTTGACGCTATAGCATATGGGGCATCAGTAATGATACCTGGAATAGTGGCATTTCAAAACTTTAAAAAAGGCGATTTAGTAGGTATACTAACGCTAAAGGGAGAAGCTGTAGCGGTAGGTATAGCCTTAGTAGATTCGAAAAACCTATCTAGTCTTGAAAAAGGAGAAGCAATAAAACCAAAAAGAGTTTTAATACAAAAAGATTTATACCCAAGAAGCTGGAAATGAGCTATTTTATAGTCAATGAAGTAGTAAATGGCATACCATTAAGCTTAGTAAGTCATACTAGCTTATTCTCTAAAAGAAAACTAGATACAGGAACAAGGATATTACTAGAAAATTTAACTATTCCAGAAAAAGGTAAAGTAGCCGACGTAGGCTGTGGCTATGGACCAATAGGCATTTATATAGCGTTAAAAAACAATAACCTAAAAATATACATGCTAGATATAAACCCAATAGCAGTAAAAACGGCTAAATATAATGTAGAAAGATATAATTTGAATAATATAATAACAGTACTAAAAAGTGACGTTCTAGATAATCTTCCAGAAAAAGTTAATGCAATATTCTCAAATCCCCCATTGTCTAAAGGAGTAGATTTCCTAGAAAAACTAGCCGAACAAAGTAACGAAAAACTTGAAGATGGATATATAGAATTAGTAGTATATAAAGGAGAGAATAACGTGATAAAGATATTCGGAAAATATTTCTCCAACATACAGATAATAAAGAACCAAAAAGGATATTCTATAATCATGATAAGAAGATAGCCTGATAAAGGTTAAATTATTATACTATTACGACTAATACAGAATTTGCCGGGGTGCCCGAGTGGACTAAGGGGCTGGCCTTGAGAGCCTACTAGAAAGCCAGTAGGGGTAATCCCTGCGCGGGTTCAAATCCCGTCCCCGGCGTAATAAATTGAAAAATTATTTTGTTTGGTAATATTTTATTTTTAGAGAATATAGAGCGTGAGAATATTTAATACTTGAAGATTATTCTTCTTCTGAATCTTCACCTTGAGGACAGGGATAAAGATTATACCTACTACAATAATTGCCCATCTTATTCAACAAGTACATCTTAATCTCATTCTTCTCTCCGGTAGCATTAACAGTAGCCATCAAATAATTAAGATCCTCACTACATTGTTGTACATAAATAATCTTCTCGTTCCTAGTCAAATTAGGCAAAGAATCTATATAAGAAGACACTATTCCAAGAACTTCATCATAAATCTCCTTCAACTTCTTCACGTACACCTCACTATCCCTAATTATCTGATCAACATCATACCAATCAACAACAAGAACAGCCGCAAAAGCTATCCCAGAAAGAACACCAGCAGATATCAAAGAAGACATAGCCCTATTAGCACTCCTAACCCTATCCAACAAGTACGAGAAAGCAGAATCCTGACAAACGCCATTACTACAAAACATCCTAGCGTAATCAAGAACGTCCTTCACGCTAAAACTATTAGGAGGAAGAACAACAGGCAAATAATAAATACCAAGATAAACATCGTCCTTATTATTCTCAAAACTATTCAAAACACCACTAACAAGACCAACAAGACCAAGATAAGTACAATCATCATCAGCATTATGATCAAAAGCACTCATAAAAACAGGACAACCAACAGAAGCACTATTAATATAGAACAATCTCCCAGATAAATAATTATAAACCTCTGGATATATTATGTTGCTTAACTTGTAGATTGAAGTGTAGAAAGGGTTTATCGTAACTATCTTTTCAATTCCTAAGAATAACTGTTCTGGGTATCCGTAAACCGACGCGTATGGGAAGTCTGGGTCAATTATCCCAAGATAAGTATAAGGATATAAACCAGATAAACCATGTAGATAATCTATAATAGTGTTCGAAATGAAGGTCGAATGCTTTTCAGTATCTATTCTTAGTCTTAAAACCAGTTATAGCTTGATAAATTCTGAATCTAAAGTTAAAATCAGAAAAATCTTTCACTAATAATCAAGCTAGTAGGCCTTATCTATAGTGCAAATAGCTATGTTAACAGTGAACTTCAATATTAAAGTAAATTTCCCTTGCATTTTGGAATCCAGATAATATATAATTTTCATGGTAGCACTTCCAATTAGTTTTTATCTCATTAATATAAAAGTTTCCGATAGCTTAATAAATAATAACTTTATGGAAGTGCTAATGGTATCTATTTTAGTTTTAAGCACCAAAATACTAGAATAAATCGACTCATAGCCAATAGTTATAAGGATAACGTATTTTTGGTAAGTATATAAAGGCTTAATAACAGCAATGTAACTCCTAAATTTGCGTAAACTTTAAATAGTGATTGTAATAATATTCATATGCCGCAGTAGTCTAGCCCGGTCTAGGATGAGGGCCTGTCGAGCCCTTGACCCGGGTTCAAATCCCGGCTGCGGCGCTAATTTTACGTAAAATTTAAGATATTTATGTTCCCTATATAAAGGCGTAAATGGAACAGACATCCTTATTTTTGGAACAGCGCCACTTTCTTATAAGTATGGTAGAACTATACGCCAATTGGCATTTCTAAACTGGACGAACAACAGAGGAAGCTAATACTAAATAGGAGCTAAGAGGCTCTCTAGGTTGATAAGAAGAATTTACGAGTGTGGAGGAATCAAGAAATTGTTTAAACGAAAGAGAACTCGTAAACTGTCATTCGTAGAATTCGCTACTGATGAATTTAGTGATAAATTGCTTATACTAATTTTAGAGAAATTGGAGTTGTTCCAAGAAAACCCTTTCAAATATCCCAAGAAGAAGTTGGAAAAAAAGATATATATGAAAATTCTATGTTTTCCATAGAAGTAACTGGAGATATAAGGATACTTTACAGTGTTGATTCAAAAAACTGTATAGTTTTCATTTGGGAGATTGAGTCTCATAAGACGGTTTACGGTCATTAGCGTTTTCCTTAGCCCTATTTTATTCTCAATCTCTAGAAACCTATTACCATACTTATCCTCAACAATTCTCATTTGTATAAACTTCTCAAAGAGGTTATTAAAGATGTAGTCTAGAATAACCTCTCCAGTTTACTGAATAAAAATTCTAAATCGTAACGTCATTATTACTTCTTATTCTTGCTTCTCTTTAGACCTGAATAGTAGTTTTTACGGAAATTTCTCTTACTTAAATATTTTCATTCTAATATGTAATGAAATAAATTTTATCTATTTTAGATGATAGTATTTTAGGCTTTACAGTAAATAATTTTACTTATCTTCTATTATATTAAATTATTTTTAACGATACGTAATACTGCAAAGGATTTTCGTAGAAAGTCTATAAGAAAATTAACTAGTCAACACAGCCTTTATGGATTTTCCTTATCTTAAATTTTTCTATTATCTACATATAAATTAAATAATTTCTGACTACTTGAATAATTTAGTATATATATTATTTTAATATTCTAAATATATATGAATCATTGAATAATTTTATATTTTATTAGAATCTAAAGACCAAGATCATTATTCATATGCTAGCTTATAATGCATAATTTATTATAAGATTTACAGTACCATCTTGCCTTTAATACCTTAGAAAGTATATAGTAAAGCTAACTGAGAAAAATCAGAAAATAAAAGAGTTTATAGTGATTATTAAGTAATAATAGATTCTGTTCATGATTATAAAGAGCATTGGGGCTTACTAAAAAATTAGGTAATGGAAGGATATAAGACAACATATATATCTATTGAAAACATTTAAAAAAACATCATAAAGAATATTACATGTGTCACAACAAGAACTTATACAAATACAGAAGAACAAATAACACAAACATCAGAAGAATACTACTATCTACAACAACAACTAAAAGACGAGATAACACAAGAAGACGAAGACAAGATAAGAACAGCACTAGTAAACAAACAATACGGGAAAATATCACAAGAAGAACTACAAGAACTAAACCAACAAACAAAATGCCTACTAGGAAGAGCAGGATGGGAATACAAGAACAATGAAATACAAATATACCCAGCAATAGCAACAAGCTACGCAAGATGTTGATCAGATAATTAGGGATAGTGAGGTGTACGTGAAGAAGTTGAAGGAGATTTATGATGAAGTTCTTGGAATAGTGTCTTCTTATATAGATTCTTTGCCTAATTTGACTAGGAACGAGAAGATTATTTATGTACAACAATGTAGTGAGGATCTTAATTATTTGATGGCTACTGTTAATGCTACCGGAGAGAAGAATGAGATTAAGATGTACTTGTTGAATAAGATGGGCAATTATTGTAGTAGGTATAATCTTTATCCCTGTCCTCAAGGTGAAGATTCAGAAGAAGAATAATCTTCAAGTATTAAATATTCTCACGCTCTATATTCTCTAAAAATAAAATATTACCAAACAAAATAATTTTTCAATTTATTACGCCGGGGACGGGATTTGAACCCGCGCAGGGATTACCCCCACTGGCTAGCTGGATTTTAGTCTCCAGGCCAGCCCCTTAGTCCACTCGGGCACCCCGGCACTCGAAATTATTTAAAAAACTTCATATTTAAAGTTATACAAGTTCTATCTCTATGTAAACATCTTCTGGAACTCTAACTCTCATTAATTGTCTCATTACTCTTTCATCAGCGGAAATATCAATAACTCTCTTATGAATAGACATTTCCCATTTTTCCCATTTTTTCCTTCCTTCACCATGAGGTAATTTCATAATAGGTACTTCTAGTCTTCTTGTAGGCAAAGGTATTGGGCCTCTCATACTTATTCCAGTCTTATCTACAATAGCTCTTATCTGATTTATTACATAAGTAAGGTCATTGACATTACTGCTCCAAAGTCTAATTCTAGCTTTTGTAGGCATAAAAACACCATAAAAAATTATTTAATTTCTATCTTTGTGGGCTTAACGTCAGTTACTACTCCAACGCCAACAGTTTTTCCCATATCTCTCATTGCAAATCTTCCTAAGGGTGGAAAGTCGTTATATTTCTCTACACATAATGGCCTTATTGGCTTGAACTTTACTATCGCAGCGTCTCCTTGTTTTACAAATTGTGGGTTCTTTTCTGCCTCTTTACCTGTCTTAGGATCTAATCTAGATACTATTTCAGATACTCTGCAAGCTATGCTAGCTGTATGTAAGTGCAAAACTGGAGTATATCCTACTGCTAAAGCTGTTGGATGCCATATAACTATTATTCTTGCTGTAAATTCGTCTGCAACAGTTGGCGGATTCGTGGTATGTCCTGCTACATCACCTCTTTTTACGTCTTTCTTTTCTATACCTCTAACGTTAAATCCTATGTTATCGCCAGGCTCGGCTTTTTCCATTTTAGTGTGGTGAGTTTCAATTGACCTTACTTCTGCTGATTTACCTGCTGGCATAAATACTATTTTGTCTCCAACTTTTAGAACTCCACTTTCTACTCTGCCTACTGGTACTGTACCTACTCCAGAAATTGTGTATACTTCTTGAATAGGTATCCTTAATGGTTTGTCTATAGGCTTAGGAGGTACTACTAACATATTTAGTGCTTCCTCTAGTGTTGGACCGTTATACCATTTCATGTTCTCTGACCTATGTGTTATGTTTTCTCCTGTCGGAGAAACCACTGGGACAAATTTAACCTTACTCATATCGAACCCAAAGCTCTTCATAAATTTAGTTACTACATCTGTAACCTCCTTGAATCTTTTTTCATCGTATGGGGGATCAGTCAAATCCATTTTAGTTACGGCAACTATTATTTGGTCTATTCCCATAGTTCTAGCTAATATTATGTGTTCCCTGCTTTGCCCTTCTGCACTCATTCCTGCTTCGAATTCACCTTTCTTTGCTGATACGGCAAGTATTGCAGCATCGGCTTGACTAGCTCCAGTAATCATGTTCTTTACAAAGTCTCTATGACCGGGAGCATCAATTATAGTAAAGAAGTATTTCTGAGTTTCGAATTTCATGAATGTTAAGTTTATTGTTACTCCTCTTTCTCTTTCTTCTTTTAATCTGTCTAATAGAAATGCATATTTTTCTGATTCTTTACCTAGCTTTTTGGCAGCTTCTTCTGCTTCTTTTACAGTCTTTTCGTCTAGGAATCCTCTATCCATTAATAATCTTCCTACTAAAGTACTCTTACCGTGGTCTACGTGCCCTATAACTATTAGATTCAAGTGTGGCTTCTGAGACATTTTTATTACACACTCCTCAACGCATTTTAATGTATTGCGTTAATAAAAGTTTAGCTATTTATCTTGAGCTTAGAGCTATCCTTTCCATTTCTTCTTTTTTCCTTAATGCATAGCTTTTAGTATCTAATGAAGATGCTGCAATTATCTCTTCTGCCAAGGATTCATCTATAGGCTTTGGATTGTTAAATGAGGCAGCTCTAGCACCTTCTACTAAATGTCTTAAAGCTAAGTCTACTCTTCTTTCTGGTGAAACGTCTACTGCAACGTAATATACTATACCTCCATACATAATTCTTGTAACTTCTTCTCTAGGAGCTACATTCTCAATAGCTTTAACTAGGATTTGTAAAGGATTTTGTCCAGTTCTAGCGAAAATTATTTCAAATGATGCTTTTACTATATTATACGCAAGCATTTTCTTTCCCTTATTTCTTCCTGGTCTCATTAGCTCATCAATTAGTCTTTCAACAACGTTAAGTCTTGATTTACCAAATCTTCTATGTTCATGTCTTCCTCCAGAATGAGGTAAATAAACTGGAATTAGTGAAATATATTTTTTTAAACTAGGATCTCTTACTTCAACTTTGGTATTCCATTTTCCAAATATTTTTATATCTAATTGACTCAGATCATACTCCATAACTATTCGAATCACATAAGTAGAAGTAGATTATATATCTATTCATATAGGGTTTATTAGTTTTTAAGGGAATATAATATATTGATGTCAGAACAAAATGAGTACGTAAAGGTCAATAATGTAGATGCTTTCTTTTATCCTATCAATGGAATATCTGTAATAGTATGTTATTTAGAAGATGGTAGGGAATTTGATCTATTTTATGTTCCAGCGGAGGTCGTACTAGCGATAAACAAGATTAAGAAACAAACTGAAGAGAATATATCTTTAGATAAAAGAGAAACAATATATGACGTAATCTCTTTTGTACCTGAGGTTACCGAGGAACTTAGTAAGCATATAAATAAAGTTATTATAGACGATATAATGGATACAGTATATATAGCTACTATAGAGTTGAAATTTGATGGAGTAATTATTCAAAAGAGAATGATACCTAGCCATGCAATATATCTCGCGCTAGTATCAAATAAACCAATATTTGTAAAGAAAAAGCTTGTTGAAGACCAAGAAAAAGACAGGGAACAACAAAAGAAATAGCCTATCTTACCGGCTTTGTTTTCTTTCCTTTATATAAAGCGTCCAAGGAAACTCCGTTAACCATTACAACCTTAAATCTAACTCCGGGTAAGTCACCCATTGATCTACCTAACGTTCCACCTATTCCTGCTATTACTACTTCGTCGTGCTCGTCTATGAAGTTAACACCACCGTCTCCGGGTACAAATGCCGTAACTACTCTACCATTTTTAACTAGTTGAACTCTTACGCATTTTCTTACTGCAGAATTAGGCTGCCTAGATTCTATACCTACTTTTTCAAGAACTATTCCCCTAGCCATAGGGGATCCTTCTAACGGATCGAAACGTTTCTTAAGCTGTAGTACCCTAGTTTTGAAAGTTCTTTGACTCCATCTAAACTTTAATCTTTTAAGCTTTAGTTTCCTGGCTGCAAATAAACCTTTAGGAGATTTTCCTGACAATTTTACACCCTCTTAAACTATAACTACAGAGTCTATATCCATATATCTTTTTAAAATTAATTTAGCCCTAGTAACATTTTTACCACTTTTACCTATTGCTAAACCTTTGTCTTGTGGATCTACAGTAATATATACTGATTTTTTCGAATCACTATCTACTATTTTTACGCTTCTAACTCTAGCAGGAGCCATTAAATTTTTTACCATATCTTCTAAATTTTCGCTATATGCTACTATTTCTACATCTTTACCTATAATTTTCCTTAATTTTCTTACATTTAAGCCACTTTTTCCTATAGCAATTCCCATAAATTGAGGATCGACTAAAAATATTATTCTATTATTTTCAGTATCTATAATACAATCCCTTACTGTAACTTTAGTAACATCTTGAAAAAGTGACATATAATTCATTTCTTCTTGAGTAAGTTTAATTTCAGGCAAATATTACCACCTTAACTTACTAGCTTTGCTATATCAAGTATTCTTGAATTTCCTGGATCTTCAACACCTATTGTAGAAATCATAAAAGGCTTACCAGCTAATGTACCTAAGTCCCATCCACTGCCTGGATATTTGTATATAGGTATGCTAGAAACTTTAGCATAATGTATTATATCATTCATAATATCGCCCTTTAATGTAGATGCTACTATAATTGCTTTAACTTTACCAAGTTTTAGTTTCTTTAATGTTTTTTTACTTCCAAAAATAACTTTACCTGATTTTAAAAGATTTTTTAATTCTGTTTCAAAAGTTATATTTTGAGACATATTATCACCTTAACGCGGGTTTCATCAAGAGCTCTACCATTCCAGTTCCTAGTTTAATGGGTTGCCCAATAATAATATTTTCTACTACTCCTCTAAACTCTTCCAAATCTCCTCTAGCTGAGGAGTCCAGCAAATGCTTTACTGTAACTTCAAATGCTGCTCTAGCTAATACACTAGTTTTCTCGCCAGTAACACCGTGCCTTCCTATTTGTCTAACTTCTCCAGTTCTGGTCATTATGTCTGCCACTAATTCTATATGTCTAAAATCAACGTCTAAACCTTGTTCATCTAAAACTTTCTTTATTTCTTTTGTTATCAGTTCTCTTGCAGCTTCTATTCCTAGCACATTTTCAACCTCATGAAGATTATTGGTCTCAATCTTACTTACGTCTATACCTTTTATACCTAGGATACCTTCTAAATTAGATCCATCAGTTATTATTACATATTCATCTCCACGTTTTTGAACTATAGCTCTCTTTATTCCTTTAACTCCCTTAATTTTAGTTCCTAAAATTCTTTCTCTAGCTTTAAACAAACTTGTTATATTATCTAGATTTTGGAAAGAAATGGACAAAGTTAATTCGTCTGGCTTGTCTATTACATAATCGCCTAATTTTAACTTCTTAATTGCTTTTTCTACATCATCTATTGTTACACCTTTGTCGTTTAACATATCTTCGTCAAAATGAATTATTATTGACATCGATGCTACATCAATACTAGTTGAGTCTACTACACTTTCAATTTTAGTATATTCAAGTTTTCTAGCTATGTCAAGAGCCTTACTCTTGTCTGTTCTATATTCTTCATCTAAATAAATAGTCATCATGGGAGTTGAAGGAGTCTTCCTTGCATCTACTATCTCTATTAATCTAGGTAATCCTAGAGTTACGTTAAGCTCTCTAACGCCTGCAAAGTGGAAAGTTCTCAATGTCATCTGAGTACCTGGCTCGCCTATTGACTGAGCTGCTACTACGCCTATCGCTTCACCCGGATTTATAAGAGAGTTCTTATAATCTGCTATTGCTAGCTCTATTATCTTATCTATTTCGTCTTTTGTAATTTCTACTGGATAGTTCTCTATACTCTTCTTTAACTTATCTACTACTGTACTCGGAACAATATCTTTTATTTTAGATAATTGTTCGTCCATATATTGTTCTACATCTTTTTGAATCATACATAATCACCTCTTCCAACCAACTACGCGTTCCAAAATTCTATCTACGTCTACTGTCTTACCATGAGCACTATACATTGGATGCACTCCATCACCACCGTATAATGCCTGGATCATCTCGCCATATAATGTCCTTATAGTACCATCATATTCAACTCTTAAATCTGACAGTGCATTAACTAGTCTCCTTTGCATATATCCACTTTGAGACGTCCTTACTGCAGTATCTACTAGACCTTCTCTACCTGCTGCAGCGTGGAAGAACACTTCTATAGGATTTAACCCAATTCTAAACGAGGAATATACGAAACCTCTAGCTTCTGGAGATATATCGCCTTGTTTGAAATGAGGCAAAGTCCTTCTATAATATCCTCTAGATATTCTTTCTCCTCTTACTGATTGTTGACCTAGCATTGCTGCCATTTGCGTTATATTAAGTACGCTACCTCTAGCTCCTGTTCTTGCCATAATGTAAGCATTATTAAATGGATCTAAGTATGATGTAGCTATTTCTCCAGCGTCGTTTCTTAACTTATCTAAGGAATCCAATATATAATTCTCTAGGCTTTCTTCTATCGTTCTACCAGGAATCGGCTCCAATTCACCTTTATTGTATTTTTCAATAAGTTGTGAAACTTCCTCATTAGCTTGTTTAGATCTTTCAGCTATTTTTTGCACAGCCTCTTGTGGAATTGTAACATCGTCTAATGTCATCGTAAGTCCATGCAACTCAATATATCTAACAAATACTTTAAAGATATTATCCATTAACCATAACGCATAATCCTCTGAATATTCTCGTATAAGCCAATGTAGAATGCTTTCAGGCTGTTGGTTTCCTAATGCTTTCTTATCAAATACACCTTCTAAGAGTTTACCTTCTTTTATTACAACAAAGGAGTCATGTGGACAATCCTCGTCTTTACATGCTCTTGGACCACTGGATATATTGGCTTGACCATGAAAATTGAAATCTTCGGGTAAGAATAAACTTAAGATCTGTTTTCCTGTGTACATTCTTTTTGGAGCTAGAATAGCCGGCTCTCCCAGTTCTTTATGAATATCGGCTACGCCAAGTATAGTCTCTACTTCTTCTTCGCTTATTAATGTAGTTTTTACTGTAAGCAAATATGCTCCGCTTATGTAGTCTTGTGCTGAACCTATTATAGGCCCCCCATATCTAGGCGTTAGTATATTACGATGAACTATCATTATTTCTCTAGCTTCAGCAATAGCTTCTTCTGATTGTGGAATATGTAAATTCATTTCGTCTCCATCGAAGTCTGCGTTGTATGGTGGACACACTAAAAGATTTAACCTAAACGTTCTACCTGGAAGTACTCTAACCTTATGTCCCATCATAGATATCCTATGTAGAGAAGGCTGTCTATTAAAAATTACAACGTCTCCATCAATTAAATGTCTTTCTACTGTAAAACCTGGCGCTAATGTAGACGCAAATTCTTTTCTGTCTTTAACATACCTTAAATCTATTCTCCTACCGTCAGATCTTATAACATAGTTAGCCCCTGGCCATTTGTCTGGACCGTTAATGACATATTCTCTTAATCTATCAATATTCCATTTAGTTACCTTTTCTGGAACTGTTAATATTTGGGCAATATCCACTGGAACTCCTACTTCGTCTATACTAATATTTGGATCTGGTGAAATTACTGTTCTTGCAGAGAAGTCAACTCTTTTACCCGATAAGTTACCTCTAAATCTTCCTTCCTTTCCTTTTAGCCTTTGTGCTAATGTTCTTAATGGTCTTCCAGATCTATGCTTAGAAGTAGGAAGTCCAGGAATCTCATTATCAAAATATGTAGCAACATGATACTGTAATAAATCCCATAAATCTTCTACTATTAACTGAGGTGCACCTGCATCTATACTCTCTTTTAATCTTTCATTTATTCTTACTATATCTACTAATTTATGAGTTAAATCATCTTCAGCTCTTATTCCGCTTTCTATCATTATAGAAGGTCTTATAGTTATTGGAGGCACTGGTAGGACTGTAAGAATCATCCATTCTGGTCTACTAGATTGTCTATCATAACCTAGTAATTCCACGTCAGAATCTGGTATTCTTTCTAATCTATCTCTAATATCTACTGGAGTTAGTCTAACAACTCCTTCCTTCCTTTCTTCATAAAAATTATAAGGTTTTTCAAGCTTTATTTTAAGCTGTTTTTCTCCACAGTGTGGACATACAGCAGCCTTCATAGATGTTTTCTTAACATAATCAATAACTCTTTTACCAGCAGACGGCCATCTTTTTTTAATAGCTGCATAAATTCTAGAATATCTTTCTATCTCATCTTCACTCATTTTTATTCTTCCGCAACGTCTGCATGTGGCCCTAAGAAGATCATAAATATGTTTTACATAACCAACATGCAGAACAGGTCTAACTAATTCTATATGACCAAAATGTCCTGGACAGCTACCTATCATATTCCCACATGTAGGACACCTCTGTCCGGGCTCTATAACTCCTAATCTAGGATCCATTACGCTTCCTTCTATCGGAGTACCGTCCTCGTCATAGACATCTGGTGTGATTATTGCCGTTACTGACATTCTTCTTATTTCGTCAGGAGATAAAATACCAAATTTTATACCTTTTATTATTTTTTCACTCATTATGATCACCATTAATATCTACTTTATCCCCTAGAATTAACCTAGGAGAGATTACCATGCTCATAAGCTCTTGCAATAAGAGCTTAAAAGCATATGAAATTGTAACTGGATACAAGTTTGTCTTGTCGCCATGAATTGGACATACTAGCTTATTTTTATTTCTATCATACCAACCTATATATCCACATTGTTCACAGACATACACTGTGGCTTTGTCTGAGTTATCTAATAGTCTATCCTTTATTACCATAGCGGCTCCATAACCTATTAGGCAGTCTCTTTCCATTTCTCCAAATCTTAATCCGCCTTCTCTAGCTCTTCCTTCAGTAGGCTGTCTAGTTAGTATTTGAACTGGACCTCTAGCTCTTCCATGCATTTTATCAGCAACCATATGATGAAGTTTCTGATAATAAACTATACCGAATAAGATTCTGCCTTTTATCTTCTGTCCAGTTCTTCCATCATATACAACTTCAGATCCATCCTTTAAATATCCATATTTAAGTATCTCATTCTGTAACTCATCTATTGGCTTGCTGTAGAAAGGCGTAGCATCTACTACGTGCCCAGATAATGCGGCATATTTTCCTGCTAATGCTTCCATAATCTGGCCTAACGTCATTCTAGATGGTAAAGAATGAGGATTCAAAATTATATCAGGAACTACTCCTTTTACTGTATATGGCATGTCTGGTTGCGATATTAACATTCCTATAACTCCTTTTTGCCCATGTCTAGTTGCAAACTTATCTCCTAATTCTGGTATTCTTGGATCTCTAACTCTAACTTTTACAAGTCTATTTCCATCTGCAGTTTCGGTAACTAATACTAAATCAACTATTCCTTTTTCTCCATGTCTAGCTATTATTGACGTATCCCTCTTAGCTTGCTCTGGTGAAAGTTCTTTAAATTCTTGCAAAAATCTAGGTGGACTTACTTTACCTATTAGTACATCTCCGCCTTTAACCTCAACTTCAGGAGGCACTATTCCATTATCGTCTAACAGCTCATAATACTCTTTCCCCTTATAGCCCTTTAATCCTTCTTCTGGCTTTTCAATTTTATCCTCTTGGCCACCAGGATATTTAATTTCTTCCGCTGAATACAATCTAAAGAAGGTTGATCTGAACATTCCTCTTTCTACTGAAGATTTATTCATTATTATTGCATCTTCCATATTATATCCAGTAAATGACATTACTGCTAATATAGCATTACTTCCTGCTGGTCTATCATTATATCCAACAGCTTCAAGAGCTCTAGTGTGAACTATAGGTTTTTGAGGATAATGAAGTAAATGTGCTCTACTATCTGTCCTAAGCTGATAGTTAGCAGCATATAGACCTAGAGCTTGTTTAGCCATGGCTGATTGGTATGTATTCCTAGGAGACTGGTTATGTTCTGGATATGGGACTATAGACGCTGTAATTCCTAATATTGCAGGAGACCATATTTCTAAGTGAGTATGTTCTGAAGTTAATTTATCTGGATCTAATGCTATATATGAATTTTCCTCTTCTTCAGCGTCTAAGAATTCTATTTTCCCTTGGTCAACGAGTTCATTAAATGACATCTCGCCTCTTTTTAATTTTTCAACGTCTTCTTTGGTAACTAATGGAGTTCCGTCTTTTACTACTATTAGTGGTCTTCTAACTCTTCCACTATCACAGTTTATGTAAACTTCGTTGTAATATTCAGTAGAAAGGAATGCTGAATTTACTTCATTGCTTATTTCGCCATTTCTTCTCTTTTCCCTTATTTTCTTTGCTAACTCATCACCATCTGGATAGTACCCAACAAGTTTACCGTTTAAAATTACCTTACTCCATTGAGAATACGTAGAAGCATCTTCCTCACCTTCTTCTATTCTATTTATGACTTCATCAACTGGAACTACTCCTAAGTCGTAAAGAACCTTCTCTACTACTCTGTCATTTATTCCTACAGATATTTGTGCCATTAAGGCCAAGTTCTTTACTAATCCGCTATTTGGACCTTCTGGAGTCTCAAATGGGCACATCCTTCCCCACTGAGTTCCATGAAGATCCCTAGCTTCAAAATTAGGTTGACCTCTTGCTAAGGAAGATATGACTCTTCTAAGATGACTTAACATAGATAGCCAGTTTGTTCTATCTAAAAGTTGGCTTACTCCTGTCCTACCTCCTACCCAATTTCCTGTTGCCAATGCATGTCTTATTCTTTCAGATATAATATCTGGTCTTACTAGTGCGTTTAAGGCTAGCCTTCTTCCTCTTACTTTAGATTTTTCCAATTGATATACTAAATCTTTTACAAATGCCTTAAATGCTACTCTATATAAACTTGCAAATAAATCTCCAGCTAATTTAAGACGTTTATTAGCGTAATGATCTTTGTCGTCAGCTTCTCTTCTCCCTAAGTAAAGTTCGAGAATCTTAGATACTGCAAAACCTATATAATAGGCTTTCTTAATTCTGTCTGAAGGAGAAGTCCCTATATGAGGTAAAAAGTATTTATCTAATACTTGTTCAGCTTTTTGTATTCTACTTTCTCTTTTTTGGCCTATAGCAACTCTATTTCCAATGAAGTCTAGCGCATCGTCTCTTGTAGTTATAGAACTAGCTTGCTCTATGGAAGGCAAAAGTTCGTTTTGTATCTCAGGATCTAAAGAAACTGCATATACTATGTCTCTATCTGTTAAAATTCCTAATGCTCTCATTAGTATAACAAAAGGTATTCTACCGGGTACTGCAGGGAATGATATATGTATAGTGGAATCTCTTAATCTTTCAAGAGTTATAGGAACTCTGTATCCAGACGTGCTAGATATTATCTTTGCAGTATGTGTAACATTAGACCCTGCCTTTCCAACATCTACTAAAACTCTGTTCGTAGCTAGATCTTCTTGTGTTACAATAACTCTCTCACTGCCATTTATTATAAAGTATCCTCCAGGATCCTTAGGATCTTCGCCTATTTCTATTAATTTTTCTGCAGGCAAATCTGACGTAGGATCTGCTATAGACTTAAGCATTATAGGCAAATCGCCAACGTAAACTTCTATTGGTTCTCCTTCTATATTGTTCTCAACAGGAATCATTGTTAAATATATTGGAGCAGCATATGTTAGATTCCTTAGTCTAGCTTCCATTGGAGTTATTTCTCTATCTCCTCTATCAGCTTCTCTAACTCTAGGTTTTCCTACTCTAATCTTACCTAATTTTATTTTAAGTCCTGGTATTTCCGTATCTATTTCTCCTTGTTCGTCGATAATTTCTTGCAATCTATTTTTAATGAAGTCATTAAACGAATCTAAATGTTGCCTTACTAATCCTCTAGACTTAAAGTATGCCTCTACTATTTCCCACCTATCATCAATGCTGAGCATTTTTCTCACCCACTTATAACATATCTATAAACTACTGATTCTCCTATTGTCTGACTTTTTCTTGTAATTTTAATTATATCGCCAGGCTTTGCTCCAATTGCATGCACAACTGGATCAGAAGCTCTTATCCAAGGCAATTGCTCTGGACCTATACCAAGTTGCTTGAGCATTTTATAAGCCTCCTCTATGGGAAGAATCTCATGTTTTGGAACCAACTGATGAACCCTAGGATCTATTTTTTTAGAAACTGAACGCATATGATACACCTAAATAATGTATGATAAAAAGCCTATACTTTCAAGAATATAAAAATTTAAGCTAGCATTTTCATTTGCTTTCTAGCGTTTTCTATCATCGACTTAGCATTAGTATATAGCTCGTCATAACTTAGTGTAATTCTTGATAGACCTAACTGAATAGCCTTTAAACCTACTGTAGCAGCTACTCTAGGAAATACTTCCCATTCGGTCATTTTAGGAATTATGTACTCATCGTTTAAACCTTTTTCTCTAGCAAAGGCTACCAATTCTCGAGCGGCTTCTATTACCATTTCATCTGAAATAGTCTTTGCTCTTACATCTAGAGCTCCTCTAAATACGGCAGGAAATATTAGTGAATTATTTATTTGATTTGGAAAATCACTTCTTCCAGTACCTACTATTCTAGCACCGGCCTTCTTTGCTTCCTCTGGCCAAATTTCTGGAACTGGATTGGCTAAAGCGAAAACTATAGCGTCTTTGTTCATCTTCGAAATTAGAGAAGAATCAATTGTACCAGGACCAGGTTTTGAAGCTGCTATTAATACATCGGCTCCTTCAAACGCTTTTTCAATCGTAGTTATCTTTTCTTTATTAGTTTCCTTCAATAATTCATATTTCCAGACATTTTCCTCTTTTATAGCATCCTCGTCATTTCTACCCTTATAAAGTACTCCAGAAGAGTCTATTAATATCATATTTTTATAAGGAACTCCGTATTTATTAAGAAGTCTAGCAGTAGCTATATTAGCAGCTCCAGTCCCAAAAAGAATTACTTTTATATCATTAGCTTTTTTCCCAACCACCTCTAACGCTCCCATTAATCCTGCTAATGTAGCGCCAGCAGTACCTTGTTGATCGTCGTGCCAAACAGGAATTTGCAATTCTTCTTTCAATTTATCTAAAATATAGAAACATTTAGGAGATTCTATGTCTTCTAAATTAATTCCGCCAAACGACGGTTCTAGAATTTTTACTGTATCTATAATTTTCTCTGCATCTGTTGTTCCAAGAGTAATAGGAATTGCATCAACTCCGCCAAGATATTTGAAAAGTAAAGATTTACCTTCCATAACTGGCATAGCAGCTTCTGGACCAACATTTCCTAAGCCTAATACTCTTGTACCGTCAGTTACAATAGCTATAGCATTCCATCTATAAGTATACTGAAAAGAAAGATTCTTATCTTTATTAATTGCTCTAGATACTGCAGCTACACCAGGAGTGTATAAAATAGAGAAATCATCAATAGAGTTTACAGGTACTTTTGGGATCATTTGTATTTTACCTTTATACTTTGATGCTGTTTCTACAGCTAACTTGTCATAATCTACCAAAAGAGAATCACATTATATTGAAGTGAAATACTAGCTTAAAAATAATAACTATGAAAAGTAAAAGATTTGATAATTAAATTAACAGTAGGTGAATTCTATGAGTAAAGATTCTAGAAGATTTAGACAGCCTATAGTAGTAGTATTAGGTCATGTAGATCATGGTAAAACTACGCTTTTAGATAAGATAAGAGGAACAGCAATAGTTAAAAAGGAACCTGGAGAGATGACGCAAGAAGTAGGTGCAAGCTTTGTTCCTAGTTCAGTCATAGAAAAACTTTCAGAGCCTTTAAAAAATATAATTCCAGTTAAATTAGAAATTCCTGGTTTATTATTTATAGACACACCTGGACATGAATTATTCTCTAACTTAAGAAGAAGAGGAGGAAGCGTCGCAGATATAGCGATATTAGTAGTGGATATAATGGAAGGTTTTCAAAAGCAAACTAACGAATCTATAGAAATATTAAAGGAAAAAAAGGTACCATTCTTGGTGGCAGCTAATAAAATAGATAGAATACCCGGATGGAAACCTTACGATAATGAACCTTTCCTAGTATCATTTTCTAAGCAATCAAAAGCTGTACAGCAAAGACTAGAAAACGCCATATATAATTTAGTTTTACAATTGGCTCAATTAAATTTTAACGCCGAAAGGTTCGACAGAGTAAAAGACTTTACACAATATATAGCGATAGTTCCTGTATCTGGGAAAACAGGAGAAGGCGTACCTGAACTATTGGCACTATTAGCTGGTTTAACACAAAGATTTATGAGAACAAGAATTGGATTTGTAGAAGGTCCTGCCAAAGGAGTAGTATTAGAAGTTAAAGAAGATCAAGGATATGGGTATACTATAGATACCATAATTTATGATGGAATACTTAAGAGAAATGATACAATAGTTTTAGGAGGCGTTAATGACGTAATAGTTACTAAAGTCAGAAACTTACTTTTACCTGCGCCATTACAAGACATGAGAATTTCAAAGACAGATTATAGAAGCGTGGATGAAGTCTATGCAGCTTCTGGTGTTAAAATAATGGCTACTGGATTAGATGAGGCAGTAGCTGGATCGCCCTTATATGCTGTAGATAATGAAAGTAGACTTGATGAATATAAGAAAATAATCAAAGAAGAAATCTCTAAAATTAGATTCCAGAAAAATATTACAGGGATTGTCGTAAAAGCAGATAGCTTAGGTACGCTAGAATCATTGGTGGGAGCTTTAGAAAAGAGAAATATACCAGTAAGACTAGCAGATATTGGGCCTATAAGTAAAAGAGATATCATAGAAGCAGAACTTGCTGGTAAGGAAGCAGAAGAGTACGGCATAATAGCCGCTTTTAGAGTAAAACCTCTGCCTGGAGTCGAATCTTCTAAGATTAAGATCATCTATAACGATATCATTTATCAATTAATTGACGATGTTGAAAAATATATTAATGATGTAAGGGAAAAGAGAAAGAGAAAGACATTAGATACACTAGTCTTGCCTGCTAAAATAAAAATTTTGCCTGGATACGTATTTAGAAGAAGCGATCCTGTCATAGTAGGGATTAAAGTTCTTGGTGGTATAATAAAACCAAAGTATCCTTTAATGAAGAAAGATGGAAGAAGAGTAGGCGAAGTACTGCAAATTCAAGATAATAAAAAGACTTTAGATAAAGCTACTGAGGGTATGGAAGTTGCTTTATCCATAAAAGGAAACATAATGATAGGCAGACAAATAGATGAAGGCGAAGAATTATATACTGATGTGCCAAAGGAAGATTTAGAAATATTGTTTAGTAACTATAAAGATATAATTACAGAGGATATGAAAAGCGTAATAAAAGAGATTATAAATATAAAAAGAACAGAAGATCCGTTATACGGTTTGAATATTCAAGTTTAGTATTTCTTCATCATTAAAAAATATCGAAATTTCTCTTTTAGCTTTATCCTCAGAATCAGATGCATGAATAACGTTTTCTGATTTCGATAATGCGTAATCTCCCCTTATTGTTCCTGGTAATGCCTCCTTTGGATCAGTTGCTCCAATCATTTTTCTCATTACACTCACAGCTTCGTCTCCTTCAATAACCATACATATTACTGGACCAGATGTAATATAATTTATTAGATCTTTAAAAAATGATTTGCCATTATGTTCAGCATATAGTTCTTCTGCTTTATTTTTAGAAATTCTAACCATCTTTAGGCCTACTATCGACAACCCTTTTTTCTCTATTCTTTGAATTATTTCGCCAGATAGTTTTCGTTTAACTCCGTCTGGTTTTATCATTACAAAAGTTTTTTGTATAGACATTTATCTAACCCTCGAATAAGATGAAGTCCATTTAAATTTCTTAGGATCTCTACGATATTTTAGCATATATTTTCTGCATTTACTTGAACAGAACCATAATATAGTACCGTCATTTTTTATATACATTAACCCAGTCCCTGCTGGGATATTGCCTCCACAATAACTACAAGTATGAGTTGATGGCATTCTATCTCACCATAATTTTTTTAGTGAAGTATTTAAATGAATTGCTAAAGGTAATATAGTGGTGTGAAATGAGCGAAAAACCAACTCAAACTTCGTCTATAATAGAAGAATTTGGATTTCCAGCAGAGGTTATACAAATACTTGATAGAACGGGAGTCACAGGAGAAGTAACTCAAGTTAGAGTAAGAGTACTAGAAGGTAGGGATAAGGGTAGAATTCTAACAAGGAACATTAAGGGTCCGGTTAGATTAGGAGATATAGTAATTCTTAGAGAGACTGAAAGAGAAGCAAGAAAGCTAACAACTAAGAGGTAAAGATATGCCTTTATTTTTATTATCAGATCCATTAGAATTACATATTTTGACTCAATTAAGAAATAAGAATACAGATCAGATAAATTTCAGAAAAGGTTTAGTTAGACTTGGCAGGTTAATAGGTTATGCAGTAGCAAATACTCTAGATTACGAAATCATTGACGTTGAAACTCCTTTAGGAGTAAAAACTAAAGGAGTAAAAATCTCTGACTTAGAAAATGTCATAATAATTAATATTCTGAGAGCTGCTACTCCGCTCGTAGAAGGCCTATTAAAAGCATTTCCGGCTGCTAGACAAGGCGTAGTAACTGCAAAACGGAGAGAAACAGAAGAAAAAGAACCTCCTAAAGAAATGGAAGTAGATATCTTCTACGAAAAAATACCGTATATTAGAGAAAGTATTGATAACGTTATAATTGCCGATCCTATGATAGCTACTGCTAGTACAATGATTAAGGTTATAGATAAGGTAATAAAAAATAAGCCCAAAAGAGTGTATATAGCGTCAGTAATAACATCACAGTATGGACTTAAAAGAATATTTGAGTTATATCCAGATATATATCTATTTACAATATCCATAGATCCAGAACTTAATACAAAAGGATATATTCTTCCAGGCCTAGGGGATGCAGGTGACAGATCCTTCGGATAAAGAACTAATAGAAATTGCACTAAAAGCTACTCAAAACTCTTATGCACCGTATTCTAAAATTAATGTAGGTGCTGCGCTTCTTACTGAAAATGGGAAAATAATAACAGGCTGTAATGTAGAAAATTCTTCCTACGGCTTATCAATATGCGCTGAAAGAGTTGCAATATTTAATGCAATAAGTAGTGGAGAAAGGAAATTCAAAAAAATAGCTATAATTAATTCAGAAGGCAATGGTATGATGCCTTGTGGAGCATGTAGGCAAGTAATGGAAGAATTTTCCAATGATATAGAGATTATAACGTTAGATAAGAATAAAAGGATAGTTAAATATAAGTTGGATGAATTATTACCTAACGCGTTTAAACTATAGAAGGTAGATAATAATGACAAAAATAGGCTTAGAAGTTCATGTTCATTTAAATACGCTAAAGACAAAGCTATTTTGCTCTTGTCCTACTGATTATATAGGAAGAGATCCAAATACTGTTGTTTGCCCAGTTTGTTTAGGATTACCTGGGGCAATTCCAGTTTTAAATCAAGAAGCCTTAAATAAGGCCATAATGGTTGCAATAGCGTTAAATTGTGAAATAGCTCCGTCGTTACTATTCACAAGGAAGCATTATTTTTATCCAGATATGGCTAAAAACTATCAGATTTCTCAATATGATGGACCAGGTAGTATGGCAATAGCTAAATCAGGAAAAATTATTATTAATAACAAGACTATTAGAATAAGAAGAATAAATATTGAAGAAGATCCAGCAAAGACAATATATCCTACAGGATCTATGTTAACTAGTAAGTACACGTTATTAGATTATAATAGATCTGGAATTGGATTATTGGAAATAGTCACAGAACCAGATATAGAGGATCATAAAGAGGCTAAAGATTTTTTAGAAAAACTTAGATCTATTTTAGAGCACTTAGACGTATGTGATTGCAATATGGAAGGTTCAATGAGAGCAGACGTAAATATTTCTATAGAAGGAGGAGAGAGAGTAGAAGTAAAAAATGTAGGATCTATAAAAGATGTAGAAGACGCAATTAAATACGAGGTGGCTAGGCAAAAAGCCGCTGTTACTCAGGGAATTCAAATAAAAAGAGAAACAAGACATTGGGATTCTGAAAGAAAGGTAACAGTACCAACTAGGTCAAAAGAGTCTGAAGAAGACTATAGGTATTTCCCAGATCCAGATTTACCTCCGTACCCTATCAATACAGAGTATATAAATAAAATAAGTAAAGAAATGCCAGAGTTACCTGATGCTAGAATTAAAAGGTTTATTGAACAATATGGAATATCATTTAAAGAAGCTAATGTATTAGTTATGGATAAAGCACTAGCTGATTTATTTGAGAATACTGCAAAATTATATAAAAACTATCAAAAATTAGCTAACTTACTTGTTAATGACTATTTACGATGGATAAACGATAAAAAATTAAGAATAATAGATTCTAAAGCTTCACCAAATAATATAGCAGATTTATTAAATATGCTTGATTCTGGGATTGTAACTATAAAAATAGTAAAGTCTATATTACCAGATTTAATTTTAAATGGAGAGTCTCCTAAAGAGATAATCAGTAAATCACAATTAACAGCGGTAAAAGATCAAGAATATCTTGAAAAAGTGATATCGGAGGTAATAGAGGAGGAAAAAGATGCCGCAATAGCTGCAAAAAATGATCCTAAGGTTATAAATTATCTTGTAGGAAAAGTTATGAAGAAGACTGGAAATAGAGCAGACCCGCAACTTACCAACAATCTTATCAGGAAAAGACTAGGATTATAAAATTCTCAGCGTGGGTTTATCGTCACAACTCAGCACTTAATATCTCGAACATCAATTTTAATCTTAGGCAATATGGAGTATAAATTTAATGATTAAATCTAAAGATGTAGAGCTCAGAGAAAGATTATTCATAATAGATATTTTAAGAGAACTTAAGAACGTCTATACATATAGACAGCTCTCATCATTATTTAATATTCAAGAAAGTCTTTTATGCAGATACGTGAATGGTATTACAATACCTAGCGAAATACAGTATAATAATATAATAAATAAAATAAAAAATAAGGAATTTCTAACCAATTTCGTAAAGGAAAGAATAAGAATATATAATGATGGATTTATTGATACATCTTTTCTTCTTTTTTATCCTAATATTCTTAAAATTTTGGTTGAAATAACCTTGAATAAGATACCTAAAATAGAAAATGTTACAAAAGTATTTGGAATAGCTAGTAATGGAATACCGTTTGCTACTCTGGTAGCTGATACTATAAATAGACCTCTTATTATAGCAAAGAAGCATAAAGACTCAATACAGATGGAATATTATGAGGAAAATATAAAAGAAAGTGAAGGTGTAATAAATAGCCTATATCTTAGGAAGGACTTAGTAAACAAAAATGATAAAATAATAATAGTAGACGATGTAATAAAATCTGGAAAAACTATATTAACTTCATATAATTTATTAAAAAAATCTGGAAGTGATATCATATTGGTATTAGCTATAGTAGCTAAAGAAGATGCACTACGTAAGCTTATAAACATCGCTAACATAAATGCCTTGTTTACTATATGAGCATTGCTAGAATTTCTAAAGATATTTATAAAATTGGTTTACCTAATTTTAGAGATAATTGTTATTTAGTTAATCTTGGAACATATTATATATTGATAGACTCTACATCAGGAGAATATATAAATGATGTTATAAGGAGTATTTTAGAAATAATAGTCGATAAGAATAAATTAAGTTATATCATATTAACAAGTTGTCTAAAGAATTCTGCAGGAGGAGCATGCGAAATACATAGAATATTTGGAACTAAAATAGTTTCACATTATCCAGATTCTATTTCTATAAGACATGGAAACTGTAATAATCAAACTATAGATAGCTGTGAGGTATTTATGGAATTAAGAAAGAATGTTGAGACTATAGAAAATCTGTATATATTTAATACAAAAACCCCTACACTAGGTTCAATTATTATAAGATTAAATAATATAATGTTTATAGGTAACTCCAAAATAAGCATAGAGGATAAAAATATAAAAATAGTATGTGACAATATAGACTGCTGGAAGATATAAAAATGGTTTACGAAGAAAACTGTGAATCATGTGGTAGACCTAGGCTTCTAAAATACTGTAAAATTACAAAAATGAATGTATGCTATACTTGTTGTATAGACTGTAAAATCAGATATAAGTGTGATATCAGAGTTTGGTTTAAAAACCTTGCTATAATGAATAAGTAATGAATAAGCCATATATTATAATATTTAGCACTGTTTCTATAGATGGGAGGCTAGCAGCAAAGGATTTTTATAGTGAACTTAGTTGCAAATATGATAAGATAAGACAGCATATTCTAAGATCAGAAGTAGATGCAGTACTAGTTGGCGGAAATACAGTAAGAAAAGACAATCCATCGCTGAAGTTAAAATATGTAAAAGGAAAAGATCCGGTAAGAGTTGTAGTATCAAAGTCCTTTAATTTGGATATAAATTCAAAAATCTTTATAATACCGCCTCAAACAATAGTATATACAGAAAAAGACAATTGTATATTGAAAGATAAACTAATATCTAGGGGTATAATAGTACGAATTATCAACAATATCACCATATGTAAAATTATGAACGATCTATATGAAAATTTTGCTATAAGAAAAATAATGATAGAAGGTGGAGGTAATACAATATGGAATGCTATTAAAGAAAATTGCTATGATGAGATCAGAGTAACTATCTCATCTAGAATATTTGGAAATGGAATTAACTTGGCTAATGGTGAAGGCTTTAATGGTGAAGAGTCTCCAAGGTTACAACTAGTAGATGCAAAAATATGCGAGTGTAATAATGAAATCCATTTAATATATAAAAAATTCAAATAAATCCTTTATATGTCTCCTTATATATTTCGCCTTTTTCCAACATGCTTGCCATCCTCTTATATTTTGTTGAATCACCTATACTATTTTCTCCATACTTCTTTATCCAATCCTCTAATGGAATTTGATATTCCTTTAGTACTTTGTCTCTATATAAATCATTTAAAACATTGTAGGTACAGAATGGTATTACTCTACCATCAGGTGTTACATAATGTATGTCGCATCTCATCACTCTTTGTATATCGTAGTTATAGAGATCCATAAAGTGCATAGTACCTAAGAATAATGTTCTATAATGCCATTCGCCTAATGCCTCATAATTATGATTCATTACTACACTGTAAAGCATCTTAAATACATCAAAGTCTTTAGGTCCTTTTTCTTTATCTATAAATTTCTTTATGTTAGCTAGTATTTTCATCCCAACCCAATATTTACTGGCACCTTCCTTAAGCTCGTCAGCTTTTTCTTTAAAGTACTCAAGCAAACCTTCAAGGTCTATAAACTTTGATATAGGTATAAAGTGAGGTTCATTATTCTTCCATTCTACATAAATGTATGTTCCAGCTCCACAACTTGGATGGTTAGCCATTTCAAATTGTTCTTTGCCAGTTAATGCTTCAACTAGCCTTGAAAATACTACGGAAGTACCTATAGGGTACCAACTATCTCTAGTTACTTCACCATCTGTTTGATCCTCTATATTCTTTAAAACCTCCGGAATAGTTATCCTGAATTTAGCTCTCATATTTCTTTTCATCATCCCTGTGAGACTAACTGGTTGGAAGTTTACAGCCCTCACTACATCGAGATTCTTTGCTGCGAATTTTACAATGTTGCCTAGATCATTATCATTTACAGTCTTTATTACAGTAGGAACTAAAACAACACTAGTCATTCCTGCTCTTCTAAACGCTTCTAAAGTATACGGAATTTCCCAATGGTTCTTAGGATTAGTCTTTCTGTTAGTACCATCAAAACTCATATAAACGGTATTTACGCCCGCTTCTCTTAGAGCTACCGCGTATTTTATAGCCTTATCTGGATCTTCTAAATACAATTTAGCGAAAGTACCTCCCCAGGAATTTAACTGAATGTGCTTTACTCCATTCTCTCTTAGTAATTTTATTACTTCTACTATATCCTCTCTTAATGTAGGCTCTCCGCCAGTAACTTGAATAACTAATGTTATATCTTGTCTCTTTAATTGATCTACCATATATTTTATTTGGTCTAATGTTGGTTCAAACACGTAACCGGCCTTTTCAGCAAAGAAAAAGCAATACCAACATGCTTGATCACATCTATTAGTTATTACAAGATTGACTAGAGCTGAGTGTTGATGATGCATTGGACATAAACCGCAGTTAAAAGGACATGGAGATTGAAGATCAACATAAGGAACCTTAGGTCCTTTTCCTTCATATTCCCAGTAATCGAACTTATAGTACATCCCTACGTCTCCATAGTACAAATCCTCAAATTCTCCATGATCTGGGCACACTTTTCTTATATACATCTTTTCGTCTTTTTCAAAAATAGTTGCTGGCAAAAGCCTATAGCATACTGGACATAATGAGTGAGTAACCCTAATTAACTTCTCATTAGTAGCAAGCTTAGGCAAAGGCCCGCCAATTTTTATTTCTCTATCACCAAATTTTACTACTCCATTTTCGAATTTTGACGGAGCAGGTAATAATCTAAATCCTTGATTTTTCGTCTGTTCTGCTTGTGCCATACAAATCTGAAGCTATAATTGATATATGATATATTTAAGTATATTCTCCAAATAAAAGGTTTATTTGGTTAAAACCAACCCTTAAAATTATCCCAACCGGTCTCATTTAACTTCTTATCGTTGTATATCAAGCTATTACTGCCATCTACTCTACCTATTTCCATTGGACTATAGCCTATTATGCTAAGCGCATTAACAAATTCTTCATAATTCTTTTCTTTAACTACAAATATTCCTTCATACTCTTCCCCAGAGAATTTTAAAATATCAAAAATGCTATATCCGTATGTTTTAAGCATATTAGCTATTACGTCATTTATAGGTATTCTGTCTAATTTTATGCCTACACTAAATCTTTGGATAATATTATATAATGTAATTACTAATCCATCACTTATATCTGTAGAATAGGATATCGCACCACAAAATCTTTGTAATACTCTTGGTAAATGTGTATTTACAACTGGATGCGAAATTTTCACTAGTGAATCATGAAAAATAGGTATTTTAAAATTAGATAGATAAGATATAAAAAAATTTGACGTAAAACCAATCTTATTTGTTACAACGATAACATCTCCTTTATCTATTTGTGGATGCTCGTTGCAAAGCAAATCGCCTATACCTGCAACATCTATCCAACCTGATGAGGAGCTATTGTTAGTATCTCCGCCTACATATCTAGCGTGATAATAAATAGAAGCGTCATAAATACCTTTGATAATTTTCTCTGCATCATTTACTTCCATATCATTAGATAAACCTAATGATACCATTACTATATTTGGAGAAGCTAAAGAAAATATAATGTCGCTAATAGTCCCAGTAACGGCTTTCCAACCTATATCGTAATAATCCATAAAAGGAAGAGTATATGATAACTGAAATCCATCCAGCTTATATACCTTATTCCCTTGAATAAATACGTCCGAATTTACATCTTTTCCCAAATACTTTGAAATAATATCTGAGATAAAATTATGTTCTCCTAGATCTTTTAGTTTCATTATCGGTCACTTTAAGCCGCCGGCGGGATTTGAACCCGCGACCACCGGCTACCTTGGTAATATACCTTACGAGGCCGGCGCTCTACCAGCTGAGCTACAGCGGCAATATTTCATTTTGCATTTACACTTTTTAAATTATCGCGATTTAACACGTCCTTATAATACTCTAGTGATCTATCTATCAAATCATTAATTTGGCCTAAATATTTTCTATAATCTAGAATATTTTTTATTTCACTCTCAGAAAAGAAACTTCTTACAGTTGGATCTTCTAACGCTACTTCTTCAAGGGATTTATTAGATAGTCTTACATTTTTAGAGAGCCTAGAAACTAACTCGTGCGCCTTATGTCTAGGCATTCCTTTCAATGTAAGATTTATCATTAGACTTTCAGCCATTATAAGACCATTAGATATACTTAAGTTTCTTTCCATATTTTCTTTGTTAATTATTATATTACTAAGAACTTCTAGTGCGCTGTCTAACATTTCGTCTATTATTATAAACGAATGCGAAATTATTATTCGTTCTGAAGAACTGTTAGTAAGATCTCTTTCATGCCATAATGGAATATTTTCTAGTTCTGAAACTACAAAACCTCTAAGAATTTTAGCTAAACCACTAATTTTTTCAGCAGTAACTGGATTTTCTTTTTGGGGCATAGTACTACTACCTATTCTGTTTCCAACTCCTTCTTTTAATTCGGAAATTTCTGGTCTCATTAATTCTCTAATTTCTAGAGCTAATCGATCCAGTTGAGAACCTAGTATAGCTAAATCGGAAACTATTTCTGCAAAGCCGTCTCTAGGCGCAATTTGAGTAGAAATTACATGAGGTTCTAGATCTAATTCTTTCATTACATATTCTTCTATTTTTATACCATATCCGTTCCACGCTGCCATAGTACCTACAGCGCCCGACATCTTGCCTCTAATCAGTCTTTCTTTACTTTCTAGTATTCTAAGTAAGGATCTAGTTAGTTCGTAGACATAGTTAGCAAATTTAAATCCAAGAGTTATAGGTAATGCGTGCTGACCATGGGTTCTACCTACCATTATAGTATTTCTGTATTTATCTGATAGTTCGCTTAGTCTATCTATTATTTTAGTTAATTTATTATATATAATGTTAATTGCATCTCTAAATATAATTGCATACGCCGTATCTACTATGTCATAACTAGTAGCTCCAAAATGAATAAATTTCCCACTATCGCCAGACTTTTCGGCTAATGCCACGACCATTGCCATTACATCATGACCTAATTTCTCTTCTAATTTGTCTATCTCCTCAATTCTTATATTATTTGACTCTTCTATTACCTTTTTTATATCATCGACAGTAACATAACCTAGTTTTTGTAACGCTTTAAGTAATGCTATTTCTACGTCTATTCTAGTCTTTATTATATGATCTCTAGAAAATAAATGTCGCATTTCGTTACTCCCATATCGCCACTCTAAAGGGCATACGTCGTCCATTACACCTACTACTAGCAATCAAGCTTAATAGGTTTTCCATTTATCTAAGTTTATGTTTATTACAACATTAGGAAGTCATTCGTCATTACAAATTTTACACGGTGCAAAAGAAGAGAAATTCAATACAGCCATAATAACTGATGCTAAACGAGAGAGCTTTTACAAAAGATTTACTTTTATTGATAAATATCTAGTTTATGATAATTTTGATGAAGCAGTAAATCACATAAATTCAATAAATAATTCCATTTTCGTACCACATGGGAGCTTAATAGAATACTTAGGAATGGATAGAGTAAGTAAAATAAAAGTTCCAATTTTTGGTAATAGAAATTTATTCGAATGGGAATCAAATCAAAAGAAAAAAATGAGCTTACTTGAGAAATCAAACATAAAAATTCCAGAATCATTTGAAAGTATAGAAGACGTAGATAGATTAGTTATAGTTAAACTACCTGGCGCTAAAGGAGGTAAGGGATATTTTTTAGCTAGAAATAAATCTGAGTTAAAGAATGGAATTAACACGCTATTAGAAAAAAATATTATAAAAAACTTGGATGAAATTATTATTCAAGAATATGTTATAGGTATACCAATGTATTTCCAGTTTTTTTATAGCCCAATTCTTAAGAGAGTAGAATTAACTGGTATAGATATAAGATATGAATCTAATATAGACGGATTAAAAAGATTGCCATGGGGAAACGAAACAGAACCAACATTCGTTGTAGCAGGCAATATTCCAGTAGTGGCTAGAGAAAGTATATTACCTAAGGCATATGAATACGCTGATAATTTTGTAGAAACTACTAAAAATATTGTTCCTCCTGGTATTATTGGGCCTTTCTCTTTGGAGTCAGTAGTGACAGATAATCTTGATATAATAGTTTTTGAGTTCTCTGGTAGGATAGTTGCTGGAACTAACTTATATATAAACGGAAGTCCGTATTCATGGCTTTATTGGAATGAACCGATGTGTGTAGGAAAGAGAATAGCAAGAGAATTAAATATAGCAATCCAACAAAGTAAATTGGATGTGGTTACGACATGAAAATAGCCGCATTGGCTAGCCATTCTGCCTTAGATATTTTTGATGGAGCAAAGGATGAAGGATTTGATACAATAGCATTATGCAAAAAAGGTAGAGAAAGACCATATTTAGAATTTAAAAATATAGTTGACGAATGTATATTATTAAATGATTTTAAAGAAATATATTCTGATTCAATTCAACAGAAATTAATCTACAATGAGGCCATAGTGGTCCCTAATAGAAGTATGGCAGTCTATCTAGGATATGATAACTTAGAAAATATGAGAACGAAATTTTTTGGAAATAAATATATGTTAAGGTGGGAAGAAAGATTAGGAGACAAAAATTATTATAAAATTCTTGATGAAGCCAATATAAAGAGGCCCAAAATATATAAAATCGAAAATATTGACGGGCCAGTTATAGTTAAATTACCAGAAGCAAAAAGGCGTGTAGAAAGAGGATTCTTTTTCGCAAAAAATAAGGACGATTTTGATACCAAGTTAAATAAATTATTGAAAGAAAATATAATAAATGAAGAAAGCTTAAAAGATATGGTAATTGAAGAATTTATATTAGGAGCATATTTTAATATAAATTATTTTAATAGTATGTTATTTGATAGAACTGAAATAATAAGTATAGATAGAAGAATTCAAAGCGATTGGGATTCATTTTATAAACTACCTGCAGATATTCAGTTAGAACTTAATAAAACTCCTAGATTAATAGAGGTTGGACATGAACCTGCTACTATTCGAGAAAGTCTTCTAGAAAAAGTTTTTGAGATAGGATATTCATTTGTAAATGCTACAAAGAAGTTACAATATCCCGGAATAATAGGTCCATTTACACTACAACTTATCGTAACACCAGAGTTAGATCTGGTAGTATATGACGTAGCTCCTAGAATTGGAGGAGGCACAAACGCATATATGGGTATAGGAAGTCAATACTCAAAGCTATATTTTGGAAAACCTATTAGTTTAGGTAGAAGAATTGCAATAGAAATTAAAGAAGCAATAAATAACAACAGACTAAATGAAATTACTACATAAATCATAATGATTAATTAACGGAAATGATGATTAAATATGAAGACTTATTTCTAGATTTTATAATTACAAAATTTCGTAAGGTATGTTTTTATAGTATGGAGTAAGAGTAATCAAAACGGTGTTTTATGTTAGATATACTTGTAGGGGGATTTTATGGAGATGAAGGAAAAGGCAAGATAGCATCATATTTAGGTATAAATGATTCCCCTAATTATGCTGTTAGAACTGGGTCCATTAATGCAGGGCACACTGTAGTTTTTAATAATAAAACATGGAAAATTAGAATATTACCTTCTGCTTTCGTGAATAAATCTACTAAGCTAGTTCTTGCTCCAGGAGCTCTAACAAGTCTAGAACAATTATTTAATGAAATAAAATCAACTGATTCGGATAATAGAGTAATAATAGATTCTCATGTTGGAATAATAACAGACAAAGAAATAAAAGATGAAAGAAACGATGAAAATCTTATGAAAATGGTGGGAAGTACTGGACAAGGAGTAGGATACGCTGAGGCTAGACGAATATTAAGAATTTTAAAACTAGCTAAAGATTATAAAGAGCTGGAAAATTATATTGCGAATGTACCAGACATGCTTATAGACGAATTACAAAAAGATAGCAGAATCCTTATAGAAGGTACACAAGGAACATTTCTAAGCTTATATCATGGAGAGTATCCTTATGTAACTAGTAGAAACTCTACGGCGTCTGGAGTTTTAAGCGAAATAGGAATAGGACCTAAATATGTAAATAACATTATAGTTGTTTTTAAATCATTTGTAACTAGAGTTGGTAACGGATATTTAGAAAATGAATTAAATGAAGAAGATGCAAAGAAACTGGGTCTCACAGAAATAGCCACGGTTACAGGAAGAAAAAGAAGGGTTGCTCCATTTAATGTTAAATTAGCCAAAGAATCAATAAGATTAAATTCTGCTACACAAATCGCAATAACTAAGCTAGACACATTGTTTAAAGATTCGTATAAAGTAAGAAACTATAGCAATTTGCCACTAGAAGCAAAGAAATGGATTGAAGATTTAGAAGAAGAGCTAAAAGTTCCCATAACTATTATCGGTACTGGAGAAGATAGCATGGATACTATAGATCTAAGAAAAGAAAAAATAGGCGAAGAGTAATGTACGACGTTGTCATAATTGGAGGAGGACCTGCGGGTTTATTTGCAGCATATGAACTTGCCAAATCCATTAGTGAAGGTCATAATTATAAAATATTATTAGTAGATAAGGGAGTTAGAGCTTCTAAAAGAAACTGCCCTTTATTATCACCTAAGGAAAAATGTACTTTCTGTACACCTTGCCATATAAACTATGGAATAGGGGGAGCTGGAACTTTTAGCAGCGGTATAATAAATTTACGTCCAGATATAGGTGGAGAATTACAAGAATTATTAAGAAGTTGGGATAATGCGCAAGAGCTGATAAATTACGTTGATGATATATTAGTAAAATTTGGTGCTCCTAAAGACAGATTATTTAAACCAAACATGGAAAAAGTTAAAGAAATACAAAAAAGATCTGCTAAAGCTGGCGCAGAATTTATACCTATTTTACAAAGGCATATAGGTACAGATAAGAGTCCAGAAGTTATAGAGAATATAACAAACTATATAGAAAAACTAGGTATAGGTATATCTGAGCTTACAGATGTTTTTAGTATAGAAAAAAGAGGAGACTCTTTCAATTTAAAAACTAATAAGGGCGAAATAGAAACAAAATTATTACTTGTAGCTCCTGGCAGATCTGGTGCTAAATGGTTTTATGACCAAAGTAAAAAACTAGGAATTGATATGATGCCAGGTCCTTTAGATATAGGCGTTAGAGTAGAAGTAGAGTCATTCATTACAGAAGAACTTACATCAGCTGTATGGGATCCGAAGATAGTAATGTACACAAGGAAATATGATGATAAAGTAAGGACGTTTTGCGTAAATCCTAGAGGTTTTATAATGAAGGAAGTATATGATGATGGAACCATAGGAGTTAATGGAGAAACTTACGTAGATAAAAAAAGTAATAATACAAATTTTGCATTTCTAACTACTATAAAACTATCAGACCCGTTAGAAGATACAATAGAATATGGCAAAAGCATTGCTAGATTAATGACAAGACTAGGAGGAGAAAAACCTATACTACAAAGATTAATAGATTTTGAAAAGGGCAGAAGAAGTACATGGGAAAGAATAGGTAGATCTACTGTTAAACCAACACTTAAAGACGTTACACCTGGAGATATAAGTATGGGATTACCTTATAGAGTCGTCTCAGATCTAATAGAAGGTTTAGAAAGATTAGATAATATAGCGTCAGGCATATATTCTTCTAACACTTTACTCTATGCTCCAGAGATAAAATACTATAGTATGAAAGCTGTGGTAGACAGAAATATGGAGACTGTGGTAGATAATCTATACGTGGCAGGAGACGGTGTTGGATTATCTAGAGGCATTAACGTAGCAGCAGCTACTGGAGTTCTAGCAGCCAGAGGTATTCTTATTAAACTCGGTCTAGGCTAAGTTTTTATTTTTAATTACGAATATCATCTTATGGAAATATCTGATATCGATAAAAGGTTATTAATGGAACTAGAATATAATTTTCCGATAGATGCTAGACCATACGAAAAAATAGCTGATAAGCTTAATTTATCTGAAAATTATGTTATTAATAGAGTTAAAGATCTTATAGATAATGAGATAGTAAAGAGAGTAGGAATGTATGTTAATTTTAGAGCCAAAGGCATGGAAGGAGCACTAGTAGCAGCAGATATACCATTAGATGGTCTTGAAAAATATAGGAAAATGTCTCTTGGAATAAGGGAATTAACTCATAATTTTATCAGGAATCATCCAAAATATAATGTATGGCTCGTCATAAAAGCAGAATCTAGGGAGAAATTAAATGGAAACATAGAACGTCTAATGGAAGAAGCTGGAGCCAGAGATTATGTAATACTTTATTCTAAGAAAAATCTAAAATTAAGTGTAAAATATGATATAATTAAAGGAATATCCTGGAGCAAATCAGAAGGAATACCAGATAAAATACCTACAGCTGATGAAATAGGTATAAGTAAAGAATTATTAAAGTATCTATCTATGCCGTTACCTATAAACGAAAGGCCTTTTATGGAAATAGCAAAAAAATTTGGATATAGTGAAGAAGACCTTATAGAACTAATTAATGATTTAAAAAAGATTCATGTAATAAAAGATTATGGAGCTACATTAAACGGTGAGAAAGTAGGAATAAAAGACAATGCCATGTTACTTATTAATACTGAGAATGAAGAATATTCTTGCATTAAAATAGCTGAAGAGTTATACGAAGCTACACATGTTGTATTGCGTGAAAGCAATAAACCTTGGGATTATTTATGCTACTGTATGCTACATGGAAAAGATAAAAAGGTGATTAATGAAGCGGCTAGACATGCAATAAATATAACAGGCGCAAAAAGCTATATGTTGCTATATAGTTTAGATAATTTAAAGCCAGGAATAGTCATGTAAGTTTAGTATAACTGCCTTTATTTTTAAGTTCTATTACTACTTCTCTTACATCTTTTTCCAATGTTGATAGATTATCGAAATTTTCGAATTCTAGATAGAAATAATAATTCCAAGGTGTATTACGCAGAGGCCTAGAATATATCATCGTAAGGTTTATATTTTTTAAATAAAACTTTTCTATAACTCTATACAAACCTCCTGGTTTATGAGGTACGGTAAATAGGAATATGGCCTTATTACCATCTGTTCTCATTTTTTTAGAAATTACTAAAAATTTTGTAATATTTACTCCATCCTGAATTTTATCATATAAGATCTCTAGATTATACAATTTAGCTGCAAAACTAGAGCATATTGCGGCTGATTCTCTATCATTATTAGCCATTAATGCTGCCTTAGATGTGCTTTCTACTGGAACAAAATTAGTTACTCCGAGCTTTTCTAAATTATTTTGCGCCTCCCTTATAGCATGATTATGCGAATATATTTTCTTTACTTTACTTAAATCACTCTTAGACGCTAATACAAGATCTATTTGAATTTCTATAGAATATACGGAATATATTCCGTCGAAAGCAAATAGGTTATCTAATGTCTCATTAACTGGCCCTTCTATACTATTCTCTACTGGGACTACGCCCAATGCGTCTAAACTATTATTCACTGCAACGAATATATCTTTTATAGTAGGCTTTGGAATCAGCTTTCCACTTAGCAACGTAGACGCTTGATGTGAAAAACTACCTTCTGGGCCTAAATAATAAATTCCATTTGGGTCACATAAAAAATTATAAGTTTCTATATTTAAATATTATTGTCTTAATCTATTATCTTAGCTTCTATCCCTTCTTTGGATAGTCCATACAAAAAGCTACTTAGCATCTCTATATTGGAAATTTCGAACATTACATAAATCTTAGTGTAACCAGGAGGTACATCGCTACTTATTCTATCATGAATGACGTCTATTATATTACCTCTTATTTGCGTAATATATGTAAGTACTTTATTCAAATACCCTGGTTTATCTGGAACTATCACTCTTATTTTAACTATTCTTTTAGTTTTGTAGAGCATTTTATCTACTATTTGTGTCATTAACGACAAGTCAATATTTCCACCACTTAATATAGGAATTACTTTTTTTCCATAAGGTATTTTTATTTTTCCTGATATCAAAGCAGCTAAACTTGCTGCTCCAGCACCTTCTACTAATGTTTTATTTCTTTCTAGTAATAATACTATAGCATTAGATATTTCATCATCATCAACTAATACGATATCATCTACAAGATCATTTATAATTTCAAAAGTTGTTTTTGATGGAGATTTTACTAGTATTCCATCAGCAATTGAAAATGAAGGTTCTACTTCTGTTAATCTTCCTAAGTCTTTAGATATCTTCAATGAAGAAGAAGCATAAGACTGTACACCTATAATTTTAGTATTTTTATACTTAGTTTTTAGAGCTATACTTATTCCAGATATTAAACCTCCTCCACCTATAGGAACTACAACATAGTCTGGGGATTGATTATAAAGTTCTACGCCAAGAGTTCCTTGGCCCAAAATCACATTAATATCGTCATATGGATGAATAAGTATTGAACCAGTGTCTCTAATAATCTCCTGAGCTTTCTGCATGCTTTCATGTAAATACTTACCGTAGAGGATTACGTTAGCTCCATAGCCTTTCGTAGCTAAGTACTTAGAAATAGGTGCAGTTTCTGGCATCACAACTATAGATTTTATTCCTAATACACTTGATGCATATGCTACTCCTTGAGCATGATTTCCGGCAGAAACTGCGATAACGCCTTTTTCTTTTTCTGAAGAAGAAAGACTCATTAACTTACTAAATGCTCCTCTCACCTTAAAAGATCCAGTTTTTTGCAAGTTTTCCATTTTCAAATATATGTTAGATCCTATCATTTGTGAAAAGGTATATGAATAATCTAACGGAGTCTCATGAATAAACGGAGATATAGACTCCTTTATTTTTACTATTTTTTGTTGAAGAATATTATAATCCATCAGGAAAACCCTGCCTACATCACTATTCAGTGATCGAGAGCTTCTTCATTATGTTCACTTAACATTTTACTTAGTTTTATATATGTATTATCCAATGTATCAGAAATAACTTTTGTGTTAGAAATTATAGGCATAAAATTAGCATCGCCATTCCATCGAGGTACTATATGGACATGTACATGTGATTCTATACCTGCACCTGCGCTTCTACCTATATTTATTCCAACATTAAACCCATCTGGCGAGTATAGCTTTCGTAAAGCTGATAAAGATTTTTTAACAAGATAGAAAATCTCCTTATACTCTTCGTCATCTAATAGTTCTATTGAAGAAAGATGCCTATATGGAACCACCATTAAATGGCCTGGATTATAAGGAAATTTATTAAGTATTATATAAGATTTTGATCCTCTATAGACTATAAGATTTTCCCTATCATCAGATTTCTTTATTACATCGCAAAATACACATTCAGATAATTTATTTTTAGATGAGTTAGATACATATGTAGATCTCCAAGGAGCCCAAAGAATTTTCATATAAGGACTAATTACTTAAGAAATTAATAGTTTTTTAGTCTTCAGCATCTCTTATTCCTTCCTCAGTAATTGCAAATACTACTTCTCCTTCAGGTAAATGAGGCGCGTCAACCATTCTAGCTATTCTTCTATTTCCTCTGCTTTTCTTTACTTGAACCCTTATACCTGGTGTATGATATAATGTATGGCCACCTACGGCAACTGTAGGATCTCCGTAGAACATATCTGGCCTCGACATAACTTGATTTGTTACTATTACAGCTAGTTCATACACTTCTGCCAATCTAACTAGCTGGTGTAAATGTTTATTTAATTTCTGTTGTCTTACTGCTAAATTTTCTCTTCCAACATATTCTGCTCTGAAATGCGATGTAACTGAATCAACTATAACAACTTTTATCGCCGGATCTTTATTTATAAGCTCTTGTAAATCATCTCCTATTGCAATTTGATGATCAGTATTTATGGCCCTCATATAATAAATATTAGACATTGCAGAATCTGGATCTATACCTTGTGCTTTAGCCATGGCTTCGATTCTTTCCCATCTAAACGTACCCTCTGTATCTATGTAAACTGCCTTTCCTGAAAGACCTCCTTTTTCTGGAGGTAATTGAACATTTACAGATACTTGATGACATATTTGAGTTTTTCCAGATCCAAATTCTCCGAAAAATTCTGTCATTGTTCTAGTTTCTATTCCCCCGCCCAATAATCCGTCTAATGCTTGACTACTTGTAGTTATTTTTCTAACGTTAGCTCTTTCTTTCTTAACTTCTAATGCGGTTTTAAATCTAATATCTAATGCTTCACGAGCTTCTCTTATTAGTCTCTGCGCAGTAGTTAAAGGTATACCGGCTGCAGTGCTAAGATCTTGAGGCGACGCAACTGCAATAGATTCAAGTGAAGAGTAACCCGAATCATTCAACTTATTCAATATTGCTTGACCTACTCCAGATAAATCACTAATACCTTTCGTCTTCTTCTTTTCTTCTATTTGATCTGCCAATTTACTTCACCTACTAAAACAATAAGATATGATTTAGCTAATTTATATTTATCCACTCTCCCTTAAATACCATCCTATATCTTTTTCTGGTATTATCTTGCTACCATTTCTATGCTGTTTTATTTTTATAAAACCCAAGAACTCATTATATTTCGATATTAATAATGCATATTTAAACCTATATTTCTCTCTAACTTCTACATCTTTTCCATATAATATTTTCATTAATATTGGTTCTGGTAAAGATAACTTATTTTTACAATATTTTACCATTAAATTTCCTAGAGGTAATTGTGGTAATATAACTTTATTTGATATTTTTAAAATTGAAATTCCAGGTGAATATATATTTAGTTCATCTAATACTATATTCGGTATTTTTTTACTACTAATAAGAAAAATTTGACTAAAATTAGCATTATATGACTTAATGATATTATATCTCTTAAAAAAGTCTATATCAAACAAACAGTTGTAATCTTTAGATAATAAAGAAATATATTCATATAATTCCCTATAATCAATAATTTTAAACTTTATTTCTTTTTTAGATGACAAATGAAAAATCCCTCTGTTTTATGCTTATGCGGATATAATCTAATACAGTTTTTAACATCGTTAGAAAATTTTATTCCGTTAAACTCTGTTATTCCTTCATCTCCAGGTATTTTATCTATTTTTACTGTTTTCATTCCCAGCTCTTCTACTGCATAATTTATGATGAACTCATTTTCTTCTGGGGCTATACTACACGTAGAATATACAAGATCTCCATTATCCTGTAATAGCATAAATGCAGTATATAATAATTGTAATTGAACTAAACTAAGTTTATAAAGATCTTCAGGTTTTGTTCGAGTTCTTCTTTGAGGATCTTCGGGAATTAAACCTTCTCCAGAACATGGAGCATCTAACAATATTTTTGAAAAATTTATATTATGATATATTAAATCTCTTGCGTCCATATTTACTATTATCGTATTACTAACTCCAAGTCTATTTATGTTAGACATTAATGATTTGATTCTAGATCTGAATTTCTCTACTGCTATTATTAGACCCTCATTGTTCATTAATTGTGCCATTTGAGTTGTTTTACTACCCGGAGCAGCAGCCATATCTAGTACAATGTCGTCCTTACTAGGATGTAAAACCTCTGCTGGAACCATGGAAGATAAACTTTGAATATAATAATATCCTTCCATATATTCTAAAGTTGAGCCTAATGACGGTTTTTTAGGCCTTTCTCTGACAATAAAACCATAATTAATCCAGTTTACTCTATCTAAGATAAAACCCTTTTCGTCCAGTCTTCTTATTAGTTCATTACATTCTATTTTTAAAGTATTGCATCGTATACTTTTTATTAATGGATAACTACAAGACTCTAGAAAATCTTCAGTTTTCTCTTTAAAAATGTCAAGATATCTTTCTACCATATAATCAAGAAATCCATACTTAATTGAAAGTTCTTTAGCTCTTAATGTTGGAGAGTACTTAAATAATTCTTTATACTCGTTTATATAACTATCAATAGTACTCATTATGCCAGATGTAATAGAAAGAGAGGTAAAATTAAAACTTAAAGGTATCTCTATAGAAGAACTTAAAAATAAGCTTCTCAATGATCAGATGAAATATGTAGGAGTAGAAAAGCAGACTGATATATATTTAAACTCGAAATTTAGAAATTTTAAGGAAACTGATGAGGCATTACGAATAAGAAAAGTAAATGATACAGCAGAAATTACATATAAAGGACCTAAAATTTCGTCCAAAAGTAAATCCAGAGAAGAGATAACTGTAGTAATAAACGACGAAAACGCTATGTTAAAAATTTTGCAGAAGTTAGATTTTTATCCTGTATATTCAGTATCTAAAGAGCGTCACACGTTTATAGATAATAACTTTAACATATGTTTAGATAAAGTAGAGGGATTAGGTGATTTTATAGAAATAGAAGGAATAAATTCAGATGAAAATAGGTTATTACAATATATAAATGATTTTATAAAAAAATATAATATAAATGTAGAAGTAGAGAGAAAATCCTACCTTGAACTCTTGGTGGAAAAAAATGAATCCGCAAATAGCAATTCTAACTGATTTTGGAATTTCTGATAATTATAACGGAGTTATGGAAGGTGTAATAAAAAGAATAAATTCTAACGCCTCCATAACTTATATAACTCCAAATGCTAATAACTTTAATATAATCTCTGGGGCATATCTTCTTTATACCTCGTATAAATATTTTAGAAAAAATACTATATTTCTCACAGTAATAGATCCTGGTGTAGGTACAGAAAGAAAAGCAATTATTATAAAGTCTAGGAATTATTATTTTGTAGGTCCAGATAATGGAGTTTTATTTCCTGCTGCACATGATGATTCAATATTAAATATAGTGAAGATAACAAATGAAAAATTATTTCTTAGTAGAGAAATATCAAGAACATTCCATGGGAGAGATATATTTGCAGCTGTGGCAGCATTTTTATCATTAGGTATAGATTTAGAAACTTTTGGAAATAAGCTTAACATGAATGAAATAGAAAAATTAGAATTTATTCAAACAAAGAATAATAACATCATTTGTGGAAATGTAATTTATATAGATCATTTTGGAAACGTGGCTACTAGTATTAAAGAGAGAATAAACAATATAAGGTACGTTTTAATTAATTCTAATAAATTTAATATAAGGTACGTTAATACTTTCGGTGAAGGTAAAAAAGGCGAATTATTAGCTTATAAGAACGGGTATGGATTTCTTGAAATAGGAATTAATATGGGTAACGCCTCAGAGTTAATAAAAGCTAAAATAGGTGACAAAATTTGCTTAGAGCTCTCTATCCAGGAAGATTTCAGCCATTTCACTTAGGACATTTAAGTGTTATAAAATGGTCTCTAGAGAAAGCTGATCAAATTATAATACTAATTGGGAGTTCTCAAGAGAGTCACACATTATCAAATCCTTTTACTGCAGGTGAAAGAATCGAAATGATAAAAACTGCGCTAGAAGAATACGAAATAGATTCTAGTAGATATTTTTTGATTCCAATTCCAGATATATTGATGAATAGTGTATGGGCATATCATGTAAAAACATATGTGCCATCTTTTAATCTTGTTATAGCTAGAAATCCGTTAGTTATTAGATTATTTAAAGAGGCTAACCTAGCAGTAGAAGAACCACCGATATTCAACAGGGAAAAATATAATTCGACTTTAATAAGAAAAATGATCATAACTGGAGAAGAATGGAAAGAATTAGTACCTAATAGTGTTTATACATATATAAAAAGTATAAAAGGGGACGAAAGACTAAAAGAAATAGCAGGCACCGACAAAAGGTGGTAAAAAATTGGAAACGTATTATAATGTATTTCCATGGCATACAAATCATTTTGGAACATTACATGGCGGAATATATATGAGCTGGATGATCGACAGTGCTGGAATCCTAATGTCAAGTATCAGCCAAGGGAATTACTTGTTAGCGTCTGTAGATTATATATATCTTTTTAAACCAGCTAGATTAGGCGATATATTAAGAATAGTAGCTTTACCAAAAGCTTCATGGAAAAGTTCTGTAGAAATAGAAGTTAAAGGTTGTATAAAAAGAGGAGAGAAAGAAGAATTAGCCTCTGCTGCATTAATGACTTACGTTGCAGTAGATGAGAATAATAAACCAAGAAAACTAGAGATTAAGATTCCAGCAGATACTGAAGCAAATATAAGAAAAGAAAAAAGAATGGAAAGAAAGAAAAGAATATCAGTAGATTATGATGAACCGTTAAAATATGCTTCTTTCGTAAAAAGTTATATTAGAACAATATATCCTGAACATGGATTTGGCAATGGTATATTATATGCAGGGAAAATGTATACAATGCTCGATGAAGCTTTAGCAATAGTAGCTAAGCTTTATTCGAAAGGAAATACTTTTACAGCAAGTGCCGGATCGGCAGATTTTATAACTCCAGTAAGAATTGGTGACATTTTAGAAATACAAGGTGCAGTACAATATACTGGAAATACCTCTCTTGACGTAGGAGCCAAAGTATATGCAATTAACCATTTTACAAGTGAAAAAAGGTTAGTAACATCGACTACATTTTCGTTTGTAGCTATAGATGAAAATGGAAAACCTAGGAATATCCCAAAGCTAATACCGGCTAATGATAAGGAAAAAGTTATCGTAGATAATGACTTGAAAGAAAGAGAAGAAAGAATAAAGCTATCTAAAAAAATTCAAGAAGAATTAACATGTTGACCTATTCCTTTACCTATTACGTGAGCAGTCTGAATAGGTTCAGGATATTTAGAATTTACTTGGTAAAATTCTATTATATCGATTGCCTTGCTAATTTCTAGGTTTGTGTTTATATATACACTACCTTTTTTAGTTGGCACTTTAATTAAATTGGAAATATAATATAATATAACTTCTCTACGTTTATCATCAAAATGAAGTTTTAATGCTCTATCTATTTCAGTAATATTAGGTTTTTTACCATAAAATATAATATATTTACCTGAAGGAATTATATAATTAAATCCACCTACTATTATACTGTATAATATAGAGACGTCTCCTCTTCGCAAATTATTAAACTTTATAGTAGCTTCATCACCATCAACATATATGAAATCTACATCTACATCTATTAGTTTATAATCGTTATAAGTAACAGAGACTAATGGCGCTTTCCCTTTTTTCCCTTTATATTTTACAGGAAAATATCCATCATCTATTCCAGATACTAGCAAGTCTTTCATCATTTTCAATTAACGCTTTAATAGCTATCATCTTATCTACAGCTAGATTTATTTCTTTTGTCTTTCCATATCTTCCCCTGTTTACCACCTTAGCCGTTATTATACCTACCATATCAAGTTCATTTATTATATCACTAACGCGTCTTTGCGTAACTATTTCCGTTCCTAATGTTTTTGTCAACGATTTATAAAGCTCATAAACTTCTCCAGTGGTCATTGTGTTTTTATTTTCGGTACCATAAATTATTGACACTAGAACTAGCTTTGAGTGAAATGGAAGACTAGCTATAACTTCATATACTCTATCTCTTTCAATTTCTATTCTAGCCTTTTCCACATGTTCAGTTGAGATGCTATTACACTTTAATCTCTCAGCTATTTCACCAGCTACACGTAAAAGATCTAATGCTCTTCTAGCGTCACCATGATCCCTTGCGGCTAAAGCTGCACAAAGACTTATAATAGAATTATTAATAGCACCGTCCTTAAAAGCTAAAACTGCTCTTCTTTTCAATATATCTTCCAATTCATTAGCGTTATATGGTGGAAATACTAGTTCCTCCTCACTCAGACTACTCCTAACTCGTGGATCTAAATTATCTACAAACTTCACATCATTTGTAATTCCTATTAATGACACTTTACTCTTATCTAGTTCAGAATTAATTCTAGTTAGCTTATATAATATATCATCTCCATGTTTTTTTACCATAGCGTCAATTTCATCTAAAGTAATTATTATTATTTTATTAGTTGACAAAAATATTTTTAACATTCTTCTATAAAGTTCTGCTGTAGAAATTCCAGTAAATGGTACTTTTTCCCCCATATTCTCAATTATATCTGCCAAAATCCTGTAAGTAGTATCACTTTGCCTTGTATTTATATAAACATAAGTAAAGTTCTTTATTTTCTCTTGAAATATTTTTAGTACGAATTTAGTAACTGCGGTCTTTCCAGTTCCAGTAAGACCATAAATAAATATATTGTTTGGTTTACTGCCCTTATATACCTGGGCCAAAATACTTGCCAATTTCTTTATTTGTTCTTCTCTGTGAGGTAGCTCGTTTGGAATATAATCAGGTAGTAAATATTCCCTATTTTTGAAAATAGGGGAATCCCTAGTACTGTTGAGTATATCATCTATAATTTCACTCATCGAAATACTAGCTATTATTATTATAACTTAAAAGGCATTACATAAATCTCTGTTTTAACTCCCCAGTTAAAAACCCCTCTATTTCCACTGGAGTTTTTAAAGAATGGTCACTTACCCCTAACTTTCCACTGGAGTGCTATATTTGAAAAGATCTAGTAAACAGTAATTCTTTATGTTTTGTATAATTGAAAAACGTTTGGTATTTGTATAGTTTTCGATTATTATTTCCATAGGAAACAAAGGGGATGAGTTCTTACATAATAAAATCTTGCTTAGAATTTCTAAGGAAACGACGTCGCTTAATTAAAAATTGTATAATATTGCCTATAGTATGTTCTTTATTATAACTATTTCACTAAATGTATATGATTATTTCTAAATCTTTTTTATATAAATATATAGAAACTTGAAAATTTAAGTCGAAAATACTTGAAACTATAAGTGTTATGAACTAATGAAATAATTAATGCTCAAAATATTGGAAGAATTTATTAATACTAGAAATATAACACAGTATATTGGGCCGGTAGCTCAGCCTGGAAGAGTGCCCGGTTGGCATCCGGGAGGTCCCGGGTTCAAATCCCGGCCGGTCCACATTGGCACCCTATTTTAGCTTTGTAATTTTGTTATACATTATAATATTATACTATAAAAAACTAAGTTAATTCGAGTATAATATATTATTTATTGAATTATAAATAATATAGAAATCCATAATATATTCATATTTAAAGCTATTATCTAAGTCTTCTAGGAATAGGGGTTTAGTTAAATGCCTATAATATCTAGCCTGGTAAATTCCAAGAGATAAATTTCTGGGTATACGAATAATCATTTTATTTCCAAGAAATTTATTTCCACATTTTTTACATCTAAATCCCTTATTTTTACCTAATGATTCTGTAGATCCGTTGCATTTGGGACATCTCGGATTTGCAAACTTTGAGTTCACAAGACTATTAATATGTATTCTTTCTATCTCTATAATCTCTCCAAATTCCAATGAAGGTTTTATAGAGCCTACAAATTCTATTATATCTCCGTGCATTAAATTTTTTGTTGCAAGATTTAACTCCCCGGTTTCTTTATAACAAATTAAAGTAGCTGAGTTTAAACATTTTATTATAACATCGCCTCCTCTGATTACTTTGATATCATCAACTATGCATGAATCTTTAATAGTTTGATATACTCTATTTCCAGTTTTTATTATATGGACATCAGTAGCTTGATTAGATTTAAATATCATAGCCATGTCAAGTTTTTCATTGGTCTTAATTGTTTCCAATCCCTTTATTAATATATTGGGATCTAGTCCTCTTATACCATAGAATACTGGATCATTTCCATGAGAAATAATTAGTGGTTTTTTCTTTATATAATCCATATTGGCAAAAACTTTCGGAAAAAATAGTTCATCAAATGCTTTTACACTAGATATATCTATTTCTCTTTTTCTATTCCAATTTTCTCTTTTCCTATAAGTTAATAATTCATATGTAATTGGACCTCTAAATCCTATAGCCGCTAATGAACCTATTACCCCTCTATAACCTCTTAACTCAGCACCTATTTTTTCTGAGTATTTTATAACTAGATCTCTAGGAATTATGTCTGATACAGCTTTTAAGTATAGATTATATAAATTATCAGATTTCTCGTAATCAATTACAGCTACTCCTGGTTTTCTATTATATTCTAATCCTTTAGAAACATTCTTCACGTAATCTATTGATTTTTCCCAAATGATATCTGCAAGTTCTTTCTTTGTACCATTAAATTCTATTGAAAATTTAATTGCGGCGTTTCCTCTAGTTTTCCAAGGTATGTTAGGATTTAATCTTATTAAATAAGGATAATCTAAAAGTTTAATATTGTTCTTAATAAAATAATTTATTAAAATAGTCGAAAAATGTGTTGTACAGCCTGCTATAGGTGAATCATGGTCGTCAATACCTACGCTATATCTCATTTTCTAATCGACTTTCCCTCCATTATGATCATAGTTAAAGTTGATCTAACCTTTGGTAATTTCCTTATGGTAGAACTTACAAAATTTCTTAAGTAGTCCATATCGGTAGCTTCTATTTTAGCTACTATATCATAAACTCCATATACTATGTATGCTTCACTAATTTCGTTCATAGTTTTTAACTTATCGAAAACTTCTTCCTCTCCTCCTGCATCTGTATTTATAAGAACTATTGCAGATACCAACTTACTTTACCACTAGTTTAATAAATTAAAAGTTATAAGAACTTTACGATGTTCGTTGAATATTTATATTATTGATCTTGATCAAGATGATCCAAAAAAGTGCACAGGAAAGAGATTAATTAAATTTGGATATGCTAAGAGAACTCGTAAACCTCTTGGTATAGTTTTAAATCCTATATCTTCTATTCCAGTTTCTATTAAAGATAGAGAAATAATTCTAAATATAGGTCTAACAGTTATTGATTCTTCTTGGAACAAATCTGATATAGAGTTTTTTAGTAAATTCAAAAACAAGTTTTCTAGAAGATTACCATTTCTTTTAGCAGGAAATCCTATAAATTATTCTAAGCCATATAAATTGTCATCAATAGAAGCAGCTGCTGCGTCATTATATATAATAGGAGAGGAGAATATCGCTGTAGAGATTCTAAATAAAGTAAAATGGGGTCATACATTTCTAGAGCTTAATGGAGAGCTACTAAAATCTTATGAAGGTAAGTCTGACTCGGAGATATTGCAAATAGAATCCGATTTTTTGAGAGAGCCACAGTAATAACCCAGCTTCTGTAATGTTGGGGGATTTGGCTATGCGTCCTAGAGGGAAATCGGGCCTAGTCTCATCTTTCCCTCTACTTGCTCCTAGGAGGTCTATCTTTTCATCCTTGAAAGCTACTCTCATGTTTCTTCCTCCGTTACCAGAGGAAGGGGCACAATCATTTTCACATGTAGCTTTCAAGGTACTTGTTTCTGTATAGTTGCCAAGGGTGTTGCCCTTGTCTCTATAGAGACTCCTTTAGGCCAGGAGGCTGGAGTTTCCTCAGTTTTCACCGTAGCCCCCTACTGTGGCTCTCTCTTATAATTTTTTATTAAATAACCTATTAAATCACTTCTAGTAATTATACCTAGTGGTTTTAATTTTTTATCGACTACTAAAGTAACAGGATATTTGGTTAGAAGTTTCATTACTTCGGTTAATTGTGTTTTAGCATCTATTAATGGTGGTAATGGTGCTATAATGTCTTTTGCAACTATTTCGTATGGATTTTTAAGAGCCAGTTTCCTTAGTAATATATAATCATAGATTATTCCTACTAATTCTTCAGAAGAGTTAACTACAGGTATCTGAGATATGCCGTATTTTTCCATTTTTTCTACTATTTCATGAATATTCTCATTTATTTTCGATACAATTACAGGAGAATGCATTATTCTTTCTGCACTATCATTAGCTTCCATTAGCGCAGTTAATTCATCAAATATTTTTCTCACTATAGATAATTTAGGATCTATTTTTCCGTTTTCTATCTTAGCTATAAGTGATTGAGAAACACCTATTCTCTTAGCTAACTCAGACTGTGTAATTCCTATACTTTCTCTAATTCTTTTTATCTCTTTGATATCAAAAAACATTTGGCATTGCCTTTATAGTGAAGTTTCATATTGGAACTAATTTAGATAAGACTATGACAACAGCTATTATTACTATGCTTCCAATAATAACTACCTTGGGATCAATCTTTACTTTCTCATTCTCTTCTTCATAATATCTAACTAAACCAGCCATCGACATTAATGGAACGTTTTCTTTTTTCTTTTTACTAGATGGCATTACTCATTCACTTATTTTTATCTTCTTAATACTTTCTATTATTTTTAATGCCTTCGTCAAGTCGCTTTCAATTATATTTCCTGTTACTATTATATTTGCCCCAGCTGTAGCGATTTCTGTGGCTTTTTCAGGTGTCCTTATGCCACCTCCAGTAATTATCTTAAGCGAGGTAGTTTTCCTTACAGTCCTTATCATTTCTGGTTTAACTGGCTCAAGAGCTCCAGAACCAGCTTCCAAATATATAAAGTTCATTCCCATATACTCCGCAGCTAATGAATAAGCTACTGCTAAATCAATATTATCATAAGGTATTACCCTAGCTCTACCTATATGAGCCGCAGTACCTCCATTCCCTATAATAAGATATCCAGTTGATAACGTTTCTACTTCTGTCTTTTTTATTATGGGTGCAGCAGCTACTTGTGCTCCCATGACGTAATATATATCATCAGAATTTAATAGTGACATAAATAATATGGCATCAGCTTTTTCTGTTATTAAATTTATATTACTTGGAAAGATTATTTTTGGTATATCGAAATCATCTAGTATTTCCAAAATTTTATTTAATTTGTCCAAAGAGATTCCTAAAGTTCCTCCAATTAAAAACGCATTAGTTCCATAATTATATAGACTTTTTGTTATATCATAAAGCTTAGATATATCGCTAATTTTATCTGGATCAAGAAGCGAAAAATGAAGAACACTTCCTTCTTCAATTAGACGTTGAATGTAATTCTTTACTTTCCCCTTCAGTTTCATTTTTATCTTCAGTACTATCTTTGTTTTCTTCTTTTATTTCCAACTTTCCATCAAGATAGAGATCTATAAACTTGCCATATGCGTTTGCCTCATCAAAGACTGGCGGAACTTCAATTTCAGTATATAATCCGCAGCTACCACACTGTATCTTAGCTAAGCCATCCTTTATATCAATTGAAATTGAAATTTTTCCACATCTTGGGCATTCAAATGTTTTAGGCAATTTAGGCTTAGGACGAATAATTTTTGTCCTCTTCTTTCTTTTTCCTCCCATTCCTTATTCCCTCTTTCTTTTAGAAGATTTGTTTGATCTTATTAATACTTCTTTCTTTCCTGAGCTTTCTAAAATTTCCATAAAAATACCATATGTTATTCCGCCAGCTATGAGGATAACAGAAACTATAAGGACAATTTGAGTTATACTTAATATCATTTGTTTGGATATACTTTTCTAAGTTTTAATGATTTTCCATTAGCATATATATCCGTTATTATTTCAAAGATCTCTTTAGAGTTAAGTTTAATTGTAATGAAATCTTCGTTCTCTAATGCTTTATTAAGAGCTATTAGATGATAGCACATGTTTGTATTTCTATATATTCTATTAAACAAAAACGATTTACAATCGCAACTTTTCTCATTTAATATATGATCTTTCCCATTTTTACCATTACCTAAAAAAACAAAAATATAAAAGAAAGAGTCTCTAGCCTCTAATTTTATAATTCTATTCGATTTAATTGCTATTTCTGCTTTTCTTAATAATTTCGATTCTTCCATCGTTATTACCTATAATGATTTCATCATATAATTTATCACAAAATATACCAGTTTCTATTATTCCTGGTATATCTTTAAGTTTGCTATCTAATTCGCATAAGTCAGCCTTACCATTTACAGACATATCAAGAATAATATTTCCGTTATCAGAGATAATCGGTCCTATTTTTCCATTACTTTCTCTAATTTCTATATTATATTTATAGCTTTTTAATTTATTTATAACATAACTTAAACTTACTGGGACTATTTCTATAGGAATCTTTATTGGAAATGAATTTTTAATCTTAGACTGTTCACCTATAAATACTCTTTCATTAGCAAAATATGCTAATAATTTTTCACGCAATAGAGCTCCGCCACCTCCCTTTATCATTATATAAGAATCGTTTACTGGCACTAGATAATCAAAGCTATCTATATATATATCAGGAATATTTCCATTATATAATGAAATTACTGTACCACCATTTTTAGATATCTCTAATTCACTATCTATAGAGCTTGTTACGTAAAGCTTATTGTTTATTATATTATTCTTGATAATTAACTCAATTAGTTTTCTTACAGTTCTTCCAGTACCTATACCTATTATTTTCTTATTTTCAATATATTGCAAAGCATAGTTAGAAACTACTTCTTTAGGATCGTACACTTTATTATTGATTAATATTAACTTTTTTATAAATCTAGAGGGGACCCGTAGCTCAGCCAGGATAGAGCGCAGGCCTTCGGAGCCTGTGGTCCCGGGTTCGAATCCCGGCGGGTCCGTAATTTACGTTCTACTCTATCTATAGAATTTTACGTTAATGCAACATAAAAGGTTAAATTTGCAACTATGTTATAGCTCTAACTTAGTGAATATGAAATATGCCAAAAATAGACGTAAATAAACTAGATGATGAGAAAAAGCTCAAGATAATCAAAAAAGCTATAGAGAAACACGGATTAAGTTACGTTTCACGGCAATTAGAGATTAACAGAAGCACATTAAACCGTTATATTAACGGCAAAATCCAGACAATACCAAATGAAGTAGTTGAGAAATGTACAGAACTCCTTACAATTGAGGAACTTTCAGATATCATTTACGGCTTAAGGACAGTTGAAATAGATCCTACAATTGCATTTAGCGTTATAATTAAAGCAATTAGAGATGAAAGCTTTCGCAACTTTTTCATAAACCTAATATGGCAATACTTAGGAGATTATCTCAAGTCAGTATCAAACAGTTATATAGTATCTAAAGAGGACCTAGACCTATTCGAAAAATTTGTTAAGAATAACAAAGCTAAAAGAACCGCTAATATGCATTTGCAGAACATTAGAAGAATTACGGCAGACTTAGGTTATGAACTAACCTCAGAAAGAATTAAGGAATACATCTTAGATCTGCAATCAAAGAATGTGAACAAGGCGAGACATTACGCTACTACGCTAAAGCTTTTCATTAAGGAGATCGTGAAGAGCAGAAACCCTATATTAAGCCGTGAACTTTACGATTCCTTCAAGATTCCTAAAACAAAAACCTTATACAGACCACCTATCTTAACGTTAGATTCTCTAAAGCAGATATTCCAAAATATTAACGACTTAGGAGCTAAGACGCTCTTCTTACTCCTAGTCGAAACTGGATTAAGAGTAGGGGAAGTTATGAACCTTAGAGTAGATCAGATAGACTTAGACCACAGAATTATTAAATTAATGAAGGAGAATGAGACTAAGAGGGCTTATATATCATTTCTGCACGAGAAGACGGCAAAGTTGTTGAGAGAGACCTATTTACCTTATCATGATGAGTTTGTAAGAAAATACGAGAATTCTGTAAGGAAACTTGCAGCTGCTAATCCTAATCAAGGTATTGATATAGAGAACTGGAAGGCTAAATTATTTCCGTTTAGAGAAGATATATTAAGGACTAAAATTGAAAATGAGATGAGGAAGATATTAGGAAGTACATTTAGGCTTTACGACTTAAGAAGTTTCTTCGCCTCTTATATGTTAAAAAGAGGGGCAAATCCAATGATAGTAGACTTCCTTCAAGGGAGAGCTTCTCCTAAAGACTTCAGAATCTTACAAAACCATTATTTTGTAATTAGCGAAATTGAGTTACAACAAAATTATGATAAATATGCACCTAAACTACTCTAGTTTTAAACTAGAGGATATCTTAATAATTATATAATGTATTTAATTGATTAAGGTCACACAATGGAGAATGTTCCCGAGGCTATTGTAATACTAATGAAGGGTTATATCTCACATATACTTATAATAATATATTATGAGTAGTATCTTCAGCGAAATAGAGAATAACATACAAAACGCTTTAGCAGAATCGTATAAGATAACTAGAGGATTTTTTACTACTCTTTTTACAGATGCCTCAGCGTTAGGAAGAGAGACTGGAGACTTAATTTTTAAGCATAAGTTGATTCCCTTTTCTCAGGCAATACAAGACGTAGAAAACCAGAGCGTAAAAGAGACACCGATTTTTAGCCCTCTGTCAAACTTAGGTATAGAAACCGGGAGGCAGCTCTTCAATGCCGGGAGTAAATTAGTTAGTAACATTATACCTATTAGCGGGACTTTTGGACACTTAGCCGATCACCCTAATGAGCCTTTACCCGCAAAAATTAGTGATATAGCCTTTGGACTTATCGATATTCCAGGTTTAGTAGAGTTAGCCGATACGGGTAGGTTACTTGTAACTGGCGCTGATGAATTAAGCCCCTTAGGAAAGTTAGCAGTAAGGTTAGGAGAGTCTAAGGCTTTCAACTATCCACTTTTAGCGTTAGGTATAGGTTCTATGCTCTTTCCTTCTTCTCTCAAACCTAAAGGAGATAGTATAATAACAAAAGAATATGTGTACAAATCTCTACCTAATATTAATGTCACTCTCAAGAAAGCCAGGGATACTACCAGACCTATAACATATGATCCCCTGGCATTAACGCTATCTCCCTCATCTCCTTCAGAACCAGAAATAACATATATACTAAATAATAATGAATTATTGCATTCCTTCGCTAAGGAGATTGAAGGAAATGTAGACCCTTCTCTTAGAATAGAGAGGGATGATAAAGAGCGAGAATCAGAACCTAAGCATACTAGTAGTACCTTCTCAACACTTTACATAGGAATTACCTTAGTAGTTATCATAACTTTCATCATCTTAGTAATAATGGTTAAGGGATAGTTACTAAAATTTCAATCAGTATAGAAAATATCCCAAATTTATCTATTTCTACGAAACCATTTATAACGTTCACTCTTTTGCGGAAAGTTCATTTCAGAGAAACAATAATGAACACGTAAAGTTTAGGGCATTTTCTTAGCTATACGCAATTTCAGAAACGGTTTTCTAACGTGATAATTCCCAGTTTTCATTTTAAAAACAGCATTTCTCCTTTTTGAGTATAGTAAAATAGAGATAATCCCATCACATTTTATAATAATGAATTTTGACCAAAGCCCTTAGGTTGTTGATTCAATGTTGATTCAAACTTGCATTCAATCTAAATTACCGCAAATTAACGAGTATTTCTCATCATTTAATATTGATAAGCAATATTGCATTCAATATGAGAAAGGCATATAAACGTAAAATGAGAAGGTAAAAGCGTTATGCCAAGGAGAAGAACTACTTATTATCAGAGGTGGTTAAAGAATCACGTTACAATTACTTTACGTCTTTCACGTGAAGAGATAGAGGGGATTAAAAAATACAAGAGTGAAATAAACTTATCTTACCACGATATGCTTTTAGACTACTTCCCATTACTCTCAGCATTAAAGGAGTTCTTTAAAGTCCTTGAGGTTAGAGGTTACCTTTACGATAAGGCTGATGCAAATAACGTTAGGTTCATGAGTGAGCAGTACTATCAACAGTTACCGGAACGCATAAGGCAATTCTTTGAGGAGAAACAGTTCGCAATAAAAGAAGGATTTATCATGAGAAGTGTAAAAGGTTATGTGTTAAAAAAGGAGTAACTTGTTCCAAATTGGAATAAGCACTTATTCCAAAATGGGTGGTAAGTTGATGGCTATTTCTTTTGCCGTATCTAGGTCACCGCTTTCTATGAGATTTAACACTACCTTAAGGACTTTCTTATAACTCTCTGGTAAGTCTTCTCTTTCTAGGTCTTCCTTTATTGCCTTAACCCATTCTTCCACGTTCATTTTTGCTCATTAATATTCTTCTTACAGAATTTTATAAGATTTAGCTCTATATTCGACTCTATCACAGAGTATTACAAAAAAATTAATGGGTAAGAATCACGTATTGTTTTAGGTCTTCCATCTGAATGGACCTTAATTTCCAGTGGAGACAAGAGCAAAAATCTCTTCAGATAAGGAAAAACTAAATTCCTGGGCATACAGTTTTAAGGCAAAAATTATATAAATAATTAATACTATTTCTGATATGGTAAATATTGATAAGCACCATTTTCCGAATATATTTCCTTAGTGAATAGCATGAAAAAGGTAAGAAAACCCGTAAAGGTATCGGTCATACTTGATAACGAAGAGGTAGAGGCACTTGATAAGATAGTGAAAAAGGAAGGATATCGCGGAAAATCAACAATACTAAGAGCGTTAGCTAAACGTTTCATTAAACGCCATTTAGATAATTCATCATGAACTCAGCCTAAGCGGTTCAATCACAAGTCAAGAAAAAGCGGTGTAGTCAATGCAGAGTATAAACTCTATCTTTAAAAATCTTTCCCTCACACAAACGCTCTTCAAAAGGCGTTTTAACGACAAAAAGAACCATGAGAAGAAGGACAGTAATACTATCTACGTTACAGACCTACTATATTGCCCGTTAAAGCCTAGACTGAGGGAACAGTTTAAGGAACTAACGTTAGCTGAGGCTTACAATCCTTCAACACTACAAGGTTCATTAATTCATGAAAGCGTAGAGAGGATACTGATAGAAGAGTTAAACGCTGAGGTAGAAGTTCCGGTTACAAAGGAGATAACGATTGATGATGAGGTTTACAAACTGGTAGGAAGGATTGACGCGAAAAAGGATAACGTGATTATTGAAATAAAGACCTCAAAGACTGACGTGGGCATACCAAAGGAAGAACACGTACTCCAGTTAAGGATTTACGTAAACATGTTAAACGCTGAACACGGCATTTTACTTTACATAACGCCGGATCGTATAACCGAATTCTACGTAGACACTGGAATATCAGATGATAAGCTGATAGAACTAGTACAAGACTACGTTTACACGAGACGAATACCAAGACATGAATGGGAGTGTAAGTATTGTGTTTTCGCTAAGGTTTGCCCTCACAAGGTGAGCGTTAATGAAGATAATAACGCAAGTTAAGGCTAAGGTTACTGATTTCGGGGATTTCAAAAGCCTAATTATTGAAGACATTAACTTAAGCGTATTTGTAGACTCTAAAGAGGCTTACCTAAACGATATATCTATACCTAAGGAGATAGGGAATTACGTTATAGACTGCATTAATAGGGCTGACACGATCTCTTATGAGGATTATCTAACATTAGAGATTGAGGATTACGGTCTTAGTATTAAACAAGGAAATAAGGAAGTACTGACTATAGAGTTTCACGGGAATAAAGCAGTTCTACTTACTCCTAAGAAGTACTGTTACGAGATAAGAAACGCCGATAAACTAAGGGAAATGCTGAGGTATAAGGTGAGTGCTTACGTCTAACGTCATTTCACAAATACTTATTGCCGGTGTTAGAATTCAGAAGTTGGTAAAGAGGATAGGACGTAATGGAAAGCTTTACGAATATTCTCAATACTTTGTCTATGTTCCAAAGGCTTACGAGAAATACGTTATAGGCAATGAATGGATAGTTACCGTGTGGATAGATAACGAAATATATCCAATTGGTCTAAGAGGGCTTTCACGCCATAACAAGTACTATATAATTAGTTTGCCTAGTAACTTAGCTTACTATTGGGAAAAGGCAATAGGAAAGGGAGTAGATGTAGTACTAAGTAGACCTTAGGCTTAAGATATGTCTTCTTTTTCTCCTTCACCTCATTCTTTTGTTGAATTTTGGATTGTTTCACGTTTAAAGAAGGAGAATTCAGTCTCACTTACTATTATGGCTAATGAATACGCAAAGGAGAGGAGAATATCAAAGCGATCAGCCCATAAGGTTCTTGAAAGACACCTTAAATCCCTTATTCAAGAAGACATAGTAGAACGTTTAGATACTTATCCAATTACGTATAAGCTTAAGCGTTTACCCATTCAATTTATTTTACCTTCTAATAAAAATTTTCGGCTTAATGAAAGCTTTGACTTGAGTTTAAATAATCACAATTCCAAAACCTTAGAATTAAACACAAATCACAAACAAAAATTACAAGAACTACGGAAAAAAGGGCTAAGAGTAATTACCCTGGCTAACGCTTTCAGACAGAAAGGACTACTTACCGCTCAGCATAAAGTCTCCATTCGCCCTGACACTAGAGAGCATTCAGATATCGCTTTTCTATATAACGAGAACGTAAAGGAGTGGGATCGTAGTGTGATGGTTTTCATGAATGATGATGAGGAGTTTATGATCATGAACGTTAGGACTAGGTTTAACGATAAAAAGAAGGCGTTTATGAACTTAATTAAGAGTAGTACGGCGTTAGATAACGCATTTAAGAAGTACAAGAACGCGATCATGATTACGCTTACAATACCTCACATATTCCCCTTAGTATATCCAATAAAGCAAAAAGGGAAAATTATCGGCTTCATTCCCTTACAAGACTCTATACTAACTCAGCTTAAGGCAAACATGATGGCATGGATTAGGAAGATGTGGAAAGGAGAAGACATTAAGGTCTTCACGGCTTATGAGTATCATACTGACTACGCTCTTCACCTTCATGTTCTGATATTTGGGATTCCCTACCTGATAGACTGGAATAGGAAGTACGGAAGGAAGAAGGAAGACGCTCTTACATACTACGTTAGGCGTTATAATATTTCCTTACCTTCAGACCTGGAGACAAAGATGAAAGAGGGGAAATTAGAATCAAAGGACAAGACGCTTATTAGTAAATATGTATTTACGGCGTTACTTGACATGTGGTTACAGAAGATTCTAGTTAGGTTTGGCTCAGCATTAAGGATCAACATACTCCAGGCTTACCTAGACTACAAGAAGAAGAGGATACAAGGACCGATTAACGAGATTCACCGTATTAAGAACGGGAAATGGAAGGGAAAGCCGCCAAAGGATTCAATTATAGAATATAGCAGCGGTGCAGCTTATAGGAAATTTCTATCACCTAAACAGTATGTACTAAAATACGTTCTCAAAATGGCATATATGATAGCTCAAGGTTCACAAGTAGAAGTAAGAGATCAAGGTAAAGTCTATGGTTATTGGCTCTTTGGGAAACGCCATAATTCTTATTCTCCTTCAATACTCCCAAAAGAGAAGAAGGAAAAAATTCCTTATTGGCATTTTGTAGGAATTTATAATAAGTTAGATGTTCCGGATTATATAGCTCATAATACTATATACGATTTGACTTAAATTCTATCATTATTATCTTTCAATTATATCTAGAGATTAACGTATTTCCCGCCAGTCAAAGATCTCTTATAATAAAAGTACATAATTTGAAATTAAATATGTTCCAAAATGGAGTAAAATTTATATATGCTTTTACCCAATTTGGAACACATGGGACTAATAAGAAGAAGGGAAAATGAAGAAACGTATTTTTATTGGTATGAACATGGAAAGAAGGTATATTTAGGGAAATTAGTGGATAGAACAGTTATAGATAAGATAAAGTACATAAGCCCTAACCTGGATAAGCTAAGTGAGGAAGAGAGGAAAGAATTCTTAGAATGGATTGGAGAGTTAAAAGCGGTATTAGGCTTAATTCCTCAGTCTATGCCTTCAAACGACTTAGATGTTATCAATAAGAAGTTAGATAAGGTTGTTCAGTTATTAGACGGTATAGGTTCTAAAGAGGATAAGAGGAAATCTCCTACTGAACTTGATAGGGCTTATGAGATGATGAAGAATTCCTTAGGTTATGTAAGGATAGATGATCTAAGAAGACAGTTGGGAATGAGCCTTGAGCAGTTCATGAGCGAATTCCGTGATTATATATTGGAGAATTATGAGTTAATTTCGGGCGGAAAAGAAGGTATAATAAAAGACGGTACAGTGTATGGAATCATTAGACGTAAAAAGATAGAGAAGACTGAGAAGTTCAATCCCAGTCTTTTCGATAAAATGTATAATAAAGTGAAGAATCCTATGGATATAGCAGCTTTGAAGGATATAAGGGAAATGATGGGATTAAGTAAAGAGGAGTTCTACTCCACATATTCTTCTTATATTGAGTCACATTACGAAATGTTCAGAGGAGGGGAAGAAGGAATAGTTAAAAACGGCACTATATTCGGTATAATAAAAAGGTAATTGCAATTAACAAGGCTTTGCAGTATATTATATTGTGAACATTACTTTCAACTAATAACGTTTAAATATATTTAGACGCAACATTAACACTTTTCAATATACAATAAAATGCAACTGTATAAGTCCTTCGGAGCCTGTGGTCCCGGGTTCGAATCCCGGCGGGTCCGCTGTTAGGAGAGGAATTCTCCTAAGGCCTCTTCTTTTATTTTTATAGATGATTTTACAACGTCAATTAAAGAACTGACTTAACACTCTTTCGTCTAGCTATTTGCATTATCTAGTTTATATACATGTTTATATGCATAATGCTAGGCTTTTCTTTCATTGTCGTAGTTATGTATAGAGGCTAACGATTTTTAGTTTATATTATATGTTAAAAATGTAAAAAATCTACTATTTCTATTATTATTCCTTATTTAAATATCTATAAATTTTATATCTAATACAATCCATTAATCTATCATGGTAATCCGATCTGTGTACAGCTATGTAATCCAGTACATCATCGTTCTTTAACAATTCTTCAAGATCTTGGATAGAATTTACTATAAAACCAGGATCTGCTTTAGGATTTTTTACCTTTCTATTTTTTATAATGTCATTTAAAAAGTCATCAGTATTATTAATCCATTTTTTAATAATGGCTTCTATGTCATCTCTATTTATTCCAAGTTTTTTTGCTATTAATTTAACTGGTTTATTTTCACATCTCATCTGTGCTATTTTTGCTTCTATCTTAGAGTTCATAATTTTCATACTAAAAAAGATAAAAATAAACTCATTCAGTATAACTTCATTAAATGATAAATCTTTATATGACTTTATACATTACACATTTAAAGTCTTCAATAACAGTAAGTTAAATGGTATATTTTTTATAAAAAATCCTATATTAATATATATAAAAATACGATTTTAATATATAATTATTGAGATACCTAATTATATAATCTTGGAGTAACGTTTAGTAGACTTTTTAAATTGTGACTCTTTGTTACTGAAATATATAAAAATATATCAAAGTTATATTGTATTCATAGATGATCTTTTTAGTGATATGTGTAAAATTGGTAATAGTTTTTAACATCTTAATGCTTTTTACTTCTTTATAAGCTAGGTTTAAGATGAGAAAAAAATAAGTACTATTTATTCAAGGTTTGAATGGTGCTTTGCAATGGAAGAAGATTGGGAGGAAGATCTAGAAGAGGAAGAATGGGAAGATGAACTAGACGAAGATTGGGAAGAAGATGAATGGTAAATAAAAGTTAATTTAAAAATTATACTTTTTATTATGTTATGAATGGTGTAAGGATTGCGTGTTGCTGTAATAAATTATGATTTTTGTAAACCCGATAAGTGCAATTTGGAGTGTATAAGATTTTGCCCAATAAATAGATCTGGAAGTAAGGCAATAGAACTTTCAGAGACAGTTAAGGGTAAACCTATAATATACGAAGAGACATGCATTGGTTGTGGTATCTGTGTTAAAAAATGTCCTTTTGATGCCATAGACATTGTTAACTTACCAGACCAGTTTGGATCTGATATAATTCACAGATATACGATTAATGGATTTGAGCTTTTTGGACTTCCTATTCTTAAACAAGGAAACGTAATAGGGATATTAGGTAAAAACGGATCTGGAAAGACTACTATATTAAAAATTTTAGGTGGAGAGTTGATTCCAAATTTTGGAGATCCAACAGCTAAATTAGAGCCAGTTAATGTTTTGGAGCGATTTAAAGGTAAGGAATTATATGATTATTTTTATAAATTATATTCAAGAAAATTAAAAGTTGTACATAAGATTCAATATATAGAATATGTATCACGATACTTGAAAGGGATAGTAAAAGATATTTTGTCAAAAGTTGATGAACGAGGTAAAATAGATGAAGTTAAATCCCTATTGTTTATGGATAGTTTTTGGGATAAATCTGTACAATATCTAAGTGGAGGAGAACTTCAGAAGCTTCTAGTAGCTGCTACATTATTGAGGGAAGCAGATGTGTACGAGTTTGACGAGCCGTCTTCTTATTTAGACGTTAAAGAAAGAATTAATGTAGCAAAAGGTATAAGAGAATTAACTAGGAATAAATATACTGTAGTAGTAGATCATGACCTAATTGTTATGGATTATTTAGCTGATTTAATAAGTATAATATTTGGAGAAAGTAGTGTATACGGTAAAGTTTCTAAATTATATTCTACTAGAGTAGGTATAAATAATTTTCTTAATGGTTATTTGCCAGTAGAAAATATTAAATTTAGGCAGGACGAAATAAAATTTTTACTTAAAGAACTTACAGATTTAGATTTTTCAAAGAATATAAAGTTAAGAATACAATGGAGTAAGATAAGCAAAAAAATGGAAGACTTTAGCCTAGATATTGATGAAGGAGACGCTAGAGAAGGAGAAGTTATAGGTATAGTAGGACAGAATGGAATAGGCAAGACTACTTTTGTAAGGATTTTAGTTGGCGAAATTAAACCCGACTTTGGAGAAATAATACCACCTAATATATCTTTATCATATAAACCTCAACGATTAGTTCCGGACTATAATGGTACCGTTCAGCAATTTCTAGAGAATAGTAGTAAGGATATACTTTCTTCTTCGTCGTGGTTTTTTGTAGAAGTTATTAAGAGGCTGAATTTGCATAGAATTTTAGAATCTAACGTAAAGGATTTAAGTGGAGGGGAACTACAGAAACTATACGTAGCATCTACTTTAGCTAAGCAGGCCGATTTGTACGTTTTTGATGAACCGTCTTCATATCTTGATGTGGAGGAGCGTTATATTGTAGCTAAAGCAATAAAAAGAATAACTAGAGAAAGAAAAGCCGTAACATTTATGGTAGACCATGATTTAGCTTTGCATGATTATATATCTGATAGGCTAATAGTATTTCTAGGTAAACCTGGTAAAGAAGGACATGGATATTCTCCAACTAGTTTAAGAAAAGGCATGAATATATTCTTAAAGGAAATAGGACTAACTTTTAGAAGAGACGCAGATAGTGGAAGGCCTAGAGTGAATAAACTAGATAGTTACCTTGATAGATTACAAAAGGACAAGGGAGAATATTATTCAATGGAAACAAGTAGAGAGTAAAACTAAAATTTAATAGCTCTCAGTATAGAATGATAGATATGAAGACTACTATAAGTGTAATAAAGGCCGATATAGGTAGTTTAGCAGGGCATCACGTTGTTCACCCTGATACTATGGCTGCTGCTAATAAGGTATTGGCAGAAGCCAAGAAACAAAATATAATTATAGATTATTATGTTACAAATGTAGGTGATGATTTAGAACTTATAATGACGCATAATAGAGGAGAACTTGATACGAAAGTTCATGAAACTGCATGGGAAGCGTTTAAAGAGGCAACAAAAGTTGCAAAAGACTTAGGACTATATGCTGCAGGGCAAGATCTTCTTTCTGATACATTTTCTGGTAATTTGAAGGGAATGGGACCTGGAATAGCGGAAATGGAGATTGAAGAGAGACCAGCAGAACCTTTTGTGGTATTCATGGCCGATAAGACTGAGCCAGGCGCCTTTAATTATCCGCAGTATAAAATGTTTGCGGATCCTTTTAATACAGCAGGTTTAGTAATAGATCCGACTATGCATGAAGGATTCAAGTTTGAAGTATTAGATGTTTTTGAAGGAGAAAGCGTTATCCTTAATTCTCCAGAAGAAATATATGATATTTTAGGATTAATAGGAACCCCATCAAAATATGTTATAAGAAGAGTTTATAGAAAAGCTGACAATAACATTGGTGCAGTAACGTCAATAGAAAGGTTAAATTTGATAGCTGGTAAATATGTAGGAAAAGATGACCCTGTAATGATAATAAGGGTTCAACATGGTTTTCCTGCATTAGGTGAAGCATTAGAGGCATTTTCATTCCCATATTTAGTACCAGGATGGATGAGAGGAAGCCATTATGGGCCTATAATGCCAGTATCACAAAGAGATGCACGTGCTACCAGATTTGATGGGCCACCAAGATTAATAGGATTAGGATTTAATGTTAAAAACGGTAGATTAGTAGGTCCTACTGATCTATTTGATGATCCAGCTTTTGACGAAACTAGAAGATTAGCAGAAGATATTGCAGACTACATGAGAAGACATGGTCCATTTATGCCTCATAGATTAGAACCTAGTGAAATGGAGTATACTACATTACCGTTAATTACTGAAAAATTAAAGCCTAGATTTAAGAAAGAATCTGATGTTACTAAAGCAAAACGTAGTATTTATGAGAATACGTCTCAAGGTACAGATTAAATTTTTTAAGTATAATCGATGTTTTAGTTAATGTGATGCTTAATGGGAAATATATATACACGTGATATAAAACGAGTTTCAGCAGAACTATATGAAAAATATGCTGATGAAATAACAGAGGATTATGGAAAAAATAAGGAATTAGTATCTAGATATCTAGATATTTACTCTAAGAAGGTTAGAAACAGAGTTGCAGGATATTTAACTAGGTACGCTAAAAGAGCAAGGACAGTTCACACTACTGAAGAAGAGGTAGAGGAGTAAGCTTGGTAAAAATTGTATTCGAAGGCCCACTATCTAGGCAATATGGTAAATCAGTAGAAATCTACGAAAATAGTTTTTATTCTATAAAGGCTAAATTAAAGGATCTTGGAATATTAAATGAAAAAGATGAAGTTAAACCTGGATATATAGTTTTAGTAGGGGATAAAGACATTCGCTTATTTACTGATGATGAAAGAGTTTTATTCAATAATGAAATAAGAGTAATTCCGATAAACCATGGTGGTTAAATTTGCTAACAATTAGAGAGATTATATGGAATCAAGATATTAAATCGAAGCTAACTTATGATGGCCGATGCGTATCAACAGTTGTAAAGGAGTTACCACAATTATCTGTAATTAGGCAAGCTTGCTATATTTTTTTTAATGTGGAAAACACCAAGATTAAGGATAAGTCTATTTATTTTATGTTATTATTGAATTCCACTACTCAGATAAAGGAATGTATAGAAAGAAACAAAGTATCGGAAGGAGATAAGGGATATTTAATATCATGTTGTAAAGAGGATATAAATGATTTTTCTGATAAGATAGAGATAAAAGGCATAGCAGAACGTATAGCACTAACATTTAATGCAGTGTATTCGGTTAAGTCTCAGTAGTATATTTTAGTAAAATATTTAGTATGGAAATCAGAAGGATACTTCCTTTCTATTTGGTAATATCTTCCATATTGTTGATGTTAGTAGCATTAAATCTTATTGCAAGTTATATAATATATTACTTAATAATAGTTCTTATAATAACCTTTGTATTTTCAATAGTGTTAACAAGGGGAAAGTCTTTTATTTCTATTAGGAAATTTCTAATAAGGAGAAATATATTCACTTTAAATCTGAATGAGAGTTATGTTTCAGGTATAGCAGCAAAAATAATAGGTAAGCAAGAATTTGATAAAAATCCAGTTGATTTACAAAAAGAGTTAAATAATTTATTAAACGCATTAATAGCTAGAAATAAAAATTATCAATATCTTATACTTACTAGTGTTAATGGTAAGCAAGCTTCTTCTTCTATCGTAGTTTATAAAGAATGTAAAGATTGTGAAAATGAAATATTATATGAGTTTGATAATATTCTAGAAATAGCTAAAGTAGTATCACCTCATATAATTTTGGAAGCAGTACCAGTCTCGAATAAAGCTTTACCGCTTCCTTTAGCTTTCGGTAATGTCAATTTTGCACGAGTTATGGATATTAAAATGGAGTCTCCTACTATTGATAAAATAATAGTAGACTATGATATAGAATTAGGAGACATGTTAGTTCACAATCAAACCGTTCCTACTGGCATAAGATCTACAGATGTACTTAGGCATATAGGAATATTTGGTAGCACTGGTAGCGGAAAATCAAACACTGCAACACTAATAGCTAATGAACTTTCTAACAAGGGATTTAACGTAATGATACTTGATTGGCATGGAGAATATAGTAATAAACTTAGTGATTATACTATCTACAATTATAGAAATTTATATAAAATAAATCCATTAAAATTTAATGATATAGATGATATTATAGATATTCTAGGAGACGTATTGCAATTAACTGATCCACAAAGATTTTTATTATTTCTTATAATATCAAAGTTAAGAAAAGATAAGAGGTTTAGATTAACTGATATGCTCGATGTATTAAAAAATACTGAGGATCAATCAAATTGGATGAGGGAAGTTAAATATGCATTAGCAAGAAAACTATATCCTTTATTTACTAGTAAAGGCAAATTATTGTTCTCAGCTGACACAAACCCAGAAATTATAGATCTATTAAGTAAAAAAGGTATAGTATTTGATTTGAGTTTCATAAATAATATCAGGTTAAGAAAACTGTATGGATTATTTTTACTTAAATATATAACAGATTTTTATATGAATAACAAGCCAGATAAAAAACTGTTATTAATAATTGAGGAAGCACATAATTTCTTTAATGTGGAAAATGATTTTATAGATAAGCTAATATCAGAAATACGAAAATTTGGAGTAGGGTTATGCATAATATCTCAATCTCCTTCTTCCATATCTAGCGCAGTAATGAAGAATACTAATATAAAAATTATTCATTCAATAAAGTCCGATATAGATAAGAAAATATTGCGTGATTCTCTTTCTTTACCAGATAACCTCTATTCGGCATTAGATAAATTAGACGTTGGTGAAGCTATATTATCAGCACCAAATACAAAAACTCCTTTACTAATAAAGATAAGAAAATTATAAAAAAATGTTAGTCTTCTTCTGATGGCTTATTAGCTCCGCCTGGTGTCTTACTTTCTCCGCCACTCTTCTTTCCAGCACTTACTACATCATCTATTCTCAAAACTAATGTAGCTGCTTCTGTAGCAGCTTTTATTGCATTCATCTTAACAAGAGCTGGCTCTATTACTCCTTTTTGCCACATATCTACTGGTTGTCCAGCATAGAGATCTATTCCATACCACTTGTTATTCTCATTTTCATGAGTACTTCTTAGCTTCATCAATAGATCAATGGGGTCAAACCCTGCATTTTCAATTAGAATAGATACTAAACTCTCTAATGCATTAGCATAAGCTTCTACAGCTAATTGTTCTTTCCCACCAACTTGTGGTGCATATTTCCTTAATTTCTTAGCAATTTCTATTTCTACAGCTCCGCCACCTGCTATGGCTCTACCATCTTTTATGACATCTGCAACTGTACCTAATGCATCCCTTAAAGCTCTTTCTGTTTCATCAACTAACCTTTCTAATCCTCCTCTAATTAATATGCTTATAGATTTTGGATTCTTTGCTCCTTCTACAAATACCATTTTATCTTCTCCTACTTTTCTTTCCTCAATTAATGATGCATATCCTAAATCTTGCTCTGAGATTTCGTCTATATTTGATACTACTCTACCGCCTGTAGCTCTAGCTAATTTCTCTAAATCGCTCTTCTTAGCTCTTCTTACTGCTAATACTCCTTTTTTAGCTAAATATGACTGAGCTACTTCATCGATTCCTTTTTGGCATATTATAACATTTGCTCCTGTTGCTAAAATTTTATCTACTTTTTCTTTAATCAGATTTTCTTCTTCATCTAAGAATTTCTGCATTTGTGTTGGATCATTTATTCTTATTTCTGCATCAAGTTCTGGTTTTTCTACTTCTAATGATGCATCTATTAAAGCTATTTTAGCATTTTCAAGTCTTTTTGGCATACCTGGGTGTACTACTTCTTTATCAACAACTATTCCATAAACCAGTTGAGTATCATTTATACTTCCTCCAGCTTTTTTAACTATCTGTATATTGTCTAGATCTACGTACCATTTATCTCCTCTTAGTTCTGCAACTTGTGTTACAGCCTTTACTACAATATCTGCTATATACTCTCTTGCACCTGCCACTGCTTTGCTGCTCAAAGAGGTCATTGCAATTTTTCTTAATAAGTCAGTATCATTTATAGAAACAGTTTGAGCTAATTCTTGAATAGTTTGCAAAGCTACTTCTTCAGCTTTTTTATACCCACTTATTATTATTGTAGGATGCACGTCTTTATAAAGTAGATCCTCAGCTTTTTTAACTAGTTCTCCTGAGAATATTACTGCTGTTTTAGTTCCGTCTGCAGTTTCTTCATCTTGACCTTTAGCTATTTGTACTAGCAATTTAGCTGCAGGATGTTGAAGGTCCATTTTGTCTAGTATTGTAGCGCCATCGTTTGTAATAGTAATATCGCCTAAACTATCTACTAACATTTTGTCCATTCCTCTAGGTCCATACGTACTCTTTAACGCTTCTTCTACAGCTTTTACTGCGGCTATATTAGCTCTTACAGCTTCTTTACCATAAGTTCTACTTGAACCTTCTTTTAAAATTATAACAGGTATACCTTCCGGTGTAGTTGCGACTGTAGCAGTTGAGGCCATTACCAATTCACCTTTTCTGGTTCACTTAGAAAAAGCTTATATAAAAATTTTTTGCTCCTCTCATATGTTAGCCATTTCGATTATCCTTATCTTTTCTTTCATAGTAAGTTTCTTTATGGTTTTTCTAAAGTATTTTTCGTTTATTTGAAGTTTTTCTAAAATACTTCTTATCTTCCTAGTATTATATCCACTTAGATAGAAACTCACAGCTACCTTAGTTTTTATCTGTGTTCCAGATAAGTATCCATTATCATTTATCACATTATATATTTTTAATGCGCTAGAATTCATTTTTAATAGTTCTAATGCTATTATATTATTACTTTTTGCAACATTTTGATTTCTATTGATATTATAATTATTTGTAATTTTTATTTTTTTAGAGATAACTCTATAACTATCTCTTTCCATGTTTTTAGACTGTAATGAGTTTATAGTATTTTTAATTTCTTTATCAAAGTAAATAGGATAATAGTCATATGCTTTATCATCTATTACAAGACCGCAGTCACTACATACTACAATTCCTTCTTTTGATTTCCATATTATGTTTGTTGATCCGCATGATGGGCATTTCATAAAGAATAATGTTTTAAAGTATATACAAATCGTTTGTTTTACAAATGTTAATTGTGGGTGTCTTGATCGAAAGTTTGGTGATAATATATGGATATAGATGAAATAATAAAAAAATTTCAAATAGATTTGGATATAGATGAAATTATAGATTATGTAAAAAAGAATTATGATAAGGATAAATTAATATGGGACAAGATAGTTGTTTATATAGATCTTAAGAATAAAGGAAAAAGAATATCTCTCTCAAAATCTCAAGATTTCATATTTATAGAGAAAAAAAATTCAAATGAGCATGGCTCATTAGTATACGTATTAACTGAAAATCAACCGATATTGGTGTCAGACCTGGAAAAAATTGTTAAATTATCAAAGTCATTGAGAGTAGATGTATATCTCTCTATAGTAGATAAATACGGTGATATAACTTATTATAATGTAGATGAAACTAAGTTAACGAAGGGTTAGTAATGGTATCTTTCGAACCTGTAAGGGGAATGAAAGATTATTATGGAATTGAAGCTAAAAAGTTAAGATATTTGGAAGAGCTATTTAGAAAACATGTAGAGATAGCAGGTTATCAAGAAACTATAACACCTATTGTAGAGGATTTTGCGTTATTTGCAATAAAAAGCGGAGAAGAGATAAGAAATACTATGTACGTATTTAAAGATAAGGCAGAAAGAGAAGTAGCTCTAAGGCCAGAAATTACACCCAGTATAGTTCGTCTATACTTAAATTCTATGCAGCATTTGCCTAAACCTATTAGACTATATTATATAGGAAGAGTATATCGATACGATGAACCACAGTTAGGTAGATATAGGGAATTTAGACAGGCTGGAGTGGAAATGTTAGGTTCTAACTCAATATTAAGCGATATAGAGATTATAAAGCTTCTTTATGATTTTTATAATGAATTAGGATTATCCAAATCTATATTATTAAAAATTAATAATATAGGATTATATAGAAGCATATTTAGAAAATTTAATATTGAGGAAAATGTTCAAGAACATCTTTTACATTTAATAGACAAAGGTAAAAAAGACGAGAGTATGCAGATTTTGAATAAATATATATCACAGAATAATGTGTTAAATCTAATTAATACATTATTATATTCTAATCTAAAAATGGATGAAGTTGAATCAGAAATACAAAAAATCGGAATAAAATGCCTAGATGAAGAGTTTAATAGATTTAAAAAAACTATTACCATACTAAATAATCTTAATATAAGATCTGTTGTAGATTTAAGTTTTGTAAGAGGTTTGGCATATTATACTGGGATAATATTCGAAATAACTCACCCTAAAGTTACTTTTAGTGTCGCTGGAGGCGGTAGGTATGATAATTTAGTAGAAATATATGGAGGAACGTATACTCCAGCAATAGGTTTTGCAATAGGTATAGAAAGAACATCAGTACTAATAAATTATGAGACTTACAGATCACCTCAAGTAGTAGTTATAGTTCTAGACGATTCGGTAATAGATTACGCACTCTCAATATTAGATATATTAAGATCATCAGATATAATAGCTATTCTTAATGTAAAAGAGCAGTCCTTAGGTAAACTTTTATCTTCCTATTTTGAACAGAATGTAAGATATGCCGTTATAGTAGGTAATAATGAGAAAATTTCTAGAAAAGTAGTTCTTAAAGATCTTGCTTCTAGATCGCAAGAAATAGTAAGTTCAGATGAACTCATTACACATTTAAGACAAATATTATAACTTGTAGCTACATTATTTATTCTGTTGATATAAAATGGAAGAACTTCCTTCAACTGCGGTGGGAATAAGATTAAATGATGGAGTAATTTTAGGTGCTGTTAGAAGATTAAGCTATGGTGGTTATGTTCTTAGTAAATCTGCTAAAAAAGTATTTATTCTAGGAAAATTCGGAATAGCTGGAGCAGGACTTTTTGGTGATTTCCAAGCAATTATTAGAATAATGAATGCTAACATTAAATATTATGAATTATCTAATAATAGGCCAATATCCACTAAAGCTGCTGCTAAATTACTATCAGTGATGCTTTACCAGTATAAGTACATGCCATTTATCTCAGAGATATTATTTGGAGGAATGGATGACGGGAAACCTCAGTTCTATGTTTTAGACCCCATTGGATCCTTATTAGAAGATACTTATGCTGCAGTAGGTTCTGGTGCTAGAGTGGCTATAGGAGTCTTAGAGTCAGCATATAAAGAAGATTTATCTATAGATAAAGGGAGAGATCTGGTAATTTCATCATTAAGGGCCTCTATAGAGCGAGATACCACGTCCGGTGATGGAATTGATATATTAACTATAACTAAAAACAAGATAGATACGGAGTTTATATCAAGCTAAGACTATTTTTAACGCATAATTTGTTAGTTGTTATGTTTTTATAATACAGACATATACATGGTCCATAATGCTAATATTATATTTATTACAGAAGCTTTCGTCTGAAACTATTCTTATTAAAGGTCCAAATAATGAAATAATTGTAACGTAACTTTCTTGATGCTTTTCAGTTACTACATAGCCATGTGCACAAAAATCATTATTAGTGAATTCTGGTTTATTTTTGGAAATAATGAATTTTACTTGTTGATTGGCCGTAAAGACATTTATTTGTGATATCATATCGACGTCTATCTTTATTTTTCCGCAATCTAATTTGATTACGTCAATACCTCTTATAGCTCCTTGTTCTATAGATGTAATCCTACATAATTCTTGATATTCATAACTATTTTTCGAGAGCAAGATTTTTCATTTCCTTATTTAAATCCTTATATATTAACTTTATGGGGCAAGAATTATGAGTATAGTTAGAAGAATAGTTTCAGATATAAATTCATTACTCGATAAAACAGTAATAGTAAAGCTTGTTAATAACCGAGTATATACTGGTCAATTATCTTCATATGAGCTTACTCCTTTTATAATAAGCTTATCTAATGCCAAAGATAACGATAATAATACATTTTTTAAGGTTATACTAAATGGAAATAATATAACAGAGATTCTAGTCAAGAATGCCCCTTTGTTTGATGTTAAGGAATTTGCAGATATAATAGAGCATTCTTTGAATCTAAGACCAGGTGATGTTAAGGTATATGAAGAAGCAGGAGTAATAACTGTTTTAGAACGAATAAAAGTAACTGAAGGTGGCGTAGAAGGTAATGGACCACTAGCCCAGAGGATTTATGACATGTATAATGACTATATGTCAAAGAAGAGGAAAGAATTAAAATGATTGGAGATTTTGAGTTAAAAGATGAAGACCTAGCAGGTCGTATCGGAATATTAGAAACAAAACATTCTAAACTAGAGACACCAGTTTTCTTTCCAGTTGTAAATCCATTAAAATCTGAAATAACTATAGATGATATAAAACAATTGAAATTTAAACAGTTTATAACTAACTCATATATATTATATAAAAATAATGTTATACAAAATAATGTACATGACGATTTGCATTTTGATAGTACGATAATGACTGATTCTGGAGCATATCAGATTCTTCAATATGGAAATATTAATATAAATAATTCTGAAATAGTTAATTATCAAATTAAAATAAAGCCAGATATTGCAGTTTTTTTGGATATTCCAACTGGTAATATAGATAATTTTGAAGATGCAAAAAAAACTGTAGAAGATACGATATATAGAGGAAAAGAAACTCTTGAAATTATTAAAGATGAACAAGAGATAGTTTGGGTTCACCCTATTCAGGGTGGTAAGTTTTTAGACTTACTTTCATACTCTGCAAAGGCTGCTAATAATACGTCATATAAATTTCTGGCATTAGGAAGTCCTACAGTTATTATGAAAGAGTATGACTATGCCACATTAATAGATATGATATTTACTGTAAGATCGAATATTTCAAGAGGAAAACCTCTTCATTTATTTGGAGGAGGGCTTCCACAAATAATTCCGTTCGCTGTCGCTTTAGGCGTGGATTCATTTGATTCCGCATCGTATATAATATATGCCAGGGATAATAGATATATTACCAGGACAAGAACATATAAATTAGACGAGTTAGATTACTTTCCTTGCAGTTGTCCAGTATGTTCTAAATATTCTCCTAAAGAACTTATGGAAATGGATAAGGACAGTAGAATTAGACTATTAGCTCTTCATAATTTATATAAAATTTTGGAAGAGATAAACGACACTAAGTTAGCTATCAAAGAGAACAGATTATTTGAATATTTACAAGAGAAATCTTATTCTCATCCTGCAGTATATTCTGCTTTTAGACGGTTATTAAAATACGCTGAATACCTTGAAAAATATGATCCACGAGTAAAGGGCGAAATTAAAGGTATTTTCTATTTTGACGAAACTTCGTTTTCAAGACCAGAAATTTTAAGACACTATAGATTCTTGGATTCTTTACAAAAGCATAATCGTAATGCAGTTATAATATGTGGAGATAATTTAACAGTCCCAGTTATAAATGACTCTAAAGTAAGAAGAATTCTACTAAAACGCTATTCTGATTCTGACATTTATGTGGCATTACCATTCTATGGCCTAATACCAGCGATGATTTCTGAATCTTATCCTCTTGCGCAATTTGAAATGCCTACTGAATTATCTACTGAAGTCATTTCAAAAACTATTACTCAAATTTCCAATTTCATAAAATCCAAAAAATATGATAATATAGAGTTTGCTAATTGTGAAAAATCTATATTATCACATATAATGTCTATCAAGCCCTGACCTATTAGCCTCTTTTTGTAAGTATTCAAGTTGTTTACGTATTTCTTCCTCTATCTTTTTTGCATCTTCGTATAATTCATCTACAGCTATGTCAAAGCCCACTATTTTATTTATAGCTTCTACAGCAGCCGCAGCCGCAGCAGGGTCTATCCTATCTTTATCTGAATATGGAAGTATTACAGTTGCTGGCACATCTTTAATTTCGGAATAAATTGTAAATAATGCTAATGGACCTACCATAATTAGTTGTTTGTCAAGTTCTGGATATTGTAAATTTAAATCACTTTTAGATGTTTTCATCCATTTTAGTTTTTCGTTACTAGTTTTATAATTTTTATCTAATCCACCTATTAATATGGCGTTTTTTATCTCTAATTTTTTTACCCAATTAACAATTTTTCTTGAAAAGACATTCCATTCTTTTTCAACTGGTAAAATATGGTTTAATTCCACAATTACGTTATATTCTTTGTCATAAAACAGTTCGAAAGGTGTTACAATTCCATATTCGTCCAAAAAAGTTACTCCGTTCAAGTATTTAGTAGTTATAAACCCTATTCGTTGCATTCTTCTTTTTAATACTATATGTCTAGTTGCCAAGTAACCAACTTCACCTAATGTTCTAAATCCAGTTATAAAGAAAGAATGTTTAAGCTCGCTTTCACTAATTCCCTTAAGTATTATTCCCATTTTTTAATCTCCCCTTTACATTTACGGCTACTCCTCTCTTATATTCTATTGCTTCTTCTCCAGATATTTTCATTCTTCCGTAGGCTATTAGTTCGTCTTCTTCGTTTACTACTATTACATTATCGCCAGATCTAAGACCTTTATCAATGTTTATTATATGCTTAGAAAACACATTCCCTCCTTCTCTTATTATTCTCCCTATATCATTGGAGATTATCACCCTAAAATCTGGTGGTTTTGAGCATTGTTTTATAATATTTGCTGAAATGTTTGTTAATGAAAATAGATTATCTTGTGCTCTAAGTACTAGATATAAAGAATTATCTTTATTTAAGATATTTCTTATTCTCCAAGTATTTAATGACCTTTGTATAAAAAAAATTGACTTATCTGGAAAAAGACAATTAGCAATATCTTGCCTAAATTGATATTCAGCAATATTTCTTAGATAGATAAAATCAAAGTCAACTAACTCCTGAGGTTCAGTTACGAATTGTTTTTCTTCTCTATCACGCATATTTCTCTTCTCTTGATTTATATTCTTCCTTTTTTCTGTTTTCATTTACTCTGTTTATAGCCTTAATGAAATCATCAACATATATTTCTCTTCTTCCTTCTCTAATTGCTATATATCCAGCTTCTGTACAAATATTTCTTATATCTGCTCCGCTAAAACCTTCAGTATATCGTGCTATTTTATCTATATCGAAATTATCTAATCTAACTTTCATTTTTTTGATATATATTTGCAAAATATCTTTTCTAGCCTTTAAATCTGGCAAAGGAATTTCAATTAATCTATCGAATCTGCCAGGTCTTAGTAATGCGGGATCTAAAATATCCACTCTATTAGTAGCTGCTATTATTTTGACGTTGTCTAATGGTTGGAAGCCATCTAACTCAGAAAGTAGTTGCATGAGAGTTCTTTGAATTTCTCTCTCTCCACTAGTTCCTAAATCAACTCTTTTAGCCCCTATTGCATCAATTTCATCAATAAATACTATAGAAGGAGCTTTCTTTTTAGCTAATTCAAAGACTTCTCTTACAATACGAGCTCCTTCACCTACAAACTTTTGTGCAAATTCAGATGCTACTACATGGATAAACGTGGAATTACTTTCTGTGGCAACTGCTTTGGCTAACATTGTTTTTCCTGTTCCTGGTGGACCAAATAATAAAACTCCTTTAGGAGGCTGTACTCCTAGTTCTTTAAAGATAGCTGGATTTTTCAAAGGTAGTTCAACAACTTCTCTTAATTCTTGAATTTGCTTTTCTAGACCTCCTATGTCACTATACTTCACGCTTGGCTTTTCAACTATTTCCATTGATTTAACTAATGGATCTTCTCTATTAGGCAAGATTTCTACTATAGTAGAACCTCTCTGATTCAGTGCTACTGACGATCCCGGCTTTATATTTGATATATCTATTCCATTACTCAGGTTTACTACTAAATTAGGTCCAGAAGTGCTTCGTACTATTACTCTATTATTATTAAGCACGTCCAGAACTACTGCTTCGATTAATGGTGGGCTAAGTAATTTTTCTAATTCCGATTTATAGTAGTTTAGCTCTTTTCTTAAACTTTCAGCTTCAATCTGTAATGCTTTAATTTTTTCTTCCAAAATTTTAATTATTTGCTCATCTGAGTTAGTATTATCCCTAGATAAATCTAATTCTCCAGACAAACTTATCCATTATACTTATTTATGAGATAGACTAAAAATGTTTGTTGCCATTTATTATATAAGTGATAGTATGCAGAAAGAAGCCGAGAATTACTGTGAGTTATGTGGATCTGTAATACATGGGAAGGGAATTACTGTGAACTATGAAGGTAGTACGATTACTATTTGTCCTGCATGTTATTCAAAAATAAAAAGTCATGCAAAAATTGTTGAAAATAAAAAGCAAAATACTGTACAATCAAGACAAACGAAAAAAACTCAAACAGAAACTATATGGGAGATAGTAGATGACTATCCGAAAATAATTAAAGAAGCTAGAGAGAGTCACGGGATGAGCACTAAAGAATTGGCGCAAAAATTAAAAGTTCAAGAGAATATTGTAAAAAGAATTGAAACTGGAAAACTAAAACCAACAATACAACTAGCCAAAGATTTAGAAAGGATCTTATCAATAAAAATATTAGTAAAAATTGATGAGAGCAATGATAATAACTCTAATAATATAAATAATTATGAATTAACGCTTGGTGATATAATAAACATAAGAGAGGGGAGGAAGTGAAAGCAGTACTCTTTGTATCAGACGAATTTAAAGATGAAGCATTAACATTAGCTGAAACAGCCGGTTATGAGATTTTAGATATATATAAATTACCTAAGAAGCCTAATTCATTTTTTTATATTCAAGAAGACAGATTGGCTAAAATTGCAGAGTCTAATAATATCGATACTATAATAATTTTCGATTTACTTAGGCCAAGACATTTTATTAACCTTAATAGGAAAATACCTGAAAAGAAAGTTATAGATAAACTTTTGCTATTGTTAGAAATATTCGCGCTTCATGCTGGATCTAAAGAAGCAAAGCTACAGATAGAATTAGCTAGGCTAAGATACGAGTTACCTATAATAAAGGATATGTATAAAAAATCTAAAATAACAGAACAACAAGGTCCATTAGGCGCAGGAGTATACGGCGTAGAATCGACTTTAAGACTTTATCATAGAAAAATATCAAGAATATCTAAAGAATTAGAACATCTAAAGGAAAGTAGAGAAATTCAGGTCCAAAAGACTAAAAATGAAGGTTTACCGAGTATTGCTATAGCGGGTTATACTAACGCTGGCAAAACTTCAATATTTAACGCACTTACTGGGCTCAGTCAAAAAGTAGATAATTCTATGTTTACCACAACTTCGCCTAAGCGATATTCAATAAAGGTTGATAGTAAAAAGATTCTTCTTGTAGATACAGTTGGATTTATAAGAGGAATCCCTCCTCAAATTATTGAGGCTTTCTTTGTCACATTATCAGAAATAAAATATGCGTCTGGAATTCTAATGGTAGTAGATATTTCGTTGCCAGATCTTACCTTAATTGATATGATAAAATCATCATTTAATATAATAAGAGAAATAGGTGTATCTGGCAAACCTATAATAATGGTTGCTAATAAAGTAGATAAAGTGCATGATAATACTGACGTTTTACGAAAACTTGACATTATTTCAAAGCTAAGTAATGAACTTTATTTTCCGATAATTGATGTTATTTCTACTTCAGCAACTAAGTTATATAATATAGACGTGCTGAGGGAGAGAACATTAAAACTTCTGAGTTAAAAAATATTTATATACTAAGACTTGGTCATAGGCCAGGTAGAGACAAGAGAGTTACTACGCATGTTGCATTGGTTGCCAGAGCTTTCGGCGCTAAGGGGATATATATTGAAGGGGAGGATGAAAATATACTTAAAAGTATAGAAAAGGTAAAAAATGAGTGGGGAGGAAATTATTTTACTCTTTCATTTATTAAAAACCCAAAGAAACTCGTAGAAGAATGGAAAAACAACGGCGGAAAAGTTATTCATCTTACTATGTATGGTATAAATATTAATAGTATTGCTGGCACTATACCAGACCTAGATAACATTCTCGTAATTGTAGGTGCAGAAAAAGTAGAAAGTTGGTATTATCATGCTGCGGATTATAATATAGCAATCTCTAATCAGCCACATTCTGAAGTTGCTGCTTTAGCAATTTTTTTAGATAGAATATATAAGGGAGAACAACTAAATATAGTATTTGGAGACTCAAAATTTCTTATTGTTCCCCAAAAAGCAGGAAAAAAGGTGATTAAAAAATGAGTAATATAGATAATTTGGTCACAAGCCTAGCTAAAGAGTTATTAGGAGAGGAGGTTTTAGATGTTTTGCAATTTCTCTTAAACAGAAAAATAGAAATAACCGATGATGAAATAGCTAATGAATTAGGAGTAAAAGTGAACGAAGTAAGGAAAAAACTTTATGCATTAGCAGACCAAGGTTTAGTAAGCTACAGGCGGTCTAGAGATAAAGATACTGGTTGGTACGTATATTATTGGAAAGTAAATACAGATCAAATAAACGATATATTATTAAATAGAAAAAGAGAAATTTTAGAGAAGCTAAAAACTAGATTAGAGTACGAAGAAAACAATGAGTTCTATATCTGTCCAGAAGATAAAAATAAATATACTTTCGAGGAAGCCTTTGAGAACGAATTTAAGTGCCCGCGTTGTGGGTCACAACTAGAATATTATGACTCTAAAAAAGTTAGGGAAGTATTAGGGAAGAAGATAAAAGATTTGCAAGATGAAATAGATAAAGAGACTAAACTTGGCCCCTCTAACAGTAGTTGATCTTTTTTGTGGAACTGGAGGATTTTCATTAGGATTTAGGCAACAAGGATTTAAAATATTGTTAGGTATTGACATAAATCACTCAGCAGCAAGATCTTATGCTTTGAATTTTCCTTCAACAATTACAATCGAGGATGACATAAGAAATATAACAAGCAGAGATATAATTGATCTTATAGGAGGTAAACCTCCAGATATTGTAATAGGAAGTCCTCCTTGTGAACCTTTTACAGCTGCTAATCCCTTTAGATTGAATAATGCTATAGATAGATTGTATTTAGATGAGCGTGGTACCCTAACTCTTGAATATATTAGGTTAATAGGAGAATTACGACCTAAAGTGTTTGTAATGGAGAACGTACCAGCAATAGTTGAGACACGAGAGCTTAAGGAAGCCTTAATTACAGAATTTATGAAGAATGGTTATAAACCAATTTTTAATTTTCTCCATGCTGAAGATTATGGGAATCCGTCTAAAAGAACTAGAGTATTTATTTCGAATATAGCTATATGCCCTGCTAAAGATAAAAAGAAAGTTACCGTGGCAGAGGCTATAAATGATCTTGAAGAAAGATTTGATATACCTAATAATGAAATAACTGAATTATCAGAAAAGAAAATGAAAGAGATTTCAAAACTAAGCTACGGAGATTATTTAACTATGTTTAGAAGTTATAGGGGCGATGTTCCTGTTTATATTAGACTCGATCCGTATGACCTAGCTCCAACAATATTAGGTAATTCTAGATTTATTCATCCATTTCATGATAGGTATCTAACTGTGAGAGAACAAGCAAGACTTATGAGCTATCCAGACGATCATGTTTTTATAGGTAGTAAAGACGAGCAGTATAATCAAATAGGTGAATCAGTTCCAGTAGTCTTATCAAATGCTATAGCATCATATATAAAGGTGAAAATTTTTGGTGATAATGATAGGTCTACATAATATTGCAAGTTATCAAAGATTGATGGATTTTTCTAAAGCAGTATTTAATTTTGATATTAAATATTTTGTAATAACTAAAGTTAGTGGGACTGCCGCGCAAACAGGTATACCAGATTTAAGTAAATTGGCTTTTAAACAAGGCAAATCGTTTATAGTTTTACCTGATCTTAAAGACGCAATAGAATTATTGCATCCAGATAACGTATACCTTTTATCAAATTACTCTGATAAGGAATTGCATCCAGATAGTATAGATTATAATAAAAAAACATTAATAGTATTTTCAGGAATAGAAAGTGGATTTACAAAAATTGAACAAAGTCTTGGTGAAATAGTTAGACTCCCTAGAATAAAATTAGATATTGGTCCAGTGGCTTCTTTGGGTGCGTTACTTTATTGTGTAATCAATAATAGCAAAAACTAAAAGAAAACTATAAAAGTATAAAACGGATAGAAATAAAGTAAGGGCCCGTCGTCTAGCCTGGTTAGGACGCTGCCCTTACAAGGCAGAGGTCTAGGGTTCAAATCCCTACGGGCCCATTCCTTTATCTCTTTATTAGATAATTACTTAAAATCTTAAATATTATTAAAGGGACAGTCTATTATGATTCTTAGATACGACTTATCTCAAGACGAGATTCCAACTAATTGGTATAATATACTTCCGGATTTACCAGAACCTTTACCTCAACCACAAGACCCTACTGGAAAATCTTTTGGAGTTCTAAAACAAGCTTTACCATCAAAAGATTTGGAAAATGAATTCTCAACTCAGAGGTATATAAAAATTCCTGATGAGGTTATTGAAAGATATTTACAAGTAGGTAGACCTACGCCTATAATTAGAGCTAAAAAATTAGAAGAATATCTTGGTGGTTATATTAAGATATATATGAAAATGGAAAGTCATACGTATACCGGTTCTCATAAGATTAACAGTGCTATTCCGCATGTATATTATGCTACATTAGATAATGCTAAGTTTGTTTCTACTGAAACAGGAGCTGGGCAATGGGGATCGGCAGTAGCATTAGCTAGTGCTCTTTTTAAAATGAAAGCATATGTATTTATGGTTAGAACTAGTTACTTTGCAAAACCTTATAGAAAATATATGATAGAAATGTATGGAGCAGAGATACATCCCAGTCCTTCAGATTTTACTGAATATGGAAAAAAGATTTTAGAGAAGGATCCAAATAATCCTGGTAGTTTAGGTATAGCAATTACTGATGCTATAACGTATGCCTTAAATAATGGAGGAAAATATTTAGTAGGAAGTGTAGTTAATTCAGATATCTTATATAAAACTATTGCGGGTCAAGAAGCAAAAATTCAAATGGAAAAAATTGGAGAAGATCCAGATTATATAATAGGAGTTGTAGGCGGAGGATCTAATTATGCTGCTTTAGCATATCCATTTTTAGGAGACGAATTACGAAGTGGAAAAATAAGAAGAAAATATATAGCATCTGGATCTCTGGAAGTTCCAAAAATGACTAAAGGAGTTTACAGATACGATTATCCAGATACAGGGAAGGTACTCCCAATGCTAAAAATGTACACTATAGGTTATGATTTTATACCGCCTGCAGTATATGCTGGAGGATTAAGATACCATGCGGTTGCTCCTTCATTATCTCTTTTAATGAATAAGGGAATAGTTGAATCACGGGATTATAGCCAAGAAGAAGCCTTTAAGTGGGCTAGAATATTTTCGGAGATAGAAGGCTGGATTCCAGCTCCAGAAACTAGTCATGCCCTTCCAATACTTAAAGAAATAGCTGATAATGCTAAAAAAGAAGGAGAAGAAAAAACAGTACTTGTAAGTTTCTCTGGACATGGATTATTAGATCTAGGTAATTATGCCGATGTTTTAGGCTTTAAATAGGTTTTAAATTTAATAATGTAGTTTTATCTTTATTTAGGCATGGAATATAATGTAAAGGATCTGTCACTTGCAGATCAAGGTAAGAAACAAATAGAATGGGCAGAAATGCATATGCCAGCATTAATTAGCATAAGACAACAACTATCTTCTTCTCAAGCTTTTAAAGGTATAAGAATTAGTGCAGTCTTACATGTAACTAAAGAAACTGCAGCTTTAGTTAGAACATTAAAGGCAGCTGGAGCTGATATATACCTGGCAGGAAGTAATCCACTTTCTACTCAAGACGATGTAGCGGCGGCTCTTGTTAAATATGATGGAATACATGTTTTCGCATGGAAAGGAGAGTCAGAAACAGATTATTACAATAATATGAACGAAATTCTAAAGTATGAGCCAAACGTTGTTATGGATGATGGCGGAGATTTACATGCTCTTATTCATGAAAAATATAGGAATATTAAACTATTTGGAGGTACAGAAGAGACTACGACTGGAGTAATAAGATTAAAAGCCATGGAAGAACAAGGAGTATTGCTTTATCCCGTTATAGCAGTTAACAATGCATTTACAAAATACTTATTTGACAATAGAGTAGGAACTGGACAAAGTGCAATAGATGGTATTTTAAGGGCTACAAATATTTTGATAGCTGGTAAGGTAGCTGTAGTAGTAGGTTATGGTTGGGTTGGCAGAGGCATAGCATCTAGATTAAGAGGAATGGGAGCTAGAGTGATAGTAGTGGAGGTAAGTCCGTTAAGGGCATTAGAAGCTTTGATGGATGGATTTGATGTAATGCCTATGAAAGACGCAGCTAAAATTGGAGATCTATTTGTTACAGCTACTGGAAATATAAACGTAATATCCAAAGATCATATACTCCTAATGAAGAACGGTGCTATACTAGCTAATGCTGGACATTTTAATGTTGAAATAGATGTTAAAGGATTGAAAGAAATAGCCAAAAATATTAGAACCATAAGACCATATACAGAAGAATACGAATTACCTAATGGGAATAAAGTGTATTTACTGGCAGATGGTCGATTAGTAAACTTAGCAGCCGCAGAAGGACATCCTAGTGAGGTTATGGATCTTAGCTTTTCTAATCAAGCCTTATCAGTAGATTATATTGTAAAAAATCATTTATCTATAGAAAAAAGAGTTTATAATGTACCTTTAGATATAGACGAGCAAGTGGCATTTCTTAAACTAAAAGGTATGGGTATAGAAATAGAGACCATGACTGAAGAACAAAAAGAGTATATAAAACAATGGAAATACGGCACATAATTTTTTACGTAAGTCTTATAAGGGATTATTTTATAGAAAATAGAAGTGGGCCCGTAGCTCAGCTAGGTAGAGCGCTCGGCTCATAGCCTGTTGAGATACCGAGTGGTCGAGGGTTCAAATCCCTCCGGGCCCATCTCTTTTCTAACAACTAATTTTAAAATCCTTAACCTTTAGTGGTTCTAGATTCATATGTTCAAGGATAATGATTTCCTATATATAGATTATACTGCAAAAATAAAGGATACTAATGAAATAATTGATACAACTATTGAGGAAGAGGCAAAAAAAGCTAATATTTTCAATTCAGAAAAAAAATATGGGCCACAACTTGTTATATTAGGAGAACATAGATTAGTAAAAGGGCTTGAAGAGGCATTATATAATTTTAATATAAACGAAGAAAAAACCATAGAAGTTACTCCAGATAAAGCATATGGAGAAAGAGATCCTACAAAAATAAAAATAGTATCATTAGGAGAATTAAAAAGACAAGGTATTAGCCCTTATCCAAATATGGTAATAAGACTTCAGGATGGTTCTTTAGCTACTATAAAAAGCGTAAGCGGTGGAAGAGTAATTATAGATCTTAATCATCCTTATGCAGGAAAGACTATTTTATATCAGGTAAAAATAGTTAAACAATTACAAGACGATAAGGAAAAAATTTCGGCTTTATTAGAGAGATGGTTCGGTAGTAATCCTAAACTAAACTTTGAAATTACAGATGATAAGAAAAATGTTAATTTTAACGTAAATAAGGATATTTTCCTTCTAGAAGATATACAGATGAGGAAATTCATGTTAGCAAAGGATATAATAACGTTTGTTCTTCCAGAATCGGTTGTAAGCTACACTGAAAAATACGATAAGTCCGTTTTTTAAATTTAATCTATTATTCCAGTATCTTTTGCTATTTTTTCAGCAGAACTCCATGTCAATCCTCTATCTCCAAGTATTGTATATCTTTCTGGTCTTATAGTATGGGCTATTGTTAATGCTTTTATTACGATTTCTCGTGGTATTCCTAGCTCTTTAGCAGTTAAAGGAAATCCTATCCTAGCTAATGCTCTTTTTATTTCTTTCCATTTTATTCCATGAATATATGCCATTATTATTGTTCCGATTCCTACTAATTCTCCGTGTAATGCTGAATTAGGGTATAACATCTCTACAGCATGCGCAAAAAGATGTTCAGATCCACTAGCGGGTCTCGTACTCCCTGCCATACCCATAGCTACTCCACTACTTATTAGTGCTTCCGTGAGTAATCTTACACCATATTTTAGGTCTCTATTTATTATCTTTGTGCAGTTTAATGCGTGTTTTGCAGAAAGAAGAGCTAAAGATGCAGTGTAATCTCCATAATACTCGCCTCTTAATTTTGCGGCTAGTCTCCAATCTCTAACTGCTACTATTTTACCTACAGTGTCTCCTATTCCAGCGTTTATTAACCTTTTAGGAGCAGAACTCATTATATCTATATCTGCAATAATAGCCATTGGGCCTTTAGCCTTCATAGATACTGGCTTTCCTAATCCTTTTATTGATGCAAAAGGCGATGTTATTCCATCATGTGATGGAGCTGTAGGTATGCTTATAAAATCTTTATTTAGTCTAAATGCAGTATATTTTGCGATATCTATACTTTTACCTCCACCTACACCTATTATAGTATTTGTATTCATCTTTTTTGCTATTTCCTCTATTCTAGTGGCCTCATCAATATTAGCTTCTTCTACTTCTTCTACTTCAATATTGCTTTCTATATTTCCTATTTCGTCAAGAATTTTACTTACTACAATTTTTCTTATATTATGACCAGTTATAATTAAAAACGGAGATAACGAGTTTAATTGATAAAAGTATTCATGTAATTTATCTATTATCCCATTACCAACATAAATTCTCTTTGGTAAATCTATTATATGTTCTTCTGATGCCATAATATACATGACAAGATTTAAATATTAAAAAGTAAGGATTAATGTTGTTGGTTTCTATTTCTTGGTGAGTATAGTGTCTAATAATAGGCTAAGCATAATATCTTCGATATATAACGGACTACCAAAAGATGCGCAAATAACTAGAATAGAATTCGAAGGTCCGGAAATAGCAGTATATGTTAAAAATCCGTCATTTCTATCAAGTAATGTCGAATCTATAAAAAAAATAGCTAAGGAAATTAAAAAGCGAATAGTTATTAAAGCAGATAGGTCAATAAGGAAAGATGAAAAAGAAACAATAGAAATAATAAAGAATCTAGTTCCTCAAGAAGCGCAAATAGTTGATATAAAATTTGATGACGAGTTAGGTGAAGTATTAATAAGAGCAAAAAAACCTGGTCTAGTTATAGGTAAAGGCGGATCAATACAACAAAAAATATTCTTAGAAACATTTTGGAGACCAGAAATAATTAGAGAACCCCCTATAAAATCAAAGACCGTAGAAAGTGTTCTTACTCATATATATAATGAGACTGAATATAGAGCAAAAATTCTAAAGACGTTCGGAGAAAGAATACATAGAGAGGTAATATATAAGGATCGATATGTGAGAATAACAGCTTTAGGTGCATTTCAGGAGATAGGTAGATCTGCAGTTCTAGTAGAAACTAGCGAAAGTAGAGTTCTTTTGGATACCGGTGTTAATCCTAGCGTTAATTTTGGAGAGAAAATGTATCCTAAGCTTGACATTGATCAATTAAGATTAGAAGATCTAGACGCGGTAATAATTACACATGCACACTTAGATCATTGTGGAATGGTACCATTTCTTTTTAAATATGGATACGAAGGTCCAGTATATACTACACAGCCTACAAGAGACGTAATGGCATTAATGCAACTAGATCTCTTAGACGTAGCCGAAAAGGAAGGTAGACCTTTACCGTATTCTGCTAAAGAAGTAAGAAAAGAATTAGTTCATACTATAACATTAGATTATGAAGAGGTAACCGATGTTGCTCCAGACATACGTTTAACATTTTATAACGCAGGCCATATTCTAGGTTCAGCAATGGCACATTTACATATAGGAGATGGTCTACATAACGTAGTATATACTGGTGATTTTAAGTATGCTAAGACAAGGTTACTAGATAGAGCAGTTAATGAGTTTCCTAAAGTAGATACACTTATAATGGAAACTACATATGGCGCACAAAGACAAACAAATAGGGAAGAATCTGAAGCCGAATTAATAGAAATAATTAATAAGACCATAAGTAGAGGAGGTAAAGTTCTCATACCCGTACTAGCAGTAGGTAGAGGGCAAGAAATGATGCTCGTTATAAACGATGCTATGAAGAGAAAGTTAATTCCAGAAGTTCCAGTATATGTAACTGGATTATTTGATGAAGTTACAGCTATACATACTGCATATCCAGAATGGTTAAGTAAAGAAGTTAGGGATTCTATACTCTATAAAGACGAAAATCCCTTTGTATCCGAAATGTTCAAGAGAATAGAAGGATATAAAGAGGATATTGCCCAAGGAGATCCAAGTATAATATTAGCTACATCTGGAATGTTAAACGGCGGTCCTGCAGTAGAGTTCTTCAAAAATATGGCATCTGATTCGAGAAATTCTATAATTTTTGTAAGTTATCAAGCTGAAGGAACATTAGGTAGAAAAGTAAGAGATGGATCTAAGGAAGTTCAGATAATAAACAGAGACGGAAGAATAGAAAACATTAGTATAAACATGGAAGTAGAAACAGTAGATGGATTTTCTGGGCATTCAGATAAAATCCAATTACTTAACTTTTTAAGAGACTTAAGTCCAAAGCCTAGAAATATTGTATTAGATCATGGAGAAGCTTCATCTATAAGATCTTTTATGAGAATAATAGAAAATCAAAAAGAAAAGGAAAGATTAGGGATAAAGAGCGCCAGTATTTATGCACCAAATATACTTGATAGTTTAAGAGTAGTATAATTTCTCAATAAATCTCTTTTTTGTAATCCAATACGATTATATGTATTTTTATAATCTATACGTTAAGACGAATTTCATATAAATTAATCTTTTAAGTATGCGTTAATATATAAGTTAGTCGAGGGCCCGTCGTCTAGCATGGTTAGGACGCTACCCTGACACGGTAGTAATCCTGGGTTCAAATCCCAGCGGGCCCATCTTATAATGTTCTAACATTTATGTGAAAATCTATTCGAATTCTTCTTAATTATAGTAGAAAATGTTTTTAGCTTTTTAAAATTATACAATATATATTGATACTATTTTGGCTTATGTGAACTCTAAATAGGAAAAATAAAGGTAAAATGAATTAAGTACTATCAGATTTGAATTTAATCTTATTATAAATCTATAATTGAGGATGCATAAATAAGGAATTAAGTCAGTATATTAGATAATAGTTAATAACAGAATTATTTAAATAGGATGAGATAGTATAATAAAAACAGAATTTGATTAAAGTTTTCCAAATATTATTATAATTTGTCCTTATGTTTATATTTGAACTAGCTCTTTTAAAATATTAGGATAAGATAAATTTATCAATGTACGTACTAGTTCATTAAATGTTGAATTTATAAAATATTAGTTAATGTTAAATTAAGTATATAATATATTTGTCACGGCGTTTAAATTTAGGGTAGCATCTAAGTATTATCTAGGTTTAGGTGTTTGGCTAAAAAATAGGGAGAAAGATTTTTATTTATTCTTAATATAACTTACAATGTACACCCGCCGTAGCTCAGCCCGGTTTTAGAGCGCCCGGCTGTAGATAGAGGGCAGTTACCGGGTGGTCCGGGGTTCAAGTCCCCGCGGCGGGACTAATTGTCAAATAATTTATAAATTAGTTGTTCCTTTTATCGTGTAGGTGAGATTTTGGCAGAAACCGCGCATAAGTTACTCGCAGAATCTTTAGGAAGTTTAGTACTAGTAAAACTAAAGGGAAGTAAGGAAGTCAGAGGAACTTTAAAGAGTTATGATCAACATATGAATCTAGTACTTTCAGATTCTGAAGAGATTCAGTCAGACGGAAGTGGAAAAAAAATAGGTACGATAGTTATAAGAGGAGATAATGTTATACTTATTTCGCCTATACAACAATAAATCAGTGAGGTAATATGAAAGGTACACCTTCATTTGGAAAAATGAATAACAATTATACACATATTAGATGCAGACGATGTGGAAGAAATTCATATAATGTAACTAAACACTACTGTGCAGCATGCGGGTTTGGAAAATCTAAGAGAATAAGAAGCTACTCATGGCAGAATAAAAAGGTTAACGGGGTAAGGATTAAGTAATGCAATATGGATGGAGCTGGCATTTAGAATGGCAATATCCTTGTGAGTTTCATGGGCATTTGATTGATAGAGTAATAGAGGATATAAAAACATCATATCAGAGAATTATGGTAGCGGAATTAACTAGGTTTGGCAAGACCCTCATTATAGATGGCAAAATTCAATCTAGTGTATTTGACGAATTTATATATCATGAAACGTTAGTTCATCCTTTACTTTTAAGCATAAAAAATCCTAAAAATGTTCTTATATTAGGCGGTGGAGAGGGTGCTACACTTAGGGAGGTATTAAGGCACAAATTAGTTACTGAGAGCGTTATGGTAGATATAGATCAGTCAGTAATAGACTTTGCAAAAAAATATCTTCAAGAATGGCATAAAGGTTCTTTTGATGATCCTAGATCTAAGATAATAATTAGCGATGCATATAATTTTTTTGATAATAATAACGATAATTATGATGCAATTATATTAGATCTTACTGATCCTATATTAGGAAACACATCTTACAAATTGTATACAAAAGAATTCTATGAAAAGCTTAAAAAGCATATAAATGTAGGCGGAGGTATGGTTACTCAAGCTACTTCTCCATCATTTAACACTGATACTTTTACCACTATATATAATACATTAAAACATATTTTCCAGTATGTTGTAACATCAATAGTATACGTACCTGCATTTGACGGATTATGGGGATTTGTTTACGCTTCTGATTATATTAATCCTATTGACCTTTCTAAAGAAGATATTGATAAAAAGATTAAGGAAAGGATAAATGGCGAACTAAGATTTTATGATGGAGAAACTCATCATACTATATTCAGTATACCTAAATATATACGCCAGGAAATGATAAAACAAAATAAGATATCTACAGAAAGTAATCCTACTTATATTCCGGCATAATTTTAATTTTTTAGAAGTATATTAATATGCTATATGCCGGGGTGCCCGAGTGGACTAAGGGGGTGGGCTCGAGACCAGATTGCAAGCTACCCACTGTCCTTCCAAGGACACACGGGTTCAAATCCCGTCCCCGGCGCAAGTTATTTTTATTAGATTATAGTTAATTTATACTAGTAAGCGGGGATGCCCGAGCTAGGCCAAAGGGGATAGGTTCAGGCCCTATTGGCGAAGGCCTGCGTGGGTTCAAGTCCCACTCCCCGCATTTTATACGATACTTAGGAACTATTTCTTATGCAAGAATTTAACTCCATTTATTAGATTCAGGGGTTCAAAGGGAGCGGAAGACTACATCCGTGGAGATGGATAAACCCCTTTGTAAGGCTTATATACGTCTTTTTCGAATATTCTCTTAATTACAATCACTGACGGAGTAAGCGTCACCGCCTTGGTTAAAGCGAGGGTCTATGTGGTACGCTTCTACTCCATTCAACAGTCACATAAGGGGACACTGTAGGGTCACATTAGTGCTCGGGATCGGAACGACACTCACTGTGGAGCTCCGCCCTCTACAACTGGCAAGGTGGGGCTTTGAAGCAGGAAGCCACGTCCGTTACGGTAGACCCAAAATCACCTCCTTAAAAATAAATCTATAGTGTAAATAAGTGTTTCAATTACATTAAATGTAAAATTCTCTGGATTGAATAAATCAGGAAATAAAAGAATTAATAATAATCTAAACTCCTCTCTCCCCACCTCCCCCTTGAATATGGTATATAAGGAGTAGAGTACAATGGCCAGCACGAAGATCAACGTGCGGAAAACAAACTTAGTAGAACTAGTAAATGGAAGAAAAGCCTTAATGTTCCTATAAGAGGTCTCTATAGGACCTCTTACCTTATTGTACAAATCCAACACTTCCCTCTTGGGCAGATCTAGATTAGTAGCCCTAGCAAAATAAACAAGACTCTTCTTTCTCCTCACTTTTTCCTTGCTATACACGAGAAGCCTGAACTTGACCTGCTCATCCCTCCTACTTACTATTAGTTGTGTAATCCCCGTCAAACTCCTCAAACACCTTCACGTCCCCAACAGGCACAGCAATTATATACTTAAACTGTGAAATGAAATTGAGCACATCAACTGTGTAGAAACCAGCGTCAAGAGTTATCAACCTTATCTTGAATCCCATTGCCATTACTTGCTCCACGAGGATCTTCACTATCTCTTCCTTAGTCATACCGTTCACTTGCGGAATAAAGGCAAGTAAAAGTACTTTCCCCTTATACTTGGTTGTTGCAGTTGCGTAGTTCCACGAGTTTCCTTTTTCAGAGCTCCCGAGCCCTTTCACTGGTTTCCCATACCACGTCTTGGTTGTCCAGTCTATTGAAAGATCTATCTCATTCACTCCCTTTAATATCTCCAAGGATATTTTCCTAGCTCTTTCCAATAGCTTTTCAATCACTTCCATCCCTTGTTTCTCTACGTAATTCCTCACGGTCTGTGGGGATACGTCATACGCTCTGGACTTGTTCTCTACAGAGTCGTTCCACAAACACGCGGAGATGAGAGTTTTTGCTACCTCATATACCTTTTCCCCTTGGAAGTTCAACATGGAAAGTAATTTATATCCTATTTGTTGAATGTTATTTTGGTGAGGGAGACCGGGTGTTACCATCTTCCTATCTCACGTGGTAATACTCCATCTCCCTCACCTTAAACCCTTTCTTCAATTCTTTACACTCTTATAAATTTCTTTATCTTTTATAAATTCGATATTATCCTACCAGAGATATTTTTTCTAATATGATTTTGGGTCTACCGGTTAGGGCGTGGTAAGCTCCACATGCTTTGCCTCTAACATGGCTAGGCGATGGCTTGAAGAGCCGAAGGAACTACTTGATTGGGTCAACTTGAGGGCCTTCACTACCTCCTCTCCTATACCTAGTCTTCTTAGTCTCACTCTTGTAAAGCTTGTCTTCTTGTTTAGGAGTGTTGTTCGTGAAAATCACCGTAGGAGTTCACTAGTAATGGAAATTTGTAAGATATATTACAAATTATTTAGTCATTATATAATTCTTCTGAATTTAAAAACTAACATACGTTCAAGGTTAATTATATTCACAGTAAAAGTCAGAATATTTAGATATCAACTACTCATAATCTTCTAAAGTTATTTTTTAGATCTCTTCCTTACTCCTTAAAAAAGACAGAATATGGGATTTAAGCAAAAAATATCAATATGAGTAAATATCTTATTAATCATTTACATAAAAATTTCGGCGTTTTGTTATAGTTAATATTTTGAACTTATAATATTACAATAGTTAACTGAGCAGTTTATTATATGATAATATACTTTGTGATCTCTCAAATTTTTCAGAGAGAACGTATAGCTTATCTTTAATCTTACGTTAGATTTAGAATTTTATGTCTATCAGTCAACTTAATATCTAAGAAAATTCAACTAGTCTATATAGCAATGATAATATAACTATAATAATTACATTTTAATATTACGCTGTATTAGATATATTAACTTATAAATAACATGTAACTGATTTACACTTATACGAATTTAATCTCAAAATTAATTTCTTGCATCTTCAAAAGATGCGGGGAGTGGGATTTGGACCCACGCAGGCCTTCGCCAGCGGATCTCTTATACGCTGGGCAGATCTTAAGTCCGCCCCCTTTGACCATGCTCGGGCATCCCCGCACTATTATTTTTAGCGATAAATTCCCTTAAATATCTTTCCCAAAAATTTAATTTGTCTATCTTTATTACCTACTGTAGGGTAAAATTATGGTAAAACATTCTAGAGGCAATAGGACTAGATCTCGTAAGTTACTAAAGAAATCTCCAAGAGAAAGAGGAGCAATTCCATCTTTAAGTAGGTTAATGTATGAGTTCAAGGTAGGCGATAAGGTTATTGTGAAGATAAACTCTGCAATACATAATGGTATGCCACATAGGAGATACCAAGGTAAAGTAGGTAGTGTTATTTCTAAAAGAGGTAAAGCATATGAAGTAAAAGTGAATCTAGGAAATAAGGAAAAACTAATTATAGTTAGACCAGAGCATCTTGTTTTATTTTCAAATAAAAGTGAATAAATTATGTCTTCTGAATCGATAATTGATGAGCATTATATTTCTTATAGTGAAGCTAAAAAATATATTTATGAAATAATTAAGAGCGGATTACAGTCACCTATGATTCAACGTGTATATGAATATTTGAATAATGTAGAAAAGTGCTCTAATGAAGATGTAAGCTCTTTATTAGATGAAATAAAACCAATTATAGAGAAAGAAGAAGTACTTGCAATGATAGCTAGTATTTGCCCTACTACAATTGATGAGTTAAGAGCAATTCTTGTTATTGATAATAAGACATATTCCAATGATGATTTGGAGAAAGTTATTGAGTCTATTAAGAAGCATTTAAAGAGTTGATATTTTTTATTGAGATATAAATAATAAATTATAGTGGCAATATGTTACAGAGAAGGAGACCGAAGGAAAGGTTTGTATATGTACTAGATTATTTAAGGGAAGGTAATCCTTTAGATAAACACAGAGGTCATAAGAATAGACCGTTAGCTCAAGTTATCGGTGAAGACTATTTTATATTAATGGAAGCATTGGTTTCTGATCAAGATTTTCAAATAGAAGAGAAAGTAGATTTGTTTAATTCTTCTGCATTAAGAATAGATGTAGTAATAAGTTATGAGGATTTAACTAGTGTAGCTAAAGATACTTTACCTAGAGTAGTAAAACGAATAGTCACAAATAAAGAAAGAGTTTTTGTAGAATTTTTCAATAAATCTGACGCATTAACAATAAAATTGCATGCATTAGAACTTTTACCTGGTATAGGAAAGAAAACATTAAGAATTATATTAGAAGAACGGAAGAAAAAGCCTTTTGAAAGTTTTTCTGATATTGAACAAAGAACTGGAATAAAGAACACTATAGACGTTATAGTGGAAAGAATATTGACTGAGATAGAAAGGAAAGATAAATATTATCTATTCGTGTATCCTACAGAAGTGGAACATAGAAAACCTCAAGAGCAAGTAATATATGTAGGATACTTAGATAAGCTAAGAGGAAATGACTAATCTTTCTCAGAATTTTCTATGTGACAGTAAATTTATAGAAAAATTTATTTCGTATTTAGATTTTTCATATCCTATTATTGAAATAGGTTGTGGGAACGGTGTAATATCAAAGGAAATAAATCCAGATTTATGTATAGAAATAGATAAAAAATTTATTCCTAATATAAGACAATATAACTTAGTTATATCTGACGCTAGATACTTACCCGTATATAGGGGTTCGATAATATCGTCTTTTCCATATTCTATAACTGAGGTTTTTTTCGAAGAAGTGATTAAAAATGACAAGATTAATAGTTTACTTCTTATTTTACAAAAGGATTTTGTAGATAAAATTATGACTTATCCAACTTTTATATCATTTATTCTAAATTATTACTATAGAATAATTCCAAAAGATATTATACCCCCTAAAGCTTTTTGTCCATCACCTAAAGTTTTTTCTCAAATTGTATTATTTACCAAAATTAGACATTATGATCCTTATATTACAAAAATTCTAAAATGTATTACTAAATATAGAAATAAAAAAATTAAAAATGCCGCTTCCATTTGTGGTATTAAGGCTAACGAAGAAAAAAAGGTAAGGGATTTTAGGCCATGTCAAATTTCAGAACTACTAAAATATATGGGATTAACATATGCTTAGATGATAATGTTTATGAGCCAGCAGAAGATAGCGAAATGCTCCTTTCGATAATTAAGGTTAATAATGGGGAAAAAGTCATAGAAATAGGTTCAGGATCAGGAATTTTAAGCGTATTAGCTGCTAGAATGAAAGGAATAGTTAGCGCAGTAGACATAAATCCTTACGCTAGTTTGGTTACTTTATGTACAGCAAAACTGAATAATGTCGATATTAATATAGTGAATTGTGACATGTTAGAATGCTTTCGTGACATACATTGGGACGTAGCAATATTTAATCCTCCTTACTTGCCAGTAGAAGAATACAACTCATGGATAGAGTATAGTTGGTCTGGTGGAAAGATAGGAAGCGAAGTTTTAGTAAGATTCTTAAATAAAATACAAGCAAAGCGTGTATATACAATTTATTCCAGTTTAGACAATGAGGAAATTATTCTTAGAAATATTAAAAAACGCGGATTTATAGTCTCTAAAAAAGTAGAGAAGGTTATAGGTTTTGAAGAGTTAATTGCTTTAGAGTTGTATGATAAGAGTTGTACTAGTAGAGCCAGAAGGAGAATATAACGTAGGCTTTGTAGCAAGATTGTGTAAAAACTTTGATATAGATGAGTTGTATATAGTTAATCCTAAATGTAATATTGTAAACGCAGAAAGTTTTTCAGCAAAAGGTAGAGATATTCTAGAAAATGCGTTGATAGTAAATTCGTTCGATGATGCTATAAAAGGTGTTGAGCTAAAAATAGCCACGTCAAGTATTGCTGATACTAAAGGAGATATTCTAAGGAAAGCTATAAGACCATGGGAACTCAATGATATAATAGGAGGTAAAAAAGTAGCGTTAATATTTGGAAGAGAAAGTGTAGGGCTAACTAGAGAAGAGATAGCAAAATCGGATTTTTTATTATATATACCGGCAAGCAAGCTATATCCTACGTTAAATCTATCTCATGCGGTAGGGATAGTACTTTATGAGTTGTGGAAAACTAAAGATTCGCGAAAAATGAAAGTTACATCAGAGTCTTTAGTTTTAATAGATAAATATTCAAAATTATTATTCAATCTTATAAAAAATTATGAAGGTGATCTATCAATGTATTTCGCTTTAAAACGTGCATTAATTAAAGGTGTTAGCGATGAGGAAGAAGCTAGAACAGTTATAAGATTCTTAAGGAAGATATATACTAGAATTTTGCATCAGGATAAAGAATGACTTTTAATACTAAATGTGTAAATGACTTTTAATATGTCTTCAAAAGGTTCAAGAGGTTCTAGCGGAGCTATAAAAGATAAGTGGAAAATGAAGAGATGGTATAGTATATACTCTCCAAAAGTTTTTGGGGAGATATCTTTGGGTTCAACCCCTGCTTTTACTGTAGATCAGACTATAGGTAGAAAGGTAGAAACTACGCTTTACGATTTAACCGGAGATTTCAGTATGGTTTACGTTCACATATATTTTAAAGTAGCTTCACATGATGGCGATAGATTATATACAGCGTTTTATGGTCATGAATTATCTAGGGACTATATAAGATCTCTAGTGAGAAGAAAAAGCTCCAAAGTAAATACTGTAATAGACGTAGCTACAAAAGACGGATATAAGCTAAGAGTTAAAGGACTTGCATTAACTACATATAGGTTGCATAGAGAACAAAGAACTGCAATAAGGAAAATTATGCAAGACCTTATTCGTAAGGACGCAGAAGCCCATACATTTGATGAATTTGTTCAAGAAATGGTTTTTGGAAACTTATCTAATACTATATTTAGCGAAACAAAGAAAATAGCTCCGCTAAGGAAAGTAGAAATAGAAAAATCTAAAGTACTAGGGCTATTAGAATTACCTAAGGAGGTTGCAGTAACTAGTGAAGGCAGTAATACTAGCAGCGGGTAAAGGGGAAAGACTAGAACCAATAACTCATACTAGACCTAAACCTTTTGTTCCAGTTTTGGGAAGTACGTTAATAGAGTATACAATAGATTTGTTAAGAAAATATGTAAGCGATATATATATTGTTATACCTTCAGAACTAAGCGCCGAATATTCGGCTTTCTATAATAGGCTTAAAGGGGTTAAGCTATATTATCAAGGTAAAAATTCTGGAACTGCTGCAGCATTGGCTAGTGTAGGCAATATTTCAGAGGATTTTTTGCTAGTTTACGGCGATATATTTTTTGATGAAGATGCAATAAGATCAGTATTGAATTTTACCGAGAACGCAATTGTTGGAGTTAAAGTGAATAATCCGACCGAATATGGAGTTATTTTAATGAAAAATTCTATTTTAGAAAAGATTATCGAAAAACCTATGGAGCCCGTATCTTATTTTATTAATTCTGGAATATACAAGTTTAATCCTGATATATTTACATATATAGATAAAATATCTATTTCTAGTAGAGGAGAATATGAACTCACTGACGCAGTAAATTTAATGGCAAAAAATGAGAAAATTTTTGTAGTACAGTATAAAGGAAGCTGGATTGATGTAGGAAGACCTTGGCAGGTTATTGATGTAAATAAGATTGCATTAGATAATAAAGAACCTAAAAATCTAGGAGAAATTGACGATAATGTCAAAATAATCGGTAAAGTAGTTATAGAAGAAGGGGCTAAAGTACTTCATGGTAGTTATATTCAAGGTCCAGTCTATATAGGAAAAGATTGTATCATAGGCCCTAATTCATATTTACGACCTTATACGATTTTAACACAGAATAATAAAGTAGGCGCTTCAGTAGAAATTAAAGAATCCGTAATCATGGAAAATTCTAAGATTCCACATCTGAGTTATGTAGGAGATAGTATACTGGGGGAAAACGTAAATCTAGGTGCTGGTACATTAATAGCTAATTTACGATTTGATGAGCAAAATGTGAAAATAAATATAAAAGGAAATAAGATTTCTTCTGGAAGGAAAAAACTTGGTACAATAATGGGAGGTTATGTGAAAACTGGTATTAATGTTTCAATTTTACCAGGGATAAAAATAGGAGCATATGCAACTATATATCCAGGTTCTATAGTTAATAGAGACGTAAATAAGGGGGAATTTTACAAAAACTAACCATGAGCTAAAGTAGAAACTATTTTTATAACATCGTTATTTTTTAGCTTATAATTTTCCCCTATTCTAACTTTTTTCTTAGCATCTATAGCATAAAGAAATCCTTTTGCAAGGTCGCTGTGTATTTGTGCTGCCAGATCTTTTGGTGTTGAACCTTCTTTTATTAATATAGCGTCTGGTAATACATTTCCATTTTTATCTGTATATTTTCTTTCATCTTCTACTGGGTAAACTACTATTTGATTCAATGCATCTAATACTGCAGTGTTTATAGCTTGTTGAACTCCTGTTGAACCATATATTTCTAAAATGTTATTTTTTATGAACTCTAATGCTTTATATCTTTTTTCGTCTATTTTTTCTTTAATATCGAAATGACTTTCGCCAGGTATATAATCTATTATTCCTGCCTTTGCAGCCTTTCTTAATGCTAATTCTGATTCTGCACTTGTAGGTATAACATATTTATACTTAGATTTAACTTTTTCAAAATTTTTCTTAGAAGTAGAAATATCTATTTTATTAGCAGCTATTATTATAGGTTTTGATATTTCTCTTAAAGTTTTACTAAATATTTTTATATCATCCTTCGTCCATTGCATGAGTTTTAAATTTTCTAGTTTAGTAGTACTTAAAGTTTTAATTATTTGCTCTCTATTTATTGAAAGTCCAGATAATTTAGAAAGTAATGATTCGATAATATCTTTTCCTCCCAGATCACTTATTCTGGAAAATTTCTCCCAATCTTTTATAATTATGGAATAGAACCATTCGTCTATTTCATTTTCTATGAATTTTATGTCTTCTTCCGGGTCTCTTGTACCTGGAGGTACAGGTAATCCCTCATCATTGGTAGATCCACTAATATCTACTACATGAATTAACACGTCTGCTTTTCTTAGATCATCTAAAAATTTATTACCCAGCCCTCTTCCTTCATGCGCTCCGGGAATCAAACCGGCAACGTCTATTAATTTTATTGGTATAAATCTATAATCTCCTATACAAACAGAATTCTTAGGATTACATGTAACATTTAATTCTGTATGCACACATCTATTTTTAACATATGCTATTCCAATATTTGGCTCAATAGTCACAAATGGTCTATTAGCTATTTCTACATCTAATAATGTAGCAGCTTCAAAGAATGTACTTTTACCTACATTAGTTTTGCCTATTAACCCTATAGATATCATGTTATATTTACCATAAATATGATACAACACACTTTTTAATTAGTTATTGAGTAGTAGGTTGAATAATAATGGCTTTATCAATGTATAGTTATATATCTAAGACATGGCAATCAGATAATTGGAAAAATGTAATAAAAGCGCGCATGATAGAATGGAGAGATGATAATAGTATAGTAAGACTTGCTAAACCCACAAGGTTAGATAGAGCTAGAGAAATAGGATATAAAGCTAAACAAGGGTTTACAGTAGTTAGAGTAAGGGTAAGTAGAGGAGGTTCAGATAAGCTTAGACCTAATAGTGGCAGAAGACCTAAAAGAATGGGGGTATACGGTTATTCTCCTTCTAAAGGTTACAGATGGATAGCAGAAGAGAAAGCTGCAAGAAAATTTCCTAATTTAGAAGTACTAGGAAGTTACTATGTAGGAGAAGACGGACTTTATAAATATTATGAAATAATTCTAGTTGACCCTAACCATCCAGTAATTAAGGCTGACAAAGATCTCAAGTGGCTTCAAAATTCTTCCAATCATAGAAGAGTATTTAGAGGTCTTACGTCTGCTGGTAAGAAAGCTAGGGGATTAAGTAAATCAAGAGGTCTTAAATATACCATAAACCATAAGAATTCTAAGAAGCAGAAAGAGAGAGAACTAAAGAAAAGACATGAGGCCAATAAATACTATAGACTTCAAAATTATAAGATACCTGGAAAGTGAAAATGAAATTAAATAATATAATATTTCTAGTTTTTTCTTATCAAACTGAAAATAAGGATAAGATTAAGTACGCTATTGATAGTTTATTATCAGATTATGTTAAGGAAGGTGAAATAGAAGAGGAAAGAATAGAGGGGCATTATGGAGATTCAATTATTGAAATAAAATATTTATTTCAAGGGAAAGTGTGCAGTAAAATACTTGATACGTTGTTATCAAAATTTGACAAGGCAGACATAATCTACTTGTTAAGTACGCTAGATTCTAGAGTAGAAAAAAGTAAAGTTCATTTAAGGCTAGATAAACAACTTCTAATAGCTAAGAATAAATTAGCTCTCAAAGATGGTGATGATATTATAAAAGTTATAATAGGTACTGGGGGTAGATTAAAGGAATTCAAGGAGGAACTTAAGCAATTTGTTAATAGAGACTTGCATAAAGAATCATGATCTATTGCCAATATTAAAGAAAGTTGGATATAATATATCATTTTTAGAAGATAATTTCCAATATTCATATAAATATTTAAGAAAAACTATAATTGCGTCAAATTTAAAAGAGTTTAAGAATGGTATCGCCTCGATCAAGAAAAAAAGGCTGATTTTTCTTAAGCCCTTATCTAAGGACGTGTTAAGATATGGCATTATAAATAGTAAAATATCTGGTATAATAATAGATGATAGTAATTTCAGAATCCTTAAAAAAACTTCACTGAACTTATTAAGGCAACATAATAAATTTGTAGAAATACCACTTCCTTCTTCCTCATCATATTTAATATATAAAATAATTCCGTTGGCGTACAAATGGTTTAATGTGGTTTTTTCTTCTTACTCACAAGATATAAATGAGATATGGACACCTATCTCTAAATTAAACTACCTTGTTATCCATGGAGCGGATGAAGAAGAGGCTTTACGATGGATTTATGATAATCCTTTGAAACTCTTAATACATGCTTCAAATAATTATTGACTTAGTACTTTTGGTCTGGTTAATAATGCTGACATTATATGTGATTAAAAATAAAAATATTTACACAAAAAAAATCATTAATAAGCGAAGCATAAGATCCAAACGATATATACTTTTTTATATAATTTTGTCGAAAAACGAAAATATAAATATTTCAAACAAAACTATAGAGGATGCTATAAGGAGATCAGTAAAAGAGCTATTAGGAAATATGTGGTTAGAAATTTCTAATCCAAAAGTTGTTTTTTATGATCCAAATAAATTACAAGGCGTTATATCTACAAACAGAGCAGGTTATAAAGTAGTTATAGCATCACTACCATTAGTCAAAGAAATTAATAATACGAAAGTTTTAATAGTGGCAACTAGGACAACTGGTAGTTTAAAGAGAGCTAAAAAACTTATGAGTATGTGATGAGGCCGCTCCAGACTGTATTATGATGTACCCTGCGACGATCTGATATATAACACTTTTATTAATTACTCTGAAGTAGTATAGTCTGGGATAATATTTGGCATTCGGACCAGCAGCTATGGGATATGATAGAGCAATAACAATATTTTCTCCAGATGGAGATTTATATCAAGTAGACTATGCATTTCAAGCAGTAAAAAAGGGATGGACAACATTAGGAGTCAAGACAAAGAATGCTGTCGTAATATTGGGAGAAAAGAAACAGTCTCTTCTAGTGGATATAGATAGTGTAGAAAAAATATTCTTAATTGATGACCATGTGGGATGCAGTTTTGCTGGATTAGCGTCTGATGGTAGAGTACTTATAGATTATGCTAGGAATTCATCATTACAACATAAATTAATCTATGATGAGCCTATTAGTATAGATTATTTGACTAAGTTAGTTGCAGACGTAAAGCAGATGTACACTCAACATGGAGGAGTTAGACCTTTTGGTGTATCGTTAATAATAGGAGGAGTAGACAAAGGTACGCCTAAACTTTTCATGACTGAACCAAGCGGTCAATTTATGCCATACCTAGCGGTAGCTATAGGCGAAAATTATACTACAGCTACTGAATTTTTACAAAAGAACTATAAAGACGATCTAAGTGTTGAAGATACAATTACACTTGCGATTAATGCACTTAAGGCTACTAAACAGCCTGGAGAAAAACTAGGTCCTAATGAAATAGAAATAGGGTATGGCGCAGCAAATACTGGAATCTTCAGAAAGTTAACATTAGAAGAAAGGAATGATATACTTCAAAAATTGGGGTGATAAAATTAAATGCCTACAAAGGATTATATAATAGTAAAGTATGAGTCACATGGAGAAAGATTCGAAATACTAGTAAAACCTAAGGAAGCTTTTTTATTTAGATCTGGAAAGAATATTCCTGTTTCAGATATTGTGGTTTCAGATACAATATATAAGGATGTTAAGAGAGGTCTAAAAGCTTCTCCTTCAGCTTTAAAAAAAGTTTTTGGGTCTACAGATTTTGAAACTGTAGTAAAAGACATATTATTAAAGGGAGAAATACCATTAACGTCTGAACAAAGAAAGGAACTTGTAGAGAATAAACGTAAACAAGTATTAGATTTTATTCATAGGAACGCTGTGGATCCAAAAACTGGTTTGCCTATTCCACCAGCTAGGTTAGAAATGGCTATGGAACAAGCAAAAATTCAAATAGATATAAATAAAGATCCCGAGGCTCAAGCTATGCAAATAATTCATGAGTTAACAAAAATAATACCTATCAAATTAGCTAGGGCGCTTTTAGAAATAAAAGTTTCAGCAAAATATAGTTCTAAAATAAAATCTACTTTACAAAATTTAGGATCTGTAAAGAAAACTAATTGGTTAGCCGACGGATCTTTAATAGCAGAAATAGAAATACCAGCAGGAGCTCAAGAAGAAGTTATTGATAAGCTAAACTCTATAACTAAAGGTGAAGTAGAAGTAAAAGTAGTACAAGTGAGATAAAAATGTCGTCAAACAAACTCTATTTCCAAAATAGAAGTATAGTAGTACCAGGGGATCTGGTAGCAGAGGGCAATTTTCAGATACCTTGGTCTCCATACTTTTATAAAGTCGGTACTAAATATTACTCAACTGTAATAGGAATATTTGAGTCTAAAGATCCAGTATTCGAAATAATACCACTAGAAGGTCCTCATTACTACCCTAAAATTGGAGATACTGTAATTGGCTTGATAGAGGATATAGAATTATATGGTTGGATATTAGATATAAAGTCCATGTATTCAGCATATCTTCCAGCGTCATCCCTACTAGGCAGAGCTGTAAATGTTGGTGAAGATATAAGAAAATATATGGATATAGGAGATTATGTAATAGCTAAGTTAGAAAACTTTGATAGGACAATAGATCCTGTTCTTAGTATAAAAGGCAAGGGATTAGGTAGAATTTCTTCTGGAACAGTAATTGATATTATGCCAGTAAAAGTTCCTAGAGTTATAGGTAAGAACAAAAGTATGCTTGAAGTATTAACTACTGAGACAGGATGCGAAATAACAGTGGCACAGAATGGAAGAATATGGGCAAACTGTCCCTCTCAAGATAAAGAAAATATTTTAATTCTAGCTATAAAAACAATTGAAGAAGAATCGCATACTAAGGGTTTAACTGATAGAATTAAAAATTTAATTAAAGAAAAAGTAGGCGAGATAAATGATTCAGCTTCAAAAACCTAAACTAATCTTAGATGACGGAAAACGTCTAGACGGAAGAAAGCCAGATGAGCTCAGGCCAATGAAAATGGAAATAGGTGTATTAAAAAACGCTGATGGATCTTCTTTAGTTCAAGTTGGTAATACTAAGATTTTGGCTGCTGTATATGGACCTAGAGAAATGCATCCTAGACATCTAGCACTTCCAAATAGAGCAGTACTTAGAGTAAGATATCATATGACTCCTTTTTCTACAGACGAAAGAAAGAATCCAGCACCTAGTAGAAGAGAGATAGAACTTTCAAAAGTTATTAGAGAAGCTCTAGAATCAACAATATTAGTAGAAGAATTTCCAAGATCTTCTATCGATGTTTTTATGGAAGTTATTCAAGCTGACGCAGGAACAAGATTAGCATCTCTTATGGCAGCATCTTTGGCTGTAGTTGACGCAGGAATTCCAGTTAAGGATCTTATAGCAGCAGTAGCGGTAGGAAAGGCAGACGGAATAGTAGTTTTGGATTTAAATGAGCCTGAAGATATGTGGGGAGAAGCCGATATGCCAGTTGCTATGATGCCAGCTTTAGGTCAGATTAATCTTATACAATTAAACGGAAATATGACACCAGATGAGTTTAAACAAGCTATGGATCTATCAATGAAAGGAATAAATATTATTTATAATATGGAAAAAGATGTTCTTAAAAATAGATACGCTGAACTTAAGGAGGAGAGTTAAAATGTCTGTAACTCCATCTAATGAAAATGTAATTCCTTTAATTAAAAAGGAAAGTATATTACATATGTTGGAAAGAGGAGTAAGAGAAGATGGTAGAAAACTCACCGATTATAGACCTTTAAATATAACCTTGGATTATGCTAAGAAGGCTGATGGTTCTGCCTTAGTAAAACTTGGAGATACCTCAGTATTGGCTGGGGTGAAAGTAGAAGAGGAAGAACCTTTTGTCGATACTCCTTCTCAAGGTAATTTAGTAGTAAATGTTGAACTATTACCTTTAGCGTATGAAACTTTTGAACCAGGCCCACCAGACGAAAATGCAATAGAGTTATCTAGGGTTGTAGATAGGAGCTTAAGGGATTCTAAGGCAGTAGACCTTAATAAACTAGTTATAGAAGCAGGGAAAAAAGTTTGGACAGTATGGGTTGATATCTATGTTTTGGATTATGGAGGAAATGTTTTAGATGCTTCCACGTTAGCAGCAGTAGCGGCATTGTATAATGCCAAACTACCTAAAGTTTTGAATGATAATGGAGAAATAAAAATCATAAGAGAAGAAAAAGGTGATAGAGTTCCTATAATGTTTCCTGTGGTAACTATAACAGCTGCTAAAATAGGCAAGTACATAGTAATTGACCCAGATCTAGAGGAAGAAGGAATAGCAGATGCCAAATTATCTATATCATATACGCCAGAAGGTAGAATAGTAGGAATGCAAAAGACTGGACAAGGAAGTTTTACTTTACAAGAGATTTTAAATATAGAAAACATTGCTAGATCTTCTAGTGAGAAGCTTTTAGAAGAACTTAAAAAGCAATTAAATATATAAGAAGATGATTAACAATGGCTAAATACAAGGTAGTTGGAGTTGCAGGAAGATTAGGTCCTAGATATGGTTCTACGTTAAGGAAAAAATGGAAAGAAATAATGGAGAGAAGATATGCAGAGTATCAATGTCCAGTTTGTAAAAGTTCTGGTAAAGTAGTACGAATATCATCAGGCATATGGTATTGCAAAAAATGTGGAGCTAAATGGGCTGGTCTTGCATACACCCCGTACTGATATAATAATAACATCCTCTAGGGATGCGTCTAAAAGAACTAGAAGTTTTTTGAATGAATTAGAACTTATAATACCTAATTCTCTAAAAATAAATAGGGGTAGGCAAAGCTTTAAACAAATTCTTCATATATCGTACGATATTGGAGCTAGGTTTTTGTTATTTATTCTTACGTATAAAGGTAATCCTTCATATTTGGAATTATATAGTATCTCGTATAATGCAATTCTATTGAAATATAAATTTCGAATTAGTAGTATATCCCTAGTTTCTGACATTAAAGACAAAAAAATACCTAGAAATCCATGTATAAATAAAATGGAATGTACAAAGATTATGGATTTTATCACAGATATAAATCTTTTTAGATTAACAAGATGTGAATCATTTTTAAATATAATTAAACTAAGTGAGAAAGAATGCGAAATATATTTTACTGACCTTAAAGGATATAAAATAGGTCTTTCGATGAGGCTTTTAATATGATCACGATTTCACTTGAGTTAAAAGATCTTCCAAAAGATATTGAAAATATAGTGTCTAAATCCATTTTATTGGAAAAAATAGATTTAAATTATATTTCTATATCAAGTTCACCATTTAAGATAGATATTAAATCTCCTAGTATAACAAGAGGAAGAGCTATAATGAATTCTTATATATTCTGGATATATACGATTCTGAGAGTAATAGAAGAGGTGAAATAAATGGCAGAAAAATTACCTCCTGAAGTTCAGACTCAGTTATTAAAGCTACAACAACTCCAAAGTCAATTGGAAAGATTAGGGTATGAAAAAAGTGTTATAGATAGTGAGCTAAGGGAAGTAAATAAAGTCCTAGAAGAATTGTCTACATTACCCGCAGATACTATCATATATAAAATTCTAGGGAACTTATTGGTTAAGAAAGATAAGTCTACAATAGAGAAAGAGTTAAGTGATAGAAAGGAAATTTTAGAACTTAGATCAAGAACTTATCAAAAACAGGAAGATTTACTTAAAAAACAATTTGATGATCTTCAAAGAAAAGTTAATGAATTATTACAACGTTATTATCCACAAGGAGGTTCATCAACAGTTCCTCCAAAAGCTTAAAAACAGTCGTTAATGTATGTAAAGTATAATGATAAGGATCTATGCCGATGATAGAGAAGAAGCTAGTGGCATTCCAAGCATTCTACGTAGCCTAGGTATAACAGTTTTTTTAAGGCAACTTTCCGTAGGAGATTATATAGTCGGTGATAATATAGCAGTTGAAAGAAAAAGCGTTATAGACTTAGTGAATTCTATATTTGATAAGAGATTTTTTGATCAGATAGGGAGACTTACGAGCTCATATGATATATCTTTTTTGCTAATAGAAGGTAATTTAAACAGAATATATAAAATAACTAATAACTGGAAAGCTGTAAATTCAGCACTAATTTCTGTAATGACCATTCAAAATTTAAGAGTTATTTATTCGATAGATAAACAGGAATCGGCTGAAATCTTAAAGAAACTTGCTGAAAAATTTCAGCTAAATGACAATAAGAAAAAGAGTATTAGTCTTCATGATAAACCAAAATTTGAGAATATAAAGGAAGAACAAGAATATATAGTAGAGTCTTTTCCTCAAATTGGTGAAATATTAGCTAAAAAACTACTTGAAAAATTTGGCACAATAAAAAATATTTGTAATGCTAATATTTCGGACATAGAGAAGGCCATAGGAAGCAGGAAAAAAGCGGAAGAAATATATAAAATAATTAACACCCCTTATTCGTCTTCAGAGAATAATAGTAAGAAATCATTGTTAGATTTTATTTGAAAATAAGGTCAAAAAACTTGATAGTCACCTTTTAATAGTACTTATATAAACTAGTAGTTAGGTTACGTTTGGTGATATAATTGCCTAGATTCAAAACAACAGAAGAAGTACTAGGTTTGATGAAAGATAGGGAAAGAGTTAGAAATATAGGAATAATAGCTCATGTAGATCATGGAAAGACTACTACAAGCGATCAACTGCTTGCTGCATCTGGTATAATTTCTCCTAAAGTAGCTGGTGAAGCATTAGCATTGGATTATTTATCGGTTGAACAACAAAGAGGTATAACGGTAAAAGCTGCAAACGTAAGCCTTTATCATGAATTTGAGAACAAGGGTTATGTAATTAACTTAATAGATACTCCAGGTCATGTCGATTTTAGTGGTAGAGTCACAAGAAGTTTGAGAGTTTTAGACGGATCGATAGTCGTAGTCGATTCAGTAGAAGGTGTAATGACTCAGACTGAAACTGTACTACGTCAAAGCCTAGAAGAAAGAGTTAGACCAATTCTATTTATAAATAAGGTTGACAGATTGATAAAGGAACTTAAATTAGGACCTCAAGAAATGATGCAGAAGTTACTTGACATAATAAAAGAAGTTAATAATCTTATAGACATATATGCGGAACCAGAATTTAAAGAAAAATGGATGATTAACCCTACTGCAGGTAACGTAGTTTTTGGATCCGCAAAGGACAAATGGGGATTTAGTTTACCTATTGCACAGAAGAAAGGAATTAACATGAAGAATGTTATTGACGCATATACTGCACCAGATAAATCAAAACTTGAAGAACTAGCTAATCAAGTTCCTATAAATGAGGCACTTTTAGATACTGTAATTAAATTTATTCCAAATCCTATAGAAGCTCAAAAGTATAGAATTCCTAAGATTTGGAAAGGAGACCTTAATAATGAATTAGCTAAGGCAATGTTAAACTCTGATCCTAATGGACCTATAGTTATGATGATAACAGACATGAAAGTAGATCCACATGCAGGTTTAGTAGCTACTGGAAGAGTATTCTCAGGTACTCTCAGATCAGGAGAAGAGGTATGGTTGGTTAACGCTAAAGCTCCTCAAAAGGTTCTGCAAGTAAGTATATATATGGGACAGTTTAGAGAATTAGCGGATGAAATACCTGCAGGAAATATTGCCGCAGCATTAGGCTTAGACAAGGCTAGAGCTGGTGAGACATTAATAGCCCCAGAATATAAGGCTTTACAAGGTAGCTTTGAGACGTTGCATTATGTTTCTGAACCTGTAGTAACGGTAGCTATTGAGCCCAAAAATCCTAAGGATCTAACCAAGATGATTGATGCATTAAGAAAGTTAAGCATAGAAGATCCTAATTTAGTTGTAAAAATAAATGAAGAAACTGGAGAGTATTTAGTATCTGGGATGGGATTCCTTCATGTGGAAGTATCATTACAATTACTTAAGGACAATTATGGCGTGGACGTTGTAACTAGTCCTCCAATTGTAGTGTATAGAGAAAGTATAAGGGCAAAAAGTCAAGTATTTGAAGGAAAGTCTCCAAATAAGCATAATAAATTCTATATTAGCGTAGAACCATTAAACGATAAGACAGTTGATCTAATAGCAAATGGCACTATAAAAGAAGATATGGATTCTAAAGAAATGGCTAAGATTTTAAGGGATCAGGCTGAATGGGATTATGACGAAGCGAAGAAGATAATTGCTATAGATGAAAATGTAAATGTATTTGTAGACATGACAAGCGGTATTCAGCATCTGAGAGAAATAATAGACACTTTACTTCAAGGATTTAGGTTAGCTATGAAAGAAGGCCCATTAGCTCATGAGCCAGTTAGAGGATTAAAAGTGACATTACATGATGCCGTTATACATGAAGATCCTGCGCATAGAGGTCCAGCACAGATATTTCCAGCAGTTAGAAATGCAATATTTGCAGGTTTCTTAACTGCAAAACCAACTTTATTGGAGCCCATACAAAAGCTAGATATAAGAGTTCCAATGGATTTAGTAGGTAATGTTACTTCAGTATTAACTAGAAAAAGAGGTAAAATATTGAATATGTCTCAAGTAGGTAGTGCAGCAAGAATAGCGGCCGAGATACCAGTGGCAGAATCTTATGAAATAGCTAGCGATTTAAGAGGATCAACAGGAGGTAGAGCTTTTTGGGGAACAGAGTTCAGTAGATGGGCGCCAGTTCCAGATAGCTTACTAGTAGACGTTATAATGAAAATTAGAGAGAGAAAAGGACTACCAAAAGAATTGCCAAAGCCAGAGGACTTTTTATCGTGAAAATATATGGAAGACTATAACGAATTTGAAAAAATTAGAGCCATATTTTTTGATTTTGATAATACGCTAGTAGATTTTGAAACTAATTCTAAGAGAGCTTTAGACGTATTATCTAAAGAATTATATACATATTTAATTGACAATAATCTTTCGCTAAATATTTCTAGCTCAGAAATAAATGAGATAGTAACATCTATTTCATGCAAATTAGATTCTGAAGGAGTATATGATAGGACAATATGGATTGAAAAAATTCTTGAAAAACTCGGAATATCAGTAAATAAAGAGCAAATTTTTGAATGGGTATCATTATATTGGTCAATAGCTAGTGATACAAAAGTGTTCGATGACGTTCAAGATACGTTAGATTTTCTGAAGAAGAAAGGATATAAACTTGGCATAATAACTAATAGTGATGGAGAAGGAGGAAGTAAATCTAGACGGTTAGAAAATTTTCCTCTCATCAAATATTTTGATATAATAGTGATAGGTGGAGAAAATAATATAAAACCGAAACCTAGTGTTCAACCTTTTATAGTAGGATGTGAGAAATTAAGCCTTAGTTCTGATCAGTGCGTGATGGTAGGGGATGATCCTGTAAAGGATTGTCTTGCGGCAAAAAAAGCTGGCCTAAATTCCATACTTATAGATAGACAAAATAAAGTTAAATTTGCCGAACTTTATGCTGACCTAGTTATTAGGAATATAAAAAGCTTACAAGATATCTTTTGATAATTCATGAATGCTATTTATATAATAGTCTATAAATTGTTCCATAAGATGTGCATAATATTCCTTATCAACTGGCCTAAGTTCCATGCTGGGTTTTCCTTCTATAAAAACCTTAGATGTATTCGCTCTAACAGAATCCAATCCTAAAATTAGCGGAAAAGGTTTAACTTTAGCATATCTTTCCTGAAAGTTGTATATTCCACCATACAGTTTATATATGCTTGTGGGCTTCTTATCCAAAAACGTATTGTTTGTGATATTAACTAGATTTACTCTTAACGGTAATGGTAAATTTTCCATGATATTAACTAGATTCTCTTTTATTTCTAAATTGTCTATTACAATTTCAGTATTTAATATTGTATTAATTTTATGTAATATATCGTAAAACCCTTTTTCTTCATCTTTATTCACAGTATCATTATCGCTATGATAGTTTGGATTAATTCCTTCAATAGTAAGTGAAGGAATTCCTTTCTTGAAAAAACTATATCCGTCACTATATATTTCAATTTCCCTTTTTACATTAAAATATTTAGTGGATAAAGTGAATAATCCAGGTGAGATTTTTACTACAGGACTAAAAGGGTTTATATTATCTAAATTAATATTTAATATTATATTATCTAAATTTTTTACTACATTATCTAAATAATATCTTGACCCAAAACTCCATGAAAAAGAACTATATCCTAATGCTCCAGCTTCTTCTGCGGTAAACGTTATTAGATGCAATTCATAGATACTGCTTTCTATTTCTGGGAATAATGCAAGAGAAGCTAAATTATCATGCTCACCCGTAAACCAATGATCATGATGAGCTGATACATATATCTTATCATCTTTTTTTGCATTTTTAATTATTTCAAATATATAACCAGTTGTCCTTTTTATTTTGGTTAAATTTTTAATAGAGATTTTTTCTCTTATATAATCCAAATCATTTTTCCTTATATAAAAAGCAGGTATTGGAGGCGGAATTGATGCTGATAAATTAAGAAAAGGGGGAGTTTTTACGACATATTTTCTAAGGTTATTGTCCAATGTGAATACTATGAATTGACATTGATTTTCTAGTGCTTTTATATAAAATTTATTTATATCATATAGATTATCTAAAATAATTAGTATTCCAGAATTGTTACAAGATTTGAAATCTCTTACTATTTTCCCATCAAAATCTATATCTGGAGAATATGGAAGTGAGATTGCTTCTATTTTCTTTTCTCCTTCCATATATGTTTCAGAACTATAATTTAGTACTTCTATTGGAACTATTTTCCTATCATCTATATTAGAAAACATCTTTTCAAATTTGCTTATAAGTTTTCTTTCCTTTTGATCTCCAGCTACAATTTCGCCCATACTTGAAAGCTCTTTTATCCTTTCATAAATCATTAGATTCATAATGATCCAAATTAATATTAAAGATATTTTTCCAAAAGATGGCGTTTATGAGAGTATTTTAGGTAGTACTGGCGTTTTGAATAATTTATCTCCAATAGGAATTATAAGAGAGGGAGATAATATTTCGGCTAAAATATATAGAAATACTTTAACATATTCAAATATATCAAAAATTCCTAAGTGCTCTATTCATATTACAGACAATCCGCGAATATTTTACAATTCTCTATTTGGCAATATAAATTATACCATAAAAAATGCCTTACCTATAATAAATGATGAATCGATATACGAAATAATATTTGCTAAGTGTATAAAATTAAATAACGATAATCCTAGTATATTTCTATTAGATCCATATAGTATAGAAATTGGAAGTAATGTGCATAGAGGATTTAGTAGAGGATACTCATTACTAATAGATGCACTAGTTCATTTTACAAGATTAGATATTTTGCCAAATAAGGAAGTATTGAAATTACTTAATATAATAAACTATGAATTGAAAACTTCTAAAAGACTTTCACCAGATATGGAAGATATAATAAGAGATCTGGAAAATAAGATAGTCTCTAAAGGTTATAAATTAGAATAGCTATTCTCCATTATGAGCTTTATATTAGCGTTAATCCCAGGAGATGGTGTAGGACCTGAAATAGTAAACGCTAGCAAGAGAATTTTAGGAAAATTAATAGAGAACTATGATCTTAAGATAGATATAATTGAAGTTGAAGCAGGTGATTCGGCTTTAGCTAAATATGGTACAGCGTTGCCTCAGCAGACTATAGATGTAATCAATAAGGCTGATGTAATTTTAAAGGGGCCAGTAGGCGAAAGTGCTATGGACGTAGTAGTTAAACTACGGCAAATGTATGATATGTACGCTAACATAAGACCAGCAAAGACTTTGCCTAACGTTCAGTCTAAATATAGCAATGTAGATATCCTCATAGTTAGAGAAAATACTGAAGATCTATATAAGGGATATGAGTACTTAATAGATAACGATTCTGCAGTAGGAATGAAAATAATAACCAGAAAAGCTTCTGAGAGAATAGCTCATGTTGCTCTAAACTATGCTGTTAAACGTAAAAAGAAAGTTACATGTGTACATAAAGCCAATGTAATGAGAATTACGGATGGGCTTTTTGCAAAAGCTTGCAGAAATGTCATTAAGGGAATAGAGTATAATGAAATGTATGTTGACGCTGCTGCCGCTAATCTAGTTAGAAATCCTAACATGTTTGATGTTATAGTAACGACTAATGTTTATGGCGATATTTTAAGTGACGAAGCAGCACAAATAGCAGGTAGTTTAGGTTTAGCTCCTTCTGCTAATATAGGCGATAATAAAGCTTTATTCGAGCCAGTTCACGGAGCCGCGTTTGACATAGCTGGGAAAGATATAGCTAATCCGACGGCATTTCTCTTATCTGTGTCAATGTTATTCGAATATCTATATGATAAATCTAAAGATAATAGATATCTAAAAGCATCTAATTCTTTGCTAGATTCTATAATTTCAGTATATAGTGAGAATAAATATACTACGATTGATGTAGGAGGTAACACTAAGCTTAGCCAAATGTCTGACGTAATATATCAAAGGATTAAGTGATCTCATTTGCTCAATTATTGAGTCATATTTTTAAAGCTTAGCAGTAATAGTAGGTAGGTGGACCGAATTATCCTCAATAAGGCCTTTAGAAAATAAATTTGATTTAAAAGAAATAGAGAACGAGATAATAGATTTTTGGAGTAAAGCTAATGTATATTCGAAGTTAAAGGAATATAATTCTCAGAATAAGACTAAGTTCCTATTTATAGATGGTCCTCCTTATCCATCTGCTCCTATACCACATATAGGAACTATATGGAATAAAGTGATAAAAGACTGTATTTTACGATATGAAAGACTCAGTGGTTTTAGAGTTTACGATCAGCCTGGTTATGATACGCATGGTCTTCCTATAGAAGTTGCGGTAGAAAAGCAACTAGGGATAACTAAAAAGCAAGATATTATAGACAAAGTGGGCGTAGATAAGTTTGTTTCATTGTGTAAAGATTTTGCATTGAAAAATGCGTCTTCTATGACGCAAAATTTCATGAATATAGGAGTTTTCATGGATTGGAATAAACCTTACTATACTCTTGATAGCACATACATAAGTAATTCTTGGGCAATTGTAAAGAAAGCCTATGAAAAAGGACTATTAGAAAAAGACGTAGAGGTTCTTCATTGGTGTCCGCGTTGTGAGACTACATTATCTGACTATGAAGTATCCGAATATAGGGACCAAGAAGATCCATCAATTTATGTGAAGTTTAAGATAAAAGGTCAAAATAATAGGTATCTAATAATATGGACAACTACGCCTTGGACGTTACCTGCTAATGTCTTTGTTATGATAAATAAGGATTATAATTATGCCGATGTTGAGGTAGGCAATGAGATCTATGTAATAGCTGAAGAGAGAGTAAAGAACGTAATGACTGAAGCTAAGATTTCCAATTATAAAGTATTAAAAGTGTATAAAGGAGAGGAATTACTAGGCCTCAATTACGAGAATCCATTAAAAGATCTTGTACCTGCACAAAATAATCTAGATGCATATCATAAAGTAGTAGATGGAGGAAATTTAGTGAGTTTAGAAGACGGTACTGGATTAGTTCACTCAGCTCCTGGTCACGGAGATGTAGACTTTGATTTAGGAAAAAGAATCGGTTCCCCAATAGTTATGTTAGTAGATGATAGAGGAAATATGACAGAACAAGCAGGAAAGTATAAGGGTAAATATGTTAGGGATGCTTCAATAGAAATAATTGAAGACCTAAAAGCTAGAAACGCATTATTAATTAGTACGAAGATTGTTCACAGATATCCAATATGCTGGAGATGTAAGACTCCTTTAATATTAAGGGCTATTCAACAATGGTTTATTAAGGTAACCAAGGTAAAACAGGAATTATTAAATGAGATAAATAATGTAGAGTGGATTCCTGATTGGGGTAAGACGAGAATAGGTAACATGGTAAAAGAACTTAGAGATTGGGTAATAAGTAGACAGAGATTTTGGGGAAATCCTTTACCAATCTGGATTTGTAAGAATAATCATGTAACTGTCGTAGGTAGTGTGGAAGAATTAAAGAAGTTAGCAATAGACAGTGTTCCTAATGATCTTCATAAGCCGTGGATAGATAATGTTAAGTTAAAGTGCCCTATATGCGGTGAAGAAGCTTATAGAGTTCCTGATGTAGCTGACGTATGGTTTGATAGCGGTGTAGCGTTCTTTGCTAGTTTGGGCGAAAATTGGAAAGAAAAATGGGAAAAATTGTCTCCTGTGGATCTAGTTCTAGAAGGGCATGATCAGCTTAGAGGCTGGTTCTTTAGTTTGTTAAGATCTGGGGTTATATTAGATGATAAGGCTCCATACAAATCGGTATTAGTCCACGGATTTATGCTAGACGAACAAGGAAGAGAAATGCACAAAAGTTTAGGTAATTATGTAGAACCTTCAGTCGTTATAGATAAATATGGAAGAGATGTTTTAAGACTATGGCTATTAAAGAATACTACATGGGAAGACGCCAAATTTTCTTGGAAATCTATAGAACTAACAAAGCGTGATTTACAAGTAGTCTGGAATGTTTATGTTTTTGCAAGTATGTATATGAGTTTAGATAATTTTAATCCAGAAAAATATACGTTTAATGATATAAAAAATGCTCTAAAGATAGAAGATTACTGGATACTTTCTAGATTTAATAGAGTATTGAAAGGAATAAAAGAGTCTATGAAATATTATAAAGTTCATGAGCTAGCTAATGCTATAATTCAGTTTTTAGTGGACGATGTAAGTAGATTCTACTTAAGGCTAATAAGGAATAGAGCATGGATAGAGTCTAACGACCCATCTAAAATAGCAATGTATTATATATTGTATTATATTCTGAAAAACTGGATAATTTTAGCATCGTCAGTCATTCCCTATACCGCAGAGAAAATATACAAGGAGTTTGTAATAAATGGCAAATTATCAGTAAGTATGGAGTCAATACCGGAAGCTCAAAACGAATTAATAAATGACGAGCTTGAATATGCTATAAATTTAGTTAAAGAGATAAACGAAGCAGGTTTAAATGCTAGAGCTCGTGCTGGTATAAAATTAAGATGGCCGTTAAAATCTGCGTACGTATTTCTAAATTCTGAAAATGATATAAAGTCTATAGGTCTGGTTACTGACATTCTAAAATCTACTCTTAATGTGAAAAACTTAGAGATAATGGGGATAGAGTCCCTTAAGTCATTTAGTAAAGTTGTTGCTGATCCAAATTCAGGATCTATAGGCAAAGAATTTAGACAAAATACGCCTAAAATAGTACAATATATTAATCAAAATTCAGAGATAGTAGCAAAAGATATTCTTGAAAAGGGAACTCATACCTTTATGTTAGACGGTACTGAGGTTTCACTCAATTTAACTCATGTTACTATAAGGGAATCTGTAATTGAGGGATATACTATTGCACGATTTGATAAAGGTGCTATAGCAATAAGTAAAGAATTGAGTAAAGAAGAGGAAGAGGAGGGCATAATCAGAGATTTAATAAGAAGAATCCAGTTTATGAGAAAGAGTATGAATCTTAATGTTCTAGATAATATACTAGTTTATATACAATCTCCAGAAGATAAATATTCGATCATAAACAAGTGGAAAGATTATATAAAGTCTGAAACAAGAGCCGTAGATGTTGTAACTAATAAAATAGAAGGCGAACTTATCAATGATTGGGATATTGAGGATGAGAAATATACAATTGGAATAAAAAAGGTTTAACAATGTTTGAATTTCCAAGGAGAAAGGAACTAAATGTAGCCTTATTTTCTTCCATATTAAGTGTTGAATCGTCAATAGAAGAGGTGACTCTTAAAGTTTCTGAAATTTTTAGATATCTTCTAATATTTAGAGTATCTAAATTATATATTATTAATGACTCACCCAAATTGTATAATATTATAAGAAAGATCTTTGATTATGCCATATTACCTCCATATTTAAAGAGAACAATTCCAAGACAAAAAGAACTTAGTAAGGTTGGCTTACTATCTCCAATGAATATTTATTCTCATATTGTGCATAGATTACCAACAGAAGGCGAAGTTAGGATAGGTAAAGGAGGAGATTTTGGTCTTAAGCGTAACTTAAATATAAAAGATTCTTCAGTATTAATCTTGGATTCAGTTGAACTTGACTATATAAAATATCCTTATATATATTATTCTGGATTTAAACTCATAAAATGTGATTTAGACAGCATAAAAACCAAAAAGAATTTGATAATAGGTAGTAGAAATGGGAAAGACCCTTTTTTGCATAAAAGAGAAATAAATGATTTATATGAAAAAAATGGGATAACTCTATTAATTGGGCCGCCTAAGGGGAATTTACTAAATACATTAGGCTTAGAATTTCTTATTAAGTCATATAACTTTATTCCAAAACAAGGTGTATCAGATATTAGGACAGAAGAGGCTCTAATATCTTCGCTTTCCATTTTAAATCTTATAATAGAATAGATACATTTATAACCAGCGAGAAGCATGGAATAAGAGAAAAGGGGATAGGGATTGGGACATCGTAAGCTTGCATCACCTAGAAGAGGTTCCTCAGGTCTAAGACCTAGGAAAAGGGCAGAAGAAATCTTGCCTACTCCTAGATCTTGGCCAATAGTTAACTATGAGAATCCGACGTTATTAGGATTTGTAGGATACAAGGTAGGAATGACTCATGTTTATATGATAGATAATACGAGAGGATCTGATAATTTTGGCAAGGAAATATTCGTGCCATCTACTGTTATAGAAACTCCTCCAATACTTCCTTTAGCAATAAAGGCATATGGAATAACTAGTAAAGGAGAACCTGCTAGCATTACAGAATATTGGGCAAATTTGCCTTCTGATATACATTTGGAAAGAAGAATAAGGAATATAAAGATAAATTCAGAAAAGCAAAGCGCTTTCCTAAATAAGATAAAGGATAACATAAATAATTTATTATTTTTAAGGCTAATTGTTGCAACTCAACCTAAACTAGTACCTGCGTTGGGTAAGAAGACTCCAGACATTACAGAAATTCAAATAGGTGGAGGAACTTTAAATGCTCAATTAGATTATGCTCTAAGTATACTGGGTAAGCCCATGACAGTGAATTCTGTGCTCAAAGAAGGCCAATTAATTGATATAATAGGTGTAACAAAAGGTAAAGGCTTTGAAGGGGTTGTAAAAAGATATAGCGTACAGGAATTACCTAGATGGCATAAGCATAGGAAAGGAAGTAGGAAAGTAGGTACGAAGGGTCCTTCCTTAGGAACACCTAGTTATGTTCCTCAGCCTGGGCAAATGGGATTCCATAGAAGAACTGAATATAATAAGCTTATATTGAAAATAAGTGACAAGATAGATGAGATAAATCCTAAAGGCGGTTTTGTTAAATATGGACAAGTTAGGAATACATATATTTTACTTAAAGGATCTACTATAGGCGTAAGGAAAAGACCTTTATTTTTACGTTATGCAATCAGACCATACGAGATAACTCCTACACCACAAAACATTACATATATAGATCTAAACAGTAAGCAAGGGTGAAATTAAATGTATTATGAATTACAAGTAAGGAAATCAAATATTTTGAGTTTGGACGGTAGTAGTTTAAAGGAAATAGAACTTCCATTAATTTTTAGCTATCCAGTAAGAAAAGATTTGATTAGACGTGCATTTTATGCTTCACTTACAAGATCATTGCAGCCTAAGGCAAGAGATCCTATGGCGGGTAAAAGAACGCCGGCTTCTAGTTTCGGAATAAATTTAGGTTTAGCAAGAGTTCCTAGAATAAGAACTACAGGAGAAGGTGCATTAGCACCCAATACTGTAGGAGGTAGGGCTGCTTTCCCACCCACATTAAGAGAGAAGATTATAGAAGAAATAAATGAGAAGGAGAAAAGACTAGCTACTATTAGTGCTATTTCAGCTACTGCAGATAAATTATTTGTTACGTCGAGAGGCCATAAATTTACTATTGATAATTTACCTATAGTTGTAACTGACGAGCTAGCAAGTATAAGTAAACCAAAAGAGCTACTATCAGTATTAAGTAAAATAAAAGTTATAGACGACGTATATAGAGTTAAGGATGGAATAAAGATAAGAGCCGGAAAAGGTAAAATGAGAGGAAGAAAATACAAAATTCCAGTAGGTCCACTAATAATTTCGCATGATGTTAGCAAGCTATTATTAGCAGCTAAAAATATACCAGGAGTTGATGTTGTTAATGCAGGTATTGTTAGTGTTATTCATTTAGCTCCTGGTGCTCAGCCAGGAAGACTTACTATATATACTGAGAGCTCACTAGATATACTTAACAGAAGATTAGGTGGATTATTATGAGCGTAATAATAGAACCTTTAGCAACAGAAAAAGCTACGAAATTGATAGAATCCACAAATACTATAGTGCTTGTGGTAAATAAAAGTTCAACTAAAACTCAGATAAAGTCTGAAATAGAAAAAATGTTCAGCGTTAAGGTAGCTAAGATAAATGTGAGTATATCTCCTACCGGCGAGAAGAAGGCATATATTAAGTTAAAACCAGAATTTAAGGCATTAGATGTAGCTCATAAATTAGGAATATTATAAAGGTGATAATAAATGGGTAAAAAATTATTACAACAAAGAGCTGGAAGAGGTAATATAAATTTTAGAAATCCGGGATGGCTTAGGGTTGGAAAGGTAAGATATCCTAGTGTTGTTAGATATCAGATAGGCAAAGTAATTGACATAATTCATAATCCTGGTATGCTAGCGCCGGTGGCTAAAGTTAAGTTAGAAGATGGTACTTCGTTTTACACTCAAGCTGTACAAGGATTAGTTATTAATCAGAAAATAGAAATAGGGAAAGGTGCTCCTTCATCCTTGGGTAATATAGTCGAAGTTGGAAGTTTACCTGAAGGTACAATGATTTCTAATGTAGAAAAATATAGGGGCGATGGTGGACGTTATGCTAGGTCTGCAGGGTCTTATGCCATAATAGTTGGTAAAGCTGGAAATAAGGTCTTAATTAGAATGCCTTCTGGAAAAATAAAAGAGGTTATGTATAATGCTCTTGCTACTATAGGTGTAATAGCTGGAGGCGGAGCTCTAGAAAAACCTTTATTAAAAGCAGGGAATAACTATTGGAAATATAAAGTCAAAGCTAAGGTATGGCCACATGTTAGAGGAGTAGCAATGAACGTTGTAGATCATCCACACGGTGGTGGATTACATGCTAGTGTAAGTAGATCTAGTACAGTATCTAGAAACGCACCGCCAGGAAGAAAAGTAGGCCATATAGCAGCTAGAAGAACAGGGAGGAAGGAAAGAAAGTGAAATTTTATAAGCTTATAAAAGGAGTGAGTTTTAATGTCAATTGAGTTTCCGCCCGAATGGAAAAAGTTTACATATAGAGGTAAAAATTTGGACGAGTTAATCGAAATGCCTATGGATGAGTTCATAAAATTGCTTCCATCCAGGCAAAGAAGATCACTAGTTAGAGGCTTTAATAATCATCAACGTAGGCTTCTAGAGAAAATAAGAAAACTTAGAAGGCAGGGTAATTTAGACAAGACTATAAAGACTCACGTTAGAGATTTGGTAATATTGCCTGAAATGGTTGGACTAAAATTCGGTATATATAATGGTAAAGAATTCGTAGAAGTTCAGATAGTTCCAGAAATGATAGGCCATTACCTTGGGGAATTCTCAATAAGCACAAAGAAAGTAGAGCATGGAGAGCCTGGATTAAAGGCTACAAGATCAAGTCTATTCCTAGCTATGAAGGGATAAAAATGAGCGGATGGAATTATCCATTATTAAATATAGACGAAACCAAACAAGGCAAAGCAGTAAGTAGAAACGTATCAGTATCTATTAAAGATCTTTATAATGTATGTAAAGCAATTCGTGGTAAAAAATTGCAAGATGCTAAAAAGTATCTGGACCAGGTAATAGAGAAGAAGGAAGCAGTACCTTATTGGAGATATTCTACTGGAGCCTCACATAAATCAGGGTTAGAAACTAAATGGCATATTAAAGATGGCAGATATCCTATAAAGGCTGCAAAGTACGTTCTTAAAACTTTAGAAAATGCTGAAGCTAATGCTGTGTCAAAAGGTCTAGATCCAGATAGTCTAAAGATAGTTCATATTGCAGCTCATAAAGGGTTAATATTGAAAAGATATATGCCTAGAGCTTTTGGGCGAGCTACTGCAAAAAATAGAAGAACATCACATATAGAAGTTATAGTTGCAGAGGTGTGATATAAATGGTAAATGTTAGGAAATATTTTTTACAAAAATCTATGGTAAAAGTTATGGTAGATGAATATCTAGCTAAGCAATTCTATATGGCAGAATATGCAGGAACAGATATAATAAAAACTCCAATAGGAACTAGAGTTATAATCTATGCTAATAGGCCAGCAATGATAATAGGAAAAGGTGGTAGAACTATAAAGCAATTGGCACAAGTCTTGGAAAAATTCTTCAACTTAGAAAATCCGCAAATTACAGTTACAAATGTAGAAAATCCAGAACTTAATGCTAGAGTAATGGCATTTAGGCTTGCAGTTACATTAGAAAAGGGTTATCACTTTAGGAGGGCAGCTTTTATAACAATAAGGAGAATAATGAATGCTGGCGCAATGGGTGCAGAAGTTATAGTAAGTGGGAAAATAACATCGGAAAGAGCTAAATATGAGAAACTAAAGGAAGGTACTGTGTACAAGTCAGGAAATAGTCTTGATCTATTAGTAGATAGGGCAATAGCTATAGCTACTCTAAAAATGGGTATATATGGAGTCGAAGTGGTAATAACTAAACCATTGAAGCCATTAGATAAGATAACATTTAGAGAAGCTCCTAAATCAACAGAAGGTGGAGTAACTATAACAAATGTTAAATTTATAGATGAATCTGGAACAACTGGTGGTGTCAATGCCTCACAAAACCAATGATTTCCTAGAAGATATAAGAAAATTGGAAATTCAAGATCTAAATAAAAGGCTACAAGATACTATTGCTGATTTAATAAAATTAAGAGCCGAAGCTAGGGTAGGTACAATAAAGGACACAGCGTCTATTAGGAATATGAGAAAGAATATAGCAAGGCTTAAAACAGTTATTAATGAGAAAAAAAGGAATAGCCATCGTGAAGAGAAGCATTGATTTTATAGGTTTTAAGATAAAAATTTTGGGGTATTCTAATCCTATTCTTATTGGAACGTCTGGTATAATAGTTTTTGAAACTAAGAATACTTTTCGTATCAAGGTTGGTAATAGATATTTAACGATAATGAAAAGCAATGGTTTTTATGAGTTAGATTTTAAAAGATGCCATATTATTATTTCTGGTTGTAAGTTGGTGTCTAAACCGTCAAAAAGGGTTAATAAAAGGTGGTTAAGGTGAGTCAGAGTAAAAATATAGGAATTCCTAACATAAGCTTGCCTGAAAGTGTGTGCAATGATAAATATTGTCCATTTCATGGTAAGTTAAAGGTTAGAGGAATGATATTTGAAGGAAAAATAATAAAACTTAGAGCTAATAAGACAGGAGTTTTTGAGAAAAGTCATATTCATTATAATACAAAATATAAGCGATACGAGAGAAGAAGGAGCAGAATTCATGTGCATGTTCCTCCATGTTTAAATCTTAAAGAGGGAGATAACGTTATAATAGCAGAATGTAGACCTATAGCCAAATCAGTATCCTATGTTGTGGTAGGAAAAGTAGGTGGTGCATAAATGTCAGAAAAACTTCAAATGTTAGGTTCTAGAAAAGGAAGGACTCCAGCTCTTCAGAATTATTCTAGTGTGACAGTGTCGGATAATAGTGGGGGTAAAGAGGCTGTTATAGTAGGCGTATTTGGATATAGAGGTGTGTTAAGAAGGGTGCCTTTCGCAAATGTAGGAGATTTAGTTTTTGTATCTGTAAGGAAAGGTACACCTGAGGTTAGGAAGCAGAAATTTAAAGCCGTAATAATTAGGCAAAAAATGCCATTAAGAAGAGCAGATGGAACCTGGATTTCATTTGAGGATAATGCAGTGGTTATAGTTAATCCAGATGGGACACCTAAAGGTACGGAAGTAAGAGGTCCAGTAGCTAGAGAAGCTGCTGAAAGATGGCCGAAAGTAGCTAGTTTGGCTACTTTAATTATTTAGCTAAGGTGAAACTAATGGTTACTTCTAAACCATCTAAGCAAAGGAAAATTCTATATAATATGGCTTATCATAAGAGAAAAGTCAATCTTGTTGCACCAGTTTCCGATGAAGTAGAGAAAGAATATGGAATAAGCAGAATTAGTGTTAAAAAAGGGGATACGGCTAAAGTAGCTAGAGGAGAGCACGCAGGCTTTGAAGGTAAAGTAGCAGCTGTAGATACTAAAAATGGCAGAGTAGCTATAGAAGGCTTAACTAGGAAAAAGGCTGACGGAACTCCTATTTATGTTTGGATTCATGCTTCTAAGGTTATTGTAACTAAGTTAGATGTTGCAGATTCCAAAAGAAAAGATTTAATTGAAAGAAAAAGGAAGACTAATGAAAGTCCTAAGGGTGAATCATAATGGTTCATATAACAAGAAATGCTTCTCCATGGTTTTTGCTTATAAGTAAAAAGCAATATAAATGGACTGTTAGAACAGTACCTGGTGCTCATTCGCTTAATCAAAGTGTTCCTTTATCAATATTGTTAAGGGACTATATACATGCGGCTGTAACGTTAAAAGAAGCCAAGACTATAATATCTTCTGGGGAAGTCTTAGTAGATGGAAAGGTTAGATTAGATTATAGATTTCCAGTTGGATTAATGGATGTAATATCTATTCCTTCTGCAGATTTATATTACAGAATTATTCCAGATAACGCAAGATTCCTAAAGGCTATCGAGATACCTAGAGAGGAGTCTTCTTTTAAACTTGTTAGAATATTGAATAAATCTTTGGTTAAAAACGGTGATTTGCAACTTAACTTAGATAGTGGACGTAATATTCAAATTATAAAGGATAATATCGCCGAATACAAATATAGTACATTAACTACTCTTAAAATAGCACTTCCAAATCAAGAGATTCTTGAAACATATGAGCTAAAGGAGGGAAACTATGGTATAATAATAGGAGGTAAAAACGCTGGTCGTCATGGCATAATAGGTAAGATACAAATGTCTCAATATAAAAGAAGAGTGTATAGCGTAGTAAATATTCAATCTAAAGATGGTAAAACTTATGAGAGCAATTTAGAAAATATCATGGCTATAGGAACTACACAGCCTGTTATAAAGGTGGAGTAAAATGGCAGAAGAAACACAATTATCTAAAAATCCTATGCAGATGCCTAGACTTGTTAAGGTTACAGTAAACATTGGTCTAGGAGAATCTGGAGAAAGGCTAGAAAAGGCATATAATTTGTTACAAGAGTTAACTGGAGCTAAACCTGTATATACTAGAGCTAAAAAATCAATAAAAGATTTTGGTGTTAGAAAAGGGCAGCCAATAGGAGTAAAAGTTACGCTAAGAAGGGATAAAGGAATTGAATTTCTAAAGAAAGTTCTTCCTGCAATAAATTATAGATTAAAATCATCTAGTTTTGATGATTCTGGGAATGTTAGTTTTGGTATAGCAGAACATGTGGTTATTCCTGGTGTTAGATATGATCCAGAAGTTGGTATTTTCGGCATGGATATCGCAATAACCTTAGAAAAGCCTGGATATAGAATAGGTAGAAGAAAGAGAAATAGAAGTAGTATACCTAAGTCCCAAAGAGTAAGTAAAGAGGAAGCAATGACTTTTTTAAAGGAGACATTAGGTGTTACAATTATATAAGCATGGTGATGTAAATGGGTAAATTTAAGCCTCCGGCAGAAAGGAAGCATGGAAAAGGAGTACAAGTATGCAAAAGGTGTGGTAGTACAGATTCTGTGATTCAGAAATATGATATATATTTATGTAGACAATGCTTTAGAGAAGTAGCTGGTCCTTTAGGTTTTAAGAAATTAAGGTGATTTGAATGGTAGTTTTAAATCCTTTAACAAATGCGTTAAGTTCCATTAACAATAATGAAGTAAGAAGAAATAAGCAGGTTATAATAATGCCTGCTTCTAAATTGATAATTAACGTGTTACGTGTAATGCAAAAGGAAGGCTATGTTGGAGAGTTTGAATATATAGATGACGGTAGATGGGGAAAGATAACCGTACAATTGCTAGGCAGAATTAATAAGTGCGGCCCAATAACTCCCAGATATTCTTTAAACTATAGGGATATGATTAATTTGCCAGACTATGTTAGGCGTTATCTTCCTTCAAAAGAAATAGGCTTAATAATAGTGTCTACATCAAAAGGAGTAATGTCGCATAAAGATGCTGCTAGATTACGTATAGGCGGTAATGCTTTAGGGTATGTATACTAAGGTGAGAATAAAATGCAGTACTCTTTAATTCATGAAGAGTTAGAAATTCCAAAAAATATATCCGTTAATCTTAGTAATAATAAAATAGTAATAAAAGGTCCTAAGGCAGAAGTAGAAAAGGATTTCTCTTTTGCAAAAGGTATCCAAATGAATTTAGTAGGCAATAAGATTATTTTCGAGTCTACTTTTGGCACAAAACAACAAAAAGCTACTTTATATAGCATAAAACGTGAGATTGAAAATATTTTTGTAGGAGTTACTAAAGGTTATAGATATTATTTAAAAATAATATTTACGCATTTTCCAACATCGGTTAAAGTAGTAGGAAATGAAGTGCAAATCACAAATTTAATAGGCGAAAAAAACATTAGAAGAGCAAAGATTTTACAAGGAGTAAAAGTTACAGTAAAAGGTGAAGATATAATAGTCGAAGGAGCCGATTTAGAAAAAGTTGCGCAAACTGCAGCTAATATAGAATCTACATCAAAAATAAAAGGTTTCGATAGGAGAGTTTTTTCCGACGGTATATATATCTATAAAAAGGAGGTAGTTGGTAGTGAGCAATAAAAATATTTTAGAACCATCTAAGATACGAGAGCTTAAAGTTAAATATAGTTCTAAAAAGCCAGATTTCTTACGTTACGACTGGGATAAATACTTTAAATTAGAGAGGCAAAATAAGTGGATAAGGCCTAGAGGTATAGATAATAAATCTAGGCTAAGGCTTAAAGGATTTCCTAAGTTAGTCTCTACTGGGTATATTAAACCAAAAATGATAAGATATTTTCATCCTAGTGGTCTAAAGCCAGTGTATGTTTCTAATATTAATGATTTATCCAAAATAAGGGAAGATGAAAAAAATAATGTTATTGTAATAATAAATGGTAATTTAGGATTAAGAAAAAGAATGGAAATTGTTAAAAAGGCCAATGAGTATGGAATAAGAGTAGCTAATGGGTGATAGAAGTTGCCGGATCTATATTTACAAAAAAGATTGGCTGCCGATATAGCGAATGTTGGCATAAATAATGTTAAGTTACCTGAAGAAAATTTAGATGAAATAAAAGATGCTTTGACTAGGTCAGATATTAAGAAATTGATAGCGGATGGAAAAATTATCATTGAGAAAAAACGTGGTATAAGTAATTCAAGAGTTAAATTAAGGCGTAAGAATAGAAGGATAAAAGGAGAAGGAAGAAGACAAGGTAGTAAGAATGGTAAAAAAGGTGCTAGAGTTCAACCACGTAGTGAATGGATAAATAGAATAAGGAAGATAAGACAATATATTAAATGGCTAAGAGATAGTGGGACTATAGATGAGCGTACTTATAGGTTATATTATAAAAAAGCTAAAGGCGGTACATTTAAGAGTTTGGGCGATGTTAGAAATTCGCTTAAGCAATCAGGTAAAATAAAGGAGTGAAAGTTAATGGTATCTTTAGGTCCAAATTATAGAGTGAAATTTAGTAGAAGAAGAGAAGGAAAAACTAACTATTATAAAAGATATACATATGTTTTGAGTAAAGCTACTAGGCTTGTCGTTAGATTAACTAATAAGTATGTAATTATGCAGATAGTAGCGTTTAATCCTAATGGAGATAGTACGGTAGTAATGGCTCATTCAATAGAATTATGTAAGAAATATGGATGGAAGGGAGACTGTAATAATACTTCTGCAGCTTACTTGACAGGCTATTTGTTGGGTCTTAGGGCCAAAAAAGCAGGTATTTCTAGTGTAGTTGCTGATATAGGCCTATTTACTCCTATAAAAGGCTCAAGAATATTTTATGCCATCAAAGGCAGTGTGGATGCGGGAATAAATATACCTATTGGGGATGAGCTGGAATTTGACGAAGATAGAATAAAAGGTAAGCATATAGTAAACTATGCAGAAAAGCTGGAAAAGGAAAATCCAGATAAGTTTAATAGAATATTTTCTGGATATCTTGGTAGAGGATTAAATCCTAAAGATTTAGTCTCTCATTTTGACGAGACTTTAAATAAGATTAAAAGTATGGGTGGATAATTATGACGGAAGAGGTTCCTGTATCAAATATAGAGGAATGGAAACCTAGAACTAAGGTAGGTGTATTAGTTAAGGAAGGAAAGATAACTTCTATGAAGGAATTATTTGAAAAAAATCTTCCAATAGCAGAACCGGAAATAGTTGATGCTTTACTTCCTAATTTGAAATACGAAGTTATAGATATAAGGATGGTACAGAAGCAAACTGATGCTGGCGAGTTATCTAGATATAAAGTTTTGATTGTAATGGGAAATTATGATGGTTATGTCAGTATTGGGAATGGAAAAGCTAAGCAGCTTAGAGTTGCTATCCAAAAAGCCGTTAGAGATGCTAAAATGAATATAATTCCAGTAAGAAGAGGATGCGGTAGTTGGGAATGTACATGTGGAGAGCCTCACAGTCTTCCTTTTACAGTGTCTGGTAAAGCTGGAAGTGTAGAGGTAGTTTTAAGGCCAGCTCCAAAAGGTACAGGTTTAGTAGCAGGCAGTATACTAAAGAATTTACTTACATATGCTGGTTTAAAGGACGTATGGTCATTTAGTAGCGGAGAAACGCGAACTACAGAGAATTTTATAAAAGCTGGTTATAATGCTCTATATAATACATATAGATTTGTTACGCCGGCCGATTGGGCTAGGAAGAGGTGAACAGTATAATGAGCAACTCCATAATAGCTATTCGAATTAGAGGATCTGCATCTGCTCCATGGAACCTAGAAGAAACATTGGAAATGTTGCGATTAAAGAAGCAATTTAATGCCATGATATATCCTGATAATGACTCTATAAGAGGCATGTTAATGAAAGTCCAGTCTTATATAACATGGGGTAAAGCTAATGATAAAGCTATAGATCTTCTATTAAGTAGAATACATACTATTAACGGAGATTTTGTTAATGAAAACTTTGTAAAAGAAAAATTGTCTATGAGTTTAGAAGATTTGAAGCAAGGTATTCTTGAAGGTAAGGTTATAGTAAATAAATACGATAATTTATTTAAATTGCCTATACGTTTGCATCCACCAAGAGGAGGTTTTAAAGGTAAAGTGAATAAGCCTTATGGTACTGGTGGAGAATTTGGATATAGAGGGGATAAAATACTCGAATTAATAGAGAGGATGATTTAAATGGTGGTAAGAAGAGCTAAAAAATCAAGGAAAATGAGAGGACATAGAACTATGGGATGGGGCGCAAAAGGCCAACATAGAGATAGAGGTAAGGAAGGAGGCAGACAGATAGGCATGGGAAAAGAGAAATGGTCATGGGTAGTGAAATATGGTAAAGATTGGTACGGTAAACATGGATTTGTTAATCCAACGTCATATACTAAGGCGGTTATAACACTAAGGCAATTAAGTAATCTATTGGATAATGGTAAAATTGAAATTGAGTCAAAGGACGGTAAAAACGTTGTTGATTTAACCAAGTATGGATATGAAAAATTATTAGGTAGTGGAAATGTTAATATGCCTATTATAATAAAAATTGCTGAAGCAAGTGAAAAAGCTAAGCAAAAGATTATGAAGATAGGCGGCCAGGTTATATCTCCTGAAAAATAAAGCTTTTTTTAAGAAGTTTGTATTGATGATAGAATATTTAAACTAGTTTTGGTAAAAGTCTTTTGAGAGTTTATGTCATTTACGGATTTCTTGGCTAAACTTGGGCAAGTTCTACCGGCTGTAACTAAGCCGGAGCAGAAACCTTCTTTAAATCAAAAGCTAATTTGGTCTATAGTAGCTGTTGCAATTTATTTAGTAATGTCATCAGTCCCACTGTATGGTCTTCAATTGTCTAATTCCTCTTTTTTTAGTAATTTTCTTTTAGAGCAAGTAATTTTTGCTTCTACTGCTGGCACATTAGCTCAACTTGGTATTGGTCCGATAATAACGGCTGGTTTAATAATGCAAATTTTAGTAGGATCTAAACTTATAAATGTAAATTTGAATAATGAAGATGATAGGGCAACATTTACTGAGGCCCAGAAAGGATTAGCGTTCATTTTTATAATAATTGAAGCGTTTCTATTTGGATTTGCTTTGTCAGGATCAGCTGGTGTTTCAAGATTAAATTTTGCATTGATAATAGGTGGCCAGCTAATAGTAGCCACGTTCTTTATATTATTATTAGACGAAATGATTCAGAAAGGTTGGGGACTAGGATCTGGCGTTAGTCTGTTCATATTGGCAGGAGTAATGAAAATAATGTTTTGGTATATGTTTGGTATTGTAACCGTTTCTTCTCAGAATTTACCTGTAGGTTTCTTCCCATCTTTAGTTGCTACTTTGATATCTCACGGAAATCTTTTAGATCTAATAGTTAATACAACTAAACCTTTCCAGCCAGATCTAGTAGGTTTAGTGTCAACAATAGGACTTACAATACTTATCATATATCTAGAGTCTATTAACATAAATATTCCAGTTACCTCTCAAAAGTTAAGGGGAATAAGAAGAACAGTACCTCTTAACTTTCTATATGTAAGTAGCATTCCAGTAATATTTGTAAGTGTACTCGGTGCTGATATAGAATTATTCTCTACTCTCACATCTTATGTATCTCCTAGTGTTCAGAAGATTTTAAGCGCTATAGATTCGGCATTTGTATTTCCACCTCCTAATACAACTATACCTCATAGTGTTTATGCAGTAGTAGTAGATCCATTAGGCGCGTTAATTTATGCTATAGTCTTCCTAGTTTTAGGAGTAATGTTTGGCTTAGTTTGGGTTGAGGTAGCAGGTTTGGATCCAGCTACTCAAGCTAGATCATTAGCAGATGCAGGTATAGAAATACCAGGCATGAGAAGTAGTCCAAGAATGATTGAGGCTATTTTAGCTAGATATATATATCCTCTTGCTTTCTTTAGTTCTCTTATTGTTAGTCTTATAGCAGTATTTGCAACGTTTTTAGGAGTGTATGGTACTGGAGTAGGTCTAATATTAGCGGTGTCAATAGCAATGCAATACTATAGTTTATTAGCATATGAGAGATCAATAGAGATGTATCCTTTATTAAAGAGAATTATAGGTGAATAATTAATGAAAATGGGTATAGTAACCGGGATACCGGGAGTAGGAAAAACTACTGTATTATCAATGGTCTCAGAGATACTTAAGGAAAAGAAAATTCCATATAAGATAATGAATTACGGAGACTATATGCTAAATATAGCATTAGATCAAAAATATGTAAATAATAGAGACGAGATAAGGAAGCTTCCTTTACCAAAGCAAAGGGAATTACAATTGGAGGCAGCAAAGAAAATAGTTAAAGATTCTGAAGATTTAGGTGATAAAGGTTTAAGTTTTATAGATACGCATGCTGTTATAAGAACTAATTCGGGGTATTTACCAGGACTACCAAAGCATATAATAGAAATATTATCACCAACCGTAATATTTTTAATAGAAAGTGATCCTAATAATATCTTAAAACGACAATCGAGGGATAAGGATAGAATAAGGTCTGATTATAGTAATATTGAGATAATTACTGAAACAATAAATTTTGCTAGATACGCTGCAGTAGCTTCTGCAGTTCTAGTAGGCGCGTCAGTAAAGATTGTGAATAATGTCGAAGGAGATCCAAGAGTAGCGGCAAATGTCATAATAGATTCTATGATGTAAAATGAATTTTATTATATTTTTTATAATATCTATATCTTTTTTATCAAATTTCGCTATTTATGTGTTTTATAAAATATTCATATATAATAAGCTTATTTCCGTTATAAAGAAATTAGAATATTATGATCAACGTTTAGGTAAAGTAGTCTCAAACAAAAGGAAAGAAAGAATATATAAGAAGATATCTCCTGAAATGAAGACGTACAATTCAAAGCTTTATATGTACTCGTTTTTTCAGTCCTTATTGCTTATAGTTTTTTATATGATAGATTTATTTTTAGTTCTGACGTATTTTTCAGTTCCAGTATATTTACCATTTAATATACCATTTATAACACATATTTCTGGTCATAAGTATTATTTAGAACTGGGTAGTCTGATAATATTTATATTATCATTTGTGTTATTCACGCCTATTTCGCTAAGACGTCCGAAGATTATTTAAACTATAAAAAATATTTTCACACTGAGTAGTATGACCAAACCTGAATTTAGATCTAGGTCATGGAGAAAAGTGCATATAAAATTACCTAGTAATAAATCTAGTATACATTTTGAAAGGCATAAAAATTCACCTGCCGTGTGTGCAATATGTAAGAAACCCCTTAGAGGCACAGTTACAAACAATGTAAATAAATTTAGTAAAACTCAAAAACGTCCTGAAAGGCCATATGGTGGATATATTTGTCATAGCTGTCTTGAGAAACTTATAAAGTCCTCCATGAGAGGAATTTCATGATTGTTGTAATTAGTGGTCCTTCTGGAAGTGGGAAAACTACTATTGCTAAAATTTTATCTAATAAACTTAATTTGAGTTATATTTCCGCTGGAGAGTTATTTAGAAATATGGCAAAAAATGTAGGGAAAGACGTTCTTGATCTTAATTTAGCTGCGGAAAAAGATTTCTCTATAGATAAAGAGATCGACAAAAAAATATTCGATATAGCTAGTAAAGGTAATGTAGTAGTTGAATCTCATATAGTTGGATGGTTATTAAAAGACATAGCGGATTATAATATATATATTTGGGCTTCATTAGAGGAAAGGTCTAAGAGAATATCTAAGCGAGATAATATATCATATTCGGAAGCCATACAAAAAGTCATAGCTAGAGAAGAAAGTCATTATTTACGGTTTTGGAAGTATTATGGTATAGATCTCTTAGATTTATCTGTTTTTGATTTATGTATTAATACGGAAAGAATGTCTGTAGATAATATAATAGATATAATTCTTAGATATGTTTCGTCAAAAGATCTATCTATCTAAAATCTCTTGTGATTATTAGGTAACTTATTATCTTATGAATGATAAATAATATTTGCTTATTA